>NZ_JBWKDK010000009.1:67468-206976 GCF_056436005.1 Streptomyces sp. NPDC043854
GGAGCGGGATGCGGCGCATGCCCAGAATCCCAACCGTCAGCCGGGCAGTAACCAGTGCAAGCCGGGGTTCGTGTGGCGTGACAGCTTCGAGGGGGACGGCGTGTGTGTCACGCCGGCGGAGCGGGATGCGGCGCATGCCCAGAATCCCAACCGTCAGCCGGGCAGTAACCAGTGCAAGCCGGGGTTCGTGTGGCGTGACAGCTTCGAGGGGGATGGCGTGTGTGTCACGCCGGCGGAGCGGGATGCGGCGCATGCCCAGAATCCCAACCGTCAGCCGGGCAGCAACCAGTGCAAGCCGGGGTTCGTGTGGCGTGACAGCTTCGACGGCGACGGCCTCTGTGTCACGCCGGCGGAGCGGGATGCCGCCAAGAACGGGGCGACTTAGGCCGACCGCCCGCTGATCGACGACAGCTCGCACCTGAAGGGCTTGCCGGGAAGGCGAACCCGTACCGCGTCCAGGGCGAGACCACTGCGAAGGGCCCCGTCCGGTGGTGCTGGACGGGGCCCTTCCTGTTGCGTGGGCCGGGTGGGGCGGGTCAGCCGCCGCACTGGCAGGGGGCGCCGGACTGGCAGCCGCAGCCGCAGCTCGAGCCGCAGCCGCAGGCCCCGAGCAGCGGGAGGCGCAGCGGCTCGGTCTTCGGGGGCCGCTCCTGCTCCGGAGTGACGGGGACGGGGGAATCGGGCATGGATCCTCCTCGGAGGCGGGGTACGGGCTGGCGGTCGTACGTGCCTTCGCCCTCATTCATGCCCAGCGGTACCAGCGCGTCAACGGCGCATTGGGGCTCGAGGCCCCGCCCTCCGGGCTTCCGCTCAGACGGGCTCGATCGGCGGCTGGAGTTCGTCGGCGTGCTCGCCCGTCACCAGGTAGACGACGCGCTTGGCCACCGACACCGCGTGGTCGGCGAAGCGCTCGTAGTACCGGCCCAGGAGGGTCACGTCCACGGCGGTCTCGATGCCGTGCTTCCAGCGGTCGTCCATCAGGTGCTGGAACAGCGTGCGGTGCAGCTGGTCCATCTCGTCGTCGTCCGTCTCCAGCTGCATCGCCAGGTCGACGTCCTTGGTGATGATGACCTCGGCCGCCTTGGCCATCAGCCGCTGGGCGAGCTGCCCCATCTCCAGGATCGTCGCGTGCAGGTCCCGCGGCACCGCCGAGTCCGGGAAGCGCAGCCGCGCCAGCTTCGCCACGTGCTGCGCCAGGTCGCCCGAGCGCTCCAGGTCGGCGCTCATGCGCAGCGAGGTCACGACGATCCGCAGGTCCGTCGCGACCGGCTGCTGGCGGGCCAGCAGGGCGATGGCGCGGGCCTCCAGGTCGTGCTGGAGGTCGTCGACCTTCTGGTCGGCAGCGATGACGCTCTCGGCGAGCTTCAGGTCGGCGTCGAGCATGGACGTCGTGGCCCGCCCGATCGCGGAACCGACCAGCCGGGCCATCTCGACCAGGCCCTCTCCGATCGAATCCAGTTCCTCGTGGTACGCGTCACGCATGGGTGTCCCTCTCTCGGCCTACTGCGCTACTGCCCGGGGCGCGGGCGGGTGGGTGCGGCCTCGTGCCCCACGTCGACACGGTCGGCCGCAAACGCGTCCGACTCCGGCATCCCAAGTGAATCGGCCCCGTCGTCACAGTGAACTCTGGGCGACGACTGTTCGAGGCGCCACCCGAACGGCTGTGGAAGTGCCGTTGCGCCTGCTTAACCTGGATGCATGGACGTGAACGCGGCGGTCGCCGCAGCTGCAGCGATCGCCGGTGCGTGCACCGGTGCGGTCGCAACGCTGGCGTTCCGCTGGAGTGAGCGTGACCAGGCCCGCCCCACCCGGAGCTCCATGCGCCCGGACATCAACGCGGTGCTCCCGCCCGGAGTGGACACCGTCCTGTCCGTACTCCGCTCCTCCGCGGTCGTCCTCGACGAGGGCGACGCCGTGGTCAAGGCCAGCTCGGCGGCGTACGCCCTCGGGCTCGTCCGCGGCGGCAAGCTGGCTGTCGAGCCCATGCTCCACATGGCCCGCGACACCCGCCGCGATGGGGAGATACGGCAGGTCGAGCTCGATCTGCCCCGGCGCGGCACCGGCCGCGGCGAGGCCCTCGCGGTCTCGGCGCGCGTCGCCCCGCTCGGCTCCCGGCTCGTCCTGCTGCTGGTCGAAGACCTCACCGAGGCCCGCCGCATCGAGGCCGTGCGGCGCGATTTCGTCGCGAACGTGTCGCACGAGCTGAAGACGCCGGTGGGCGCGATCTCGCTGCTGTCCGAGGCCGTCATGGACGCCGCGGACGACCCCGAGGCGGTCAGCCGCTTCGCCGGGCGCATGCAGGTCGAGGCGACCCGGCTGATCAACCTCGTGCAGGAGCTCATCGACCTCTCGCGGGTGCAGAACGACGAGCTGCTGGAGGACGCCGAGCCCGTCCGCGTGGACACGCTCGTGGCGGAGGCGATGGACCGCTGCCGCCACACGGCGTCCGCCAAGCAGATCACCATGGCCGCGGGCGGTACCTCGGAGCTGTTCGTCTGGGGACACCGCGGGCAGCTCGCGGCGGCCCTGGGCAACCTGGTCGAGAACGCCGTCAACTACAGCCCGGCCCGCACCCGCGTCGGCATCGCCGCCCGCAAGGTGGCCGCACCCGGCGGGGACATGATCGAGATAGCCGTGACCGACCAGGGCATCGGCATCCCGGAGAAGGACCGCGAACGGATCTTCGAGCGGTTCTACCGCGTGGACCCGGCCCGCTCCCGCGCGACCGGCGGGACCGGCCTCGGCCTCGCGATCGTGAAGCACGTCGCCGCCTCCCACGGCGGCGAGGTGTCCGTGTGGAGCTCGGAGGGCCAGGGCTCCACGTTCACCCTGCGGCTGCCCGAGGCCGCCGCACCGTCGAGCCACGCCTCGTCCGCCGCCGCCCCGTCCGCCCCCGCCCCCGCCCCCGGCCACCCGACCCCAGCCTGAACCACAGAACCAGCCATCCCTGCCCCGGAGGTCCTTCCGTGACCCGAGTGCTCGTCGTCGAGGATGAGGAATCCTTCAGCGACGCCCTGTCCTACATGCTCCGCAAGGAGGGCTTCGAGGTCGCCATCGCCGCGACCGGGCCCGACGGGCTCGACGAGTTCGAGCGCAACGGCGCCGACCTCGTCCTCCTGGACCTGATGCTCCCGGGCCTGCCGGGCACGGAGGTCTGCCGGCAGCTGCGCGGCCGCTCCAACGTCCCCGTCATCATGGTGACGGCCAAGGACAGCGAGATCGACAAGGTCGTGGGGCTGGAGATAGGAGCCGACGACTACGTCACGAAGCCCTTCTCCTCGCGGGAGCTGGTCGCCCGCATCCGCGCGGTCCTGCGCCGCCGCGGCGAGCCGGAGGAGGTGGCCCCGGCCGCGCTGGAGGCCGGCCCGGTGCGGATGGACGTCGACCGGCACGTCGTCACCGTCGGCGGCGCCAAGGTGGACCTCCCGCTGAAGGAGTTCGACCTGCTGGAGATGCTGCTGCGCAACGCGGGCCGCGTCCTGACCCGCATGCAGCTGATCGACCGGGTGTGGGGAGCGGACTACGTCGGCGACACCAAGACCCTCGACGTGCACGTCAAGCGCCTGCGCGCCAAGATCGAGCCCGACCCGGGCGCCCCGCGCTACCTGGTCACCGTCCGCGGCCTCGGCTACAAGTTCGAGCCGTAAACCCCGGCTCCGGCCGCCCGGCTCCGTCCCCGGCCGCCCACGGGACGACGAGACAACGCGAAGGGCCCCGTCCGCAGCAGTGCGGACGGGGCCCTTCCCGTTGGTACGGGGTGCTCGGCGCGTCAGTGGCCGGCGGCGTGCGAGGCCGAGGGCGAGGCCGAGGCCGACCGCGCGCCGGTCGGGGACGGGGACGCGCCCGCGGCCGGGGAGCCCGAGGGGGCACCCGACGGGGAGGCGGCCGGGGAACCGGAGGGCGATCCCGACGGTGCGGCGGCGGGGCTGCCCGAGGGGCCCGGGCCGACGACGGGGGCCTCGGTCGGGCCGAAGCCGGCGTACGCGCCGGTGTTCGGGACGACGAACGCCTCCAGCGGGATGTCGCCGGTGCTGCTCAGCTTGAAGACGAGCTCCTGTGCGGCGCCGTTCTTCACGGCCTCGCTGGGGCCCTCGATCACGGCGGAGGCGTTGCCCTTGCCGCCGATGACGATGGAGCCGCCGGCGGGCACGGTGACCTTGTTGGCGCCCTCGGCGGCCTTCAGCGCGACCTTGCCGCGGCCCGGGAGGGTGATCGCGTCCAGGGTCTCCGGCCGGTTGCCGTTGTTGAAGAGCGTCGCCGAGACCACGGCCCCGCCCATGCGCTCCTTGGTGCCCTGGGTGATCACCAGTGCGTTCTGGATCTCGATGTCGCCCTTCGCGGCGGCGGCGTTGTCCGGCTTGATCTTCAGCGTCTGCGCGTCGTTGCCCGCACCGCAGGCGGCCAGCGAGGCGATCGAGAACACGACGGCGGTGGCGGCGAGGGCGCCGCGTCGAAGGCTGCGGCTCACGGCGGCGGCAACTCCTTGGACGTACGGAACGGAAGGACGGCGGTGTGTCGGACGGCCGAGGTAAAGCCGCCCTAAGGGTGTGTCAGCGCGCTTAGGTTACCGAGCCGCCGCCACGCCGCCGCACCCGACCCTCCGCAGCGCCCGGGCGGCCCCGCGCCCGCCTCGCGATCTTGCATTCCGTGCGCCCTTCGCATGCTGCTCATGTGCCGTCCGCGTATATCTCCCGGAGGCCGCATGTGATCAATTCCGGGATTCCGTCGAACGGCTCTCCGTGATCAATTCCAGGATTGGGCCTGAACCACTCCGTACGGGTGGCCTCCAGCCGAGTGGAGTGCTGCGGCTTCCCGTCTTCGAAACCGGCAAAACGGGACGTACATCACACTGGCGGTGCTGCCGCTCCGGTGTAACGTGGCCGTTTCGCCCGGTCCGTACAGCGCCTCCGACCTGCGAATACCCCCCTCCGCAAGCCCTCCGCAGCACGTTCCCATCGTGGTTGTCAAGCCCCGAGATGCGCTCTGACCTGCGAAAACGCCATTCATAACAGTCAGTTCTCGTGTTACCCTGGATAGCCACGGAAGGGGTACCTGTCACATGACGTTCAAGGTTGGCGACACCGTGGTCTATCCCCATCACGGGGCCGCGCTGATCGAGGCCATCGAAACTCGCCAGATCAAAGGCGTGGACAAGACCTACTTGGTGCTCAAGGTCGCCCAGGGCGACCTGACGGTTCGCGTGCCTGCCGACAATGCAGAGTTCGTCGGCGTCCGCGACGTAGTCGGCCAGGACGGGCTGGACCGGGTCTTCGAGGTCCTGCGCTCGCCGCAGGTCGAGGAGCCGACGAACTGGTCCCGTCGCTACAAGGCAAATCTGGAGAAGCTCGCTTCTGGCGACGTCATCAAGGTCGCCGAAGTGGTGCGTGACCTGTGGCGGCGTGAGCGCGAGCGCGGTCTGTCCGCGGGCGAGAAGCGCATGCTCGCCAAGGCGCGCCAGATCCTGGTGAGCGAGCTCGCGCTCGCTGAGAACACCAACGAGGACAAGGCAGAGGCCCTCCTCGACGAGGTTCTCGCGTCCTGACGCGACAACCCCGTACACAGTCGTGCCGCGGTGCCCGATGACAGCCCTCTCCTCCACGAGGGGGCCGTTGCCGGGCGCTGCGGCATGTCTGTACCCACGCCACCCACGCCACCCACACCGAACCGGCCGTACCGGGAACCCTGCCGTGCCGGGCCCGGGCAGCCGGCTCGACCGGTCGTCACGGAAGGGGCGAGGGCGTCGCACCCGGCACTCCCCAGGGCCATACCCATGTCGGCCGAAGTCACAAACCTGGCTCGGAGCTACCACACATGTCTGACCAATCGCGCCCCCACCGCACCGCCGCGGTGATCCCGGCCGCCGGCCGGGGGGTACGCCTCGGCCCGGGTGCCCCCAAGGCCCTGCGGGCCCTGGGCGGCACGCCGATGCTCATCCACGCCGTCCGCGCGATGGCCCGCTCCCGGGCCGTCTCCCTCGTGGTCGTCGTCGCCCCGGCCGACGGCGCCCCCGAGGTGCGCCGCCTGCTCGACGAGCACCCGCTGCCCGACCGCACCGAACTCCTGGTCGTCCCGGGCGGCGACACCCGCCAGGAGTCCGTGGCCGCCGGCCTCGCCGCCCTCCCCGCGGACATCACCTCCGTCCTCGTCCACGACGCGGCCCGCCCGCTCGTCCCGGTCGACACCGTCGACGCCGTCATCGAGGCCGTCCGCGCGGGCGCCTCGGCCGTCGTCCCCGCGCTGCCGCTGGCCGATACCGTCAAGGAGGTCGAGCCCGGCAGGCCCGGCGAGCCCGAGCCGGTCGTCGCCACGCCCGAACGCGCCCGGCTGCGCGCGGTCCAGACCCCGCAGGGCTTCGACCTCGCCACCCTCCGGCACGCCCACGAGACCGTCGCCGCGGTCGGCGAGGGCGCCACCGACGACGCCGGGATGGTGGAACGGCTCGGCACCACCGTCATGGTGGTCCCCGGCCACGAGGAGGCCTTCAAGGTCACCCGCCCGCTCGACCTGGTCCTCGCCGAGGCCGTACTCGCCCGCAGGAGGGCCACCGATGCCTACTAGCCCCACCCCCACCCCCACCCCCACCCCCGCAGCGGCCTCCGCCGCCCCGCTGATCCCGCAGGTCGGCATCGGCACCGACGTGCACGCCTTCGAGGCCGGCCGCGAGCTGTGGTGCGCCGGCCTGCTGTGGGAAGGGGAGGACGGCCTCGCCGGGCACTCCGACGGCGACGTCGCCGCCCACGCCGCCTGCGACGCCCTCTTCTCCGCCGCCGGCGTCGGCGACCTCGGCGCGCACTTCGGCACCTCCCGCCCCGAGTGGTCCGGCGCCGCCGGCGTCACCCTCCTGGCGGAAGCCGCCCGGATCGTCCGCGCCGAGGGCTACGAGATCGGCAACATCGCCATCCAGGTGATCGGCGTACGACCGAAGATCGGCAAGCGGCGCGACGAGGCGCAGAAGGCGCTCTCCGCGGCCGCCGACGCGCCGGTGTCCGTCTCCGGCACCACCACCGACGGGCTGGGCCTGACCGGCCGTGCCGAGGGCCTCGCCGCCATCGCCACCGCCCTCGTCTACCGGACGAACCGGGCCTGATCCCCCGATAGGGGCACCCGTCGCACCGCACACCCGAGCCGGCAGAAGCCCCGCGCCCCGAAAGGGTCGCGGGGCACTGCCGCGGGCCCACTACCCTGGATGCCGTGACCATTCGCCTGTACGACACCAGCGCCCGGCAGATCCGCGACTTCACGCCCCTCAAGCCGGGCTGTGTCTCGATCTACCTCTGTGGTGCCACCGTGCAGGCGGCCCCGCACATCGGGCACATCCGCTCCGGCCTGAACTTCGACATCATGCGCCGCTGGTTCGAGTACCGCGGCTACGACGTCACCTTCATCCGGAACGTCACCGACATCGACGACAAGATCATCAAGAAGGGCGGCGAGCAGAACCGCCCCTGGTGGTCCATCGGTTACGAGAACGAGCGCGCCTTCAACACCGGCTACGACGCGCTGGGCTGCCTGCCGCCCACCTACGAGCCCCGCGCCACCGGCCACGTCACCGAGATGATCGAGATGATGCGCGGCCTCATCGAGCGCGGCCACGCCTACGAGGCCGACGGCAGCGTCTACTTCGACGTGCGCTCCTACCCCGACTACCTGAAGCTCTCCAACCAGGAGCTGGACAACCTCATCCAGCCCGCCGAAGAGGGCATCACCGGCAAGCGCGACCCCCGCGACTTCGCCATGTGGAAGGCGTCGAAGCCCGGCGAGCCCGACTGGGAGACCCCGTGGGGCCGCGGCCGCCCCGGCTGGCACCTGGAGTGCTCGGCCATGGCGCACAAGTACCTCGGCAGCGCCTTCGACATCCACGGCGGCGGCCTCGACCTGGTCTTCCCGCACCACGAGAACGAGATCGCCCAGGCCAAGGCCTACGGCGACGACTTCGCGCAGTACTGGGTGCACAACGCCTGGGTCACCATGTCCGGCGAGAAGATGTCCAAGTCCCTGGGCAACTCGGTGCTCGTCTCCGAGATGGTCAGGAACTGGCGCCCCATCGTCCTGCGCTACTACCTCGGCACCCCGCACTACCGCTCGATGATCGAGTACAGCGAGGAGGCCCTGCGCGAGGCCGAGTCGGCGTTCGCCCGCATCGAGGGCTTCTGCCAGCGCGTCGTGGAGAAGGCCGGCAAGGCCGTCGACCCGGCCGCCGAGCTCCCCCCGGCCTTCGCCGAGGCCATGGACGACGACCTGGGCGTCCCGCAGGCGCTCGCCATCGTCCACACCACCGTCCGCCAGGGCAACAGCGCGCTCGCCGCCGACGACAAGGACGCGGCCATCGCGCGCCTGTCGGAGGTGCGCGCCATGCTGGGCGTGCTCGGCCTGGACCCCCTGGACGAGCGCTGGTCGGAGGAGACCGACCGGGGCGCGGAGCTCCACGGGGCCGTCGACACGCTCGTCCGGCTGGTTCTGGAACAGCGCGAGTCGGCGCGCGCCCGCAAGGACTGGGCCACCGCGGACGCCATCCGCGACCAGCTCCAGCAGTCGGGCCTGGTCATCGAGGACAGCCCGTCCGGACCGCGCTGGACGCTCGGCCCGCGCTGACCGGACCCGGTCTGACCGGCCACGTTGTGCCGCCCGGGGCCCCGGGCGGCACACTCTTCATACGTACATATCGCAGCACCGACGAAAACAGGTAGAGGTCATGGCCGGGAACAGCCAGCGCAGGGGTCGCCGCACGTCCAACAAGAAGGGCGCGACGGTCGGCAGCGGTGGTCAGCGGCGCAAGGGCCTGGAGGGCAAGGGCCCCACGCCCAAGGCCGAGGACCGCAAGGGCCACAAGGCATTCCGCCTGGCCAACGCCGCCGCCAAGGCGGCCGCGCGCCGCCGCCCGGCGCCCCGCCGCGGCGGTCCCAAGGGCCAGAGCGAGATGGTCGTCGGCCGCAACCCGGTCTTCGAGGCGCTGCGCGACGGCGTGCCCGCCACCACCCTGTACGTCCAGCAGTTCATCGACAACGACGAGCGCGTCCGCGAGGCCCTCCAGCTCGCCGGCGCCCGCGGCAACGTGAACCTGATGGAGGCCCCGCGCCCCGAGCTCGACCGGATGACCGGCGGCCTCAACCACCAGGGCCTCGTCCTCCAGGTCCCGCCCTACGAGTACGCGCACCCCGAGGACCTCACCGAGGCCGCCTACGACAACGGCGAGGAGCCGCTGATCGTCGCCCTCGACGGCGTCACCGACCCGCGCAACCTCGGTGCGATCGTCCGCTCCGTCTCCGCCTTCGGCGGCCACGGCGTGGTCATCCCCGAGCGCCGCGCCGCCGGCATGACCGCCGGCGCCTGGAAGACCTCCGCCGGCACCGCCGCCCGCACCCCGGTCTCCCGCGTCACCAACCTGACCCGCGCCCTCCAGGACTACAAGAAGGCCGGGCTGACCGTCGTCGGCCTCGCCGCCGAGGGCGAGCACAGCGTCGCCGACCTCGACGCCCTGGCCGGCCCCGTCGTCATCGTCGTCGGCTCCGAGGGCAAGGGCCTCGGCCGCCTCGTCGGCGAGACCTGCGACTACCTCGTGCGCATCCCCATGCCGGGCGGCGCCGAGTCGCTGAACGCCGGTGTCGCCGCGGGCGTCGTCCTGTACGAGGCGGCCCGCCGCCGCGGCTGACCGCACCCGCGGCCGCACCCGCACCCGCGCGGGCGGCCGCGGCCGCACGTCCAGAGCACCCGGCTTGATCCACTTGGCTCACGGAGAGTGACCCGTGAGCGTGCCACCCCGCCCGTTTCGGGCGGGGTGGCTTGATCTTGACGGGTCTCGGACACATCCCTGCCGTCAAGGCAGTGTCCTAAACACTGATCACTCGGTTAGATGAGTGTGGACACCAGAACGTCAGGGTTCGACGACCAGCCCGCGCTGAGCATGGTCAAGGTGCCGTGCGACCCCGCACAGGTCATCGTCAACCACGCCAGCTTCCGTGTGCGGCTCGCACCGAGCCCGAGCGCGCGTCCCAAGCCCGCGAACCCCCCCGGCCGGATGCCCGTCCTCGGCGGAGCCGTCACCGCCGCCGGAGCCGCCGCCCGCCGTCGCAGGGCCCCCGTCGTCTGGAGCGGCAAATCCGCCCCCGGCGACACCGCCGCCATGGGCGGACTGCTCCAGGCCGTACGCCAATACGGCCTCGGCCACGACGACTACGACTACGCCGACGACTACGCCGACGCCGGCGCCACCCAGGTCATCCCCCGCGTGGACCTCGGCCACGGCCTCGCCGACGACACCGTCCCCACCCCGACCGTCATCGGCCAGCGCCAGTACGGCGACCCGGACGAGACGCGCTCCTTCGCCCCCGTACGGGACCTGCCCCCCGGCGGACACCCCGGCCCCGCCGGGGTGTCCCCGTACGACGCCGGACCCGGCCCGTACGCCGCCCGCCGCGCTCCCGCCGACAACCGCGGCCACGCCTCCTATTACCCCGGCCGCCGCATGAACCTCGGGGTCGTCCTGCTCCCCCTGCGGGTCTTCCTCGGCTTCATCTCCATCTACGCCGGCATGGGCAAGCTGTGCGACCCCGTCTACTTCGACGGCGGCGAACGCGGCTCCATGGTCACCTGGCTGCGCACCCTCGAACCCTGGGCCCTGGCCGAGCCGCTGCGCGACTTCGCCCTCGCCCACCCCGTCGGGGCCGGCCTCAGCGTGGCCTTCCTCCAAGTCGTCGTCGGCGTCCTGACCGTCCTCGGGCTCTGGCAGCGGTTCGCCGCCTGCTTCGGCGCACTGCTGTCCGCCGCCCTGCTCATGACCGTCAGCTGGAAGACCGTCCCCGCGTACGACGCCCCCGACATCATCTACCTCGCCGCCTGGAGCCCCCTGATCATCGCCGGCGCGCCCGTCTACTCCCTGGACGGACGCCTCGCCGGCGAGGCCTGGCGCACCCTCGGCCCCCGCTCCGACCTGTGGGCGCTGCGGCGGCGGGTGCTGCGGCGCGGGGCCGTCATGGCCACCCTCGTCTGCGGGCTCACCCTCCTCACCGGCTCGCTGCTCGGCGGCGCCGTCCGCTCCAGCACCGTCGTCACCGTGCCCGGCCCGGGCCGGGCCCCGAGCAACTACCTGCCCGGCTCCCCGCTGCCGGTACCGCCGCCCAAGCAGCACCGGGAGCAGCCGCAGCAGCCCGCGTCCCAGCAGCCCTCGAAGCCGGCGGAACCCGCCGCCAGCGCCACCCCCTCGACCAAGCCCAGCCGCACCGGCTCCACGGCCCGCGAGACCACGGGCACCGGCTCGCGGCCTTCCACCGGCAGCAGCCAGAGCAGCACCGGCACCGCGCCGAGGCAGTCCACCTCGAGGACCCCGTCGACCTCGACCAATCGCGGCAGCGGGACGACGAGCGGCGGGGACACCGCGTCGAAGGGGCCCGGCCTCGTCGGCGGCCTCCTCGGCTGACCGGCCCGACCCGAAGGAGCCCGGGGCCCGGCACGCGGGATGCGTGCCGGGCCCCGGGCCGTTCCGTGCGCGGGGCCCGTCGAAGCCTCAGGAGGCCTTCTGCGCGGCCAGTTCGCGCGCGGCCTCGGTCAGGTCCTTCGCCGTGTCGATCGCCCGCCAGTACGCGCCCTGCGGCAGCGGGAAGCCCGCCAGCCGCCGCTCCCGCGCCAGCCGCGGGAAGGTGGTGCGCTCGTGGTCGCCCAAATCCGGGAGCAAAGCGGTGAATTCGGGCGAGAAGACGTACACGCCCGCATTGATCAGGTACGGCGACGGCGGCGCCTCGATGAAGTCCAGCACCTGCCCGAACTCGTTGGTCTCCACCACACCCCACGGAATGCGCGGCCGCGCCAGCGCCAGCGTCGCGGTCGCGGCCCGCTCGGCATGGAACGCGGCCATCTCCCGCAGCGAGAACCGGGTCCAGATGTCGCCGTTCGTCGCGTACCACGGCCGGTCCGGTTGCGGCAGGTGCCGGGCGGCGTACTTCAGCCCGCCGCCGCGCCCGAGCGGCTCCTCCTCCACCACCGTGGTCACGCGCAGCGGGAGGTCGGCCTCGGCCAGCCATTCCTGGAGCACCTCGGCGAGGTGCCCGCAGGAGACGACGGCGTCGGTGACCCCCTCGGAGGCCAGCCAGTTCAGCTGGTGCCCGATGATCGGGACCCCGGTCCCCGGGATCTCGACCATCGGCTTGGGCCGGTCGTCCGTGTACGGCCGCAGCCGCGAACCCTGGCCGCCCGCCAGGACCACCGCCTGGGTGGGCGCCTGGGTGAGGGTGGCCGGGATCGCGGCCGCGGAGTCGTTGCCGTGGGGTGCGGGGCGTGCGGGGGGTGCGGGGCGTGCGTCGGTCATGGGCGCCAGCGTAGGCCCCGGCTCCGCCGTCGGGCTCAGCCCATGGAGGCGACGCCGGCCGCGTACGAGGTGTCGCACACGGGACGCGCGAAGGACTGGGCCTTCGTCGGGCCGTACGCCTCGACGGCGGCCCGCCCCAGGGCCCGCGCGATGCCCACGCAGTGGCCGGCGAGCGAGGGCCGCCGGTCCACCTCCTGCTGGAGGTGCGTGAGGACGTCGTCCGGCATCTCGCCCCGCTGGAGCTCGGAGATGAGCTTGTCGCGCAGCAGGTCCTGCGGGGCGCGCGGCTTCGCGGGGACGGAGACGTCCTCGGCGGAGGCGGTCAGGATCCGGGACGACGAGTTGTCCGCCCACGGGACCATCGTGACCGCGAGGGTCCCGGACAGGACCAGGACGACGGGCAGGACCAGGGCGAGGGAACGGCCGATACGGCGGGCAGTGTGGGTCACGAGGGCGAGAGTAGCGCTCGGTGAAGATCCGGCGACACTTGGTCACCCGGTCGGGGGATGGTTCGACGCGATTTTTCGAATAGCCGGTTGACAGGCGCGGGATTCGGCCCGGATGCCCGGAGGGGCGCTCCCGCGGGAGCGCCCCTCCGGTTCGGCGCCGTGCCGTGCCGTGCCGTTCCGGTCGTCGGCGTCAGCCGGAGAGGCGCTCGCCGGAGGACGTCGAGAAGACGTGGATCTCGTCGGGGCGCGGCACCACGTGCAGGCTGGAGCCCTTCTCGGGCACCTGGCGGCCGCCGACGCGGACGACGATGTCCTGGCCGCCGTCGGCCTGGGAGGTGCGGCCGTAGACGTAGCCGTCGGCGCCGAGCTCCTCGACGACGTTGACCGTGATGGTCAGGCCGCCCTCGGTGCCGATGTCGAAGTGCTCGGGGCGCACGCCGACGGTGACGGTGCGGTCGCCCGCGTCCGCGGCCGCGGCGATCGCCTCGCGCGAGACGGGCACGACGCTGTCGCCGAACTTCACGCCGCCGTCGGTGATCGGGACCTCCACCAGGTTCATGGCGGGCGAGCCGATGAAGCCGGCGACGAACAGGTTCGCCGGGCGGTCGTACATGTTGCGCGGGGTGTCGACCTGCTGGAGGAGGCCGTCCTTCAGGACCGCCACCCGGTCGCCCATCGTCATGGCCTCGACCTGGTCGTGGGTGACGTAGACGGTGGTGATGCCGAGGTCGCGCTGGAGCGCCGCGATCTGCGTACGGGTGGAGACGCGGAGCTTGGCGTCGAGGTTCGACAGCGGCTCGTCCATCAGGAAGACCTGCGGCTTGCGCACGATGGCGCGGCCCATGGCGACGCGCTGCCGCTGGCCACCGGACAGGGCCTTGGGCTTGCGGTCCAGGTACTGGGTGAGGTCGAGCATCTTCGCCGCGTCCTCGACCTTGCGGCGGATGGTCGCCTTGTCCTCGCCGGCGATCTTCAGGGCGAAGCCCATGTTGTCGGCGACGGTCATGTGCGGGTAGAGCGCGTAGTTCTGGAACACCATTGCGATGTCCCGGTCCTTCGGCGGCAGGTGCGTGACGTCGCGGTCGCCGATGCGGATGGCGCCGCCGTTGACGTCCTCCAGGCCGGCGAGCATGCGCAGCGAGGTGGACTTGCCGCAGCCGGAGGGGCCGACGAGGACGAGGAACTCGCCGTCCTCGATCTGCAGGTCGAGCGCGTCGACGGCGGGCTTGTCGGCGCCGGGGTAGAGGCGGGTAGCCGCGTCGAAGGTGACAGAAGCCATGGTGGTGCATCCCTTCTACCGGCAGGAACGTGCCGGACGATCCGAGTGGAAGGAAGAAGTTGGTCTGGTCCACCGAGGTGGACTTCCGCCCGACGCTACCCGGCGGGGGGCGTTCTGTCAGTACCCGGCCGGGGGTGACGTACGACGCGCCCGCGGGCGGCCGGAGCCGCCTCCCGGCCGGGCGGTGCGGGGGCCCGGACCGGAAAAGTCCTTCGCGAGCGGGCCTGTCGGCTGTGTAAAGTGAAGGCGATTCTGTGCGCGCAGCGTCACAGGCCTCCTTAGCTCAGCTGGCCAGAGCACCGCTCTTGTAAAGCGTAGGTCGTCGGTTCGAATCCGACAGGGGGCTCCGTTCCAGGTCAGAGGTATTTCCGGCCAGGGAATTCGTACAGAAGCGGAAGGCCCCGGAGTTTGTTCCGGGGCCTTCCGTGCGTTCGGTGGGGCTCAGTGGCGGCCCGAGCTGCGGTCGGCCGGGCGGGCCAGGGGGTCGTGGCCGGGTGTGGATCGCCGCCGCTGCGGGGGAGGCGGGGTCGGGTCGTCGCGGACTACGGTCGGGGGATGGTGGAGATTCCGGCGGGTCTGGTCGAGGCGCAGCTCCTGTTCAACGGGGAGGCGGGGCGGGAGTTCCTCGCCGGACTGCCGGCGCGCACGGAGCGGTTCCTCGAGGAGTGGGGGCTGCGGCCGGCGGGTCCCGTGATGCACGGGATGACGGCGCTGGTGGTGCCGGTGGAGCGGGCGGACAGGACGGCGGCGGCGCTGAAGCTGCTGCTGCCGGACGAGGAGAGCGCGGGGGAGCCGCTCGCGCTCCGCGCATGGGACGGGCGGGGCTGCGTACGGCTGCTGGAGCACGACCAGGGGACGGGGACCCTGCTGCTGGAGCGGCTCGACGAGCGGCGGCCGCTGTCGGGGCTGGCGGAGCGGGACCCGCGGCAGGCGGTGCGCGTGGTGGGGGAGTTGCTGGCGCGGCTGACGGCGGTGCGGGCGCCGGCCGGGGTGCGGGGACTGGGCCCGGTGGCGGCCGGGATGCTGGAGCGGGTGCCGGCGGCGCTGGCGGGGATCCCGGACGCGCGGGAGCGGGGGCTGGTGGCGGACTGTGCGGCGGCGCTGGCCGAGGTCGCGGGGGAGCCCGGGGACCGGCTGCTGCACTGGGACCTGCACTACGACAACGTACTGGCGGCCGGGCGGGAGCCGTGGCTGGCGATCGACCCCAAGCCGCTCGCGGGCGACCCGGGGTTCGAGCTGCTGCCGGCGATCCGGAACAACTTCCGTGCGGACCAGGTGCGGTGGCGGTTCGACCTGCTGACGGAGGCGCTCGGGCTGGACGGTGCGCGGGCGCGGGCCTGGACGCTGGGGCGGGTCCTGCAGAGCTGCCTGTGGGACGTGGAGGATGCGCGGGGCGGCGCCCCGGAGCTGGATGGCGATCAACTGCTCGTCGCGGAGGTGCTGTTGGGGCGGGCATAGGCTGCGGGCGTGATCCGTAGCGCTGTCGCCGGGGACGTCCCGGTCATCCATGCCATGATCCGCGAGCTCGCGGAGTACGAGAAGGTGCCGCACGAGGCGCGCGCCACCGAGGAGCAGCTGCGGGAGGCGCTCTTCGGAGAGCGGCCGGCGGCGTTCGCGCACCTCGCGCAGACGCCGGACGGCGAGCCGGTCGGGTTCGCGATCTGGTTCCTGAACTTCTCGACCTGGCGCGGGGTGCACGGCATCCACCTGGAGGACCTGTACGTGCGCCCCGGCGCCCGCGGCGGCGGGTACGGGAAGGCGCTGCTGGCCGGGCTGGCGCGGATCTGCGTGGAGCGCGGGTACGAGCGGCTGGAGTGGTCGGTGCTGAAGTGGAACGAGCCGACGATCGCGTTCTACGAGGCCCTGGGTGCGCGGCCGCAGGACGAGTGGACGGTGTACCGGCTGACGGACGGTGCGCTGCGCAGGCTCGGCACGGCCTGAGGGCCTGAGGGCCTGACGACCGGTGGTTGCGCTGCTCAGGGTTCGAGGACGACTTTGCCGGTGGTGGCGCGGCTCTCCAGGGCGCGGTGGGCGGCGGCGGCCTCGGCGAGGGGGAAGCGCTGGAGGGCGGGGCGGAGGCGGCCCGCGGCGGCTTCGGCGAGGGCGCGGGTTTCCAGGACCCGGATGGGGTTGTCGCCGCCGGCGCGCTGGAGCATGGCGGGTCCGAGGACGTGGTGGGTGGTGACGCCGCGGGCGTCGAGGTCGGCGCGGTCGGCGTCGGTGAGGGGGATCGGCCCGCCGGACCAGCCGAAGACCAGGTGGAGGGCGCCGGGGGCGAGGAGGCCGAGGGCGGTGTGGGCGGCGGTGCCGCCGACGGAGTCGAACAGGACGGTGGCGCCGGTGCGGCCCAGGGCGTCGAGGTGGGCGCGGACGGCGGTGGGCCAGTCCGGGCCGGTGTAGTCGACGGCGAGGTCGGCGCCGTTGGCGGCGGCCAGGGCGGTCTTGGCGGGGCCGCCGGCGAGGGCGATGACGGTGGCGCCGGCGTTCTTGGCGTACTGCACGAGCAGCGTGCCGATGCCGCCGGCGGCGGCGGGGACGAGCGCGATGGAGTCCGGGCCGAGGTCGGCGAACTGGAGGACGCCCAGGGTGGTGCGGCCGGTGCCGATCATGGCGACGGCTTCGGCCGGGTCGAGGCCCTGCGGGACGGGGTGCAGGCGGTCGGCGTCGGCGACGGCGTACTCGGCGTATCCGCCGGGCGCGAAGCCGAGGTGGACGACGACGCGGCGGCCGAGCCAGGCGGGGTCGGTGCCGGGGCCGAGGGCCTCGACGGTGCCGGCGACCTCGCGGCCGGGGATGGTGGGGAGCTCGGGGAGGGCCGGGGCGGGGCCCTGCTCGCCCTCGCGGAGGACGGTGTCGAGGAGGTGGACGCCGGCGGCGGCGACGGCGATGCGGACCTGGCCGGGGCCGGGGACGGGGGTGTCGGTGCGCTCGGGGGAGAGGTTGTCGGCGGGGCCGAAGGCGTGCAGGCGGACGGCGCGCATGGTGGGCCCGGCGGGGGAGGCGTTGAGGGTGTCCATGCCGATTAGCCTGATCCCTCAACCATGGTTGAGGTCAAGGGGGTGTCCCCTGAGCCCGGCGCTGCGACTACGCCGGGACGCGGGGGAAGCGGGCCTGAAGGGTCCAGATGGCCGGGTTGTCGCCGAGGTCCTCGTGCATGTCGACGAGGTCCGCGATCAGGTCGTGCAGGAAGTCGCGGGCCTCGCGGCGCAGCAGCTTGTGGCCGAAGCTCAGCGGGGCCTCCTCCGCGGGCATCCAGTCGGCCTCGATGTCGACCCAGCCGAAGCGGCGCTCGAAGAGCATGCGGTCGGTGGACTCGGTGAAGTCGAGCTCGGCGTACTGCCGGTCGGCGGAGCGGCTGCCGCGCGGGTCCCGGTCGAGCTGCTCGACGATGTCGCACAGCGCCCAGGCGAAGTCCAGGACGGGCACCCATCCCCAGGCCGTGGACACCTCCCGGTCCGATTCGGTGTCGGCGAGGTAGACGTCCCCGCAGAACAGGTCGTGGCGCAGGGAGTGGACGTCCGCGGTCCGGTAGTCGGTCTGCGGGGGGTCGGGGAAGCGCCGGGAGAGGGAGTAGCCGATGTCGAGCACCCCCCGATGGTCCCACGCCCACGCCGTGCAGCAGGGTGGCGGCCCGGCTTCGTCGGTCCCGGCCCTACGGGAGGAGGCGCTGTTCCTTGGCCACCGAGACGGCGCCCGCGCGGGTGTCGACGCCGAGCTTGTCGTAGATGCGGCCCAGGTGGGTCTTGACCGTGGCCTCGCTGATGAACAGGGCGCGGGCGATCTCCCGGTTGCCGAGGCCGCGGGCCAGCTGGCCCAGGATGTCCAGCTCGCGGTCGGTCAGGGTGGGCCGGGAGCCCCGCATGCGGGCCATCACGCGGCTGGCGACCGGCGGCGACAGGGTGGTGCGCCCGGCCGCGGCGGCGTGGATCGCGGCGAAGAGCTCCTCCGGCCGCTCCGCCTTGAGCAGGTAGCCGGTGGCGCCCGCTCCGATGGCCCGGGTGATGTCGGCGTCGGTGTCGTACGTGGTGAGGACGAGTACGTGGGGCGGGCGGGGGGAGGCGGAGGTGATCCGGCGGGTGGCCTCGACGCCGTCGATGCCCTCGCCCAGCTGGAGGTCCATCAGGACCACGTCGGGCCGGAGCCGGGCGGCCAGGGCGACGGCTTCCTCCCCGCTGCCGGCCTCGCCGATGACCTCGATGTCGGGGGCGCTGCCGAGGAGGGCCAGCAGGCCGGCGCGGACCACCGCGTGGTCGTCGCAGAGCAGGAGCGTCGTCGCGGTGGTCATGGGTGGTGCTCCAGGGGGATGGCCGCGGACAGGACGGTGCCCTCGCCCTCGGCGGATTCGATCGTGAGGGTGCCGCCGAGCTGGCCGACGCGGGCGCGCATCGCGGGGAGCCCGTGGCCGCGTTCCTCGCCGCCCGCGCGGGGCGGCCGGGTCCCGTCGAAGCCCTCGCCGTCGTCCGCGATGTCCAGGACGACCTGGTCGCCGAGGAAGCTGAGGGTCAGGGCCGCGGTCCGGGCGCGCGCGTGTTCCCGTACGTTCGCCAGGGCGCCCTGCGCGACCCGCAGCAGCGCCGACTGGACGCGGTCGGGCAGCGGCACGGGGGTGCCCTCCAGGTGGAAGCGGACCTCGATGTCCGGTCCGGCGTCGAGGGCGCGCAGCGCGTCCGCGAGGCCGGCGCCGCCCGCGAGTTCGGGCGGGGCGAGGTCGTGGACCAGGCGGCGGGCCTCGGCCAGGCCGCGGGCGGCGATGCCCGTGGCGGTGCGGACGTGCGCCCGGGCGGTCGCCGGGCTGTCGTCCCAGACCCGGTCGGCGGCTTGGAGCAGCATCTGCTGGCTGGACAGGTGCTGGGCGAGGGTGTCGTGGATCTCCATGGAGAGCCGCTGCCGTTCGGCGAGGGTGCCTTCGCGGCGTTCGGTGGCGGCCAGTTCCCGCCGGGTGCGGATGAGGTCGTCGATCAGTGCCCGCTGTGCCTGGGCCTGGCGTTCCATGTGGACGAAGACGGCGGTGGACAGCGCGGCGATGGCCGGCGGCGCGAGCAGCAGGTTCGGGTCGAACTCGCGGGACAGCTTGAGCTGGGCGGCGACGACGAACACGGTCAGCAGGGCCACCAGGACGATGGCCGCGCGCGGCGGCAGGGTCCGCAGGGCGGTGTAGAAGAGCGGGACGGCGCACCAGGCGAAACTGGGGGCGAGGACGACGAGCACCACCCACACGCCGACGACCAGCCCGAGCCAGGCCAGCCGGCGCACGGTGGGCGCGGCTCCGAGGGCCGGGCCGAGGACGTACAGCAGGGCCAGCGCGGTACCGAGGGCGATGATCCAGGGGGTGTCGGGCGAGCCGGGGTGGCGGAGCAGGTAGCGGGCCACGGAGGCGGCCAGGAGCAGGAAGAACGCGGTGTGCATGACCGCCGCCAGCATCCGGGTGTCCCCCTTGCGCGACGGCGCTCGGCTCAGGTGGCTCACGGCGGGCTCCCGGTGCGGATCGGCTGTTCGGCTCCATCGTGCCCGGTCGCGGGGGATGGCGCTGACCAGCCAAGCCGTATCCGCGGCCGGTGCGCATCAACCGATCGGACGACCCCGGGGTCAACCGGTGCGGCAGCCGTCGCGAGCCGGTACGGGGACGGGCGGGCGGGGGTTCCGGCCGCAGGCTGGAAGCACGACGCCGGGCCGGTGGAAACGGGCCGGCGAACCATCCGGTGCCCGGCCCGAACCATCCGGTGCCCGGCCCGAACCACCCGGTGTCCGGCCCGAAACCATCCGGTGCCCGGCCACCGGTGCCCGGCCACCGGTGCCCGGCCCCGACGTCCAAGGAGCAGCAGTATGAAGACCCGCACCCGCGTTCTCACCGGTACCGCCCTCGCCGTCGCGCTCGGCGCCGGCACCTTCGGCGCGGTCAGCGCGAACGCCGCGCAGGCCGAGGTGCAGGCCGCGCCGGCCGCCGCGGCCGCGAAGAAGGAGGTGGGCGAGAAGAACTTCACCACCTCGACCCACCTGACCGTCGACGCCGCCACCCGCGCCGCCCAGGGTGCGCTGGAGGCCGCACGCAAGGAGAACCAGAAGGTGACGGTCGCGGTCGTGGACCGCAACGGCAACACCATCGTCACCCTGCGCGGCGACGGCGCGGGCCCGCAGTCCTACGAGTCGGCGCAGCGCAAGGCCTTCACCGCGGTGTCCTGGAACGCGCCGACCTCGGTGCTCGTGGGCCGCCTCGCCCAGGCCCCGAACCTGAAGGACATCCCGGGCACCCTGTTCCTCGGCGGCGGTGTCCCGGTGCAGGCGGGCGGTGCCCCGGTGGCGGGCATCGGCGTGGCCGGCGCCCCGAGCGGCGACCTGGACGAGAAGTTCGCCAAGGCCGGTGTCGAGGCCCTCGAGAACTAGTCGGACGGGGGTGGGCGGGGCCTGGGCCACCGGTCGTATCGGACCGTAGTGCGACAAGATGCCTCATAGGATCGGCTGCGTGGAAATCCGCGCCGTCCCCCACCCCGCCGACCCCGCCAGGCTCCCCCGCCTTCGCCGCCCCACTCGCCTCTCTCGTGTCACCCGCCTCGCCGTCCCTGCCGTTGCCGCCCTGCTCGCCCTCACCACGGCGTGCACGGGCAGCACGGTGCAGGGGCGGCCGGGCGCATCGGGCCTGCGCGACCCGTACTTCCCGAAGGCGGGCAACGGCGGCTACCAGGTCGACCACTACCGGCTGGACCTGGCGTACGACCCCGAGGACGAGGTGCTGCACGGCAAGGCCGTCATCACGGCCCGGGCCGAGCAGGGTCTCAGCTCGTTCAACCTCGACTTCAGCGGCCTGAAGGTCGTAGGGGTCACGGTGCAGGGCACCGCGGCCCGGTTCAACCGCACCGGCAACGAGCTGACGGTGCGCCCGGCCGAGGACCTGGGGACCGGGGAGGTCTTCCGCACGGAGGTCGCGTACAGCGGCAAGCCCAAGACCCTCGCCGATCCGGACGGCTCCGAGGAGGGCTGGATCCCCGTCGAGGACGGGGCCTTGGCGGTCGGGGAGCCGGTCGGGTCGATGACCTGGTTCCCCGGCAACCACCACCCCAGCGACAAGGCCGCGTACGACATCACCCTCACCGTCCCGAAGGGCTACGAGGCCGTGTCCAACGGGCTGCTGCGCTCGCGCTCCGACACCGGCGACGGCCGGACCGCGTTCGCCTGGCACAGCGCTGAGCCGGTCGCGAGCTACCTGGTCACGGCGGCCGTCGGGAAGTTCACGGTGACGACCGGGCGGACCGCGTCCGGGGTGCCGCTGTACACGGCCGTGGCCCCGGGGGAGCCGGAGGGGGGCGGGCCCGCGCTGGCGCGGCTGCCGGAGATGGTGGAGTGGGGCACCGCGAGGTTCGGCCCGTACCCCTTCGCGTCCGCGGGCGCGATCGTTGCGCCGTCCGACAGCCTCGCGTACGCGCTGGAGACGCAGACCCGGCCCGTCTTCTCCGGCGCCCCGGCCGACGAGGGGCTGGTCCTGCACGAGCTGGCGCACCAGTGGTTCGGGAACTCGGTGTCGCCGAAGTCCTGGAAGGACATGTGGCTCAACGAGGGCTTCGCGACGTACGCGGAGTGGCTGTGGGCCGAGGAGCACGGCGGGCCGTCCGCCGAGCGCCGCTTCGGCGCCTTCCTGGCCGGCGACACCTCCGTCGACGAGGGCGCCGGCACCGACTGGGACGCGTTCCCGCCGGCCGCGCCGCCCGGCCCGGAGGACATCTCCGCGCTCCCGGTGTACTACCGGGGCGCGATGGTGCTGCACCGGATCCGGCAGGAGGCCGGCGACGCGAGGTTCTTCGCGCTGCTGCGCGGCTGGGCCGCCGACCACCGGCACGGCAACGCGAGCACGGCCGACTTCACCGCCTACGCGGAGCGGAAGACGGGCATGGACCTGTCGAAGGTCTGGGACATCTGGCTGTACGGCAAGGAGCGCCCGCGCTGATCCGCGCCGGCCGGCCCTGGCGCGCGGCCCGCGGCGCGGAAGCGGTCCTCGACGTGGTCCGCGAGGCCGCTTGGCGAAGGCCGCCCCCGTGCGTGCACCGGATTCCGCGGGGCCCGGCAGGGTGGGGTGAAGCCCCCCTCCCCGACCGGGAGGGGGCTTCGGGCCGGGTGGCTCAGACGTTGACGCCGAAGTCCTGGGCGATGCCGGTCAGGCCCGAGGCGTAGCCCTGGCCGACCGCGCGGAACTTCCACTCGGCGCCGTTGCGGTAGAGCTCGCCGAAGACCATGGCGGTCTCGGTGGCCGCGTCCTCGGAGAGGTCGTAGCGGGCGATCTCGGCGCCGCCGGCCTGGTTCACGACGCGGATGTAGGCGTTGCGGACCTGGCCGAAGTTCTGCTGGCGGGTGTCGGCGTCGTAGATCGAGACCGGGAAGACGATCTTGTCCACGTCGGCCGGGAGGGCGGCCAGGTTGACCTTGATCGCCTCGTCGTCGCCCGAGCCCTCGCCGGTGCGGTTGTCACCGGTGTGCACGATGCTCTGGTCCGGGGTGGACTTGTTGTTGAAGAAGACGAAGTGGCTGTCCGAGACGACCTTGCCCATCGCGTTCACCGCGATGGCGGAGGCGTCCAGGTCGAAGTCGACACCGGTCGTCGTCCGGACGTCCCAGCCGAGACCGACCGTGACGGCGCTGAGGCCGGGGGCCTCCTTCGTGAGCGAGACGTTGCCGCCCTTGGACAGGCTTACTGCCATTGTGACTGGTGTCCCTTCCTCGTCGCTGACCGCGAGATGTGCGGTCAAGGTACCGCTGACCTTCATAACGCGGGGAGGGGCCTCGCAGGTTCCGGCCTGCCGATTTCCGCCCGGATTTCCTCCGCGGGCTTCCGCAGGGCTTTCTCCTGCGGCTTTCCGTTCCGACGGTACGGAAATACGGGTGACGGGGGCGTGAGCGGGGCGGGATCATGGGGCCATGCCTGGTCCCTATGTCATCCGCGGCTCCGTCGTGCTCCCCGAGGCGGAGCTCTCGTGGCGGTTCTCGCGTTCCTCCGGGCCGGGCGGCCAGCACGTGAACACCTCGGACTCCCGGGTGGAGCTGCTGTTCGACCTCGCGGCGACGAAGGCGCTGCCCGGGGTGTGGAAGGAGCGGGCGCTGGAGCGCCTGGCCCCGCGCCTGGTGGGCGGCGTGCTGGCGGTACGCGCCTCCGAGCACCGCTCGCAGCTGCGCAACCGGGAGATGGCGCTGGTCAGGATGGCGTCCCTGCTGGCGGAGGCGACGGCCCCGCCGCCGAAGCCCCGCCGCGCGACGAAGATCCCGCGGGGGATCAACGAGCGGCGGCTGCGGGAGAAGAAGGCCCGCAGCGAGACCAAGCGCGGCCGCTCGGGCCGCGACTGGTAGCGGCCGGCGGACGGGCGGCCCGCCCGCTACGGCGCCAGCCTGCGGTAGCGGCCGCGGAAGTACGCGAGCGGTGCGGCGTCGGGCGCCGGCAGGGACGAGGCGAGCACGCGGCCGATGACCAGGGTGTGGTCGCCCGCCGGGACGCGGTTCTCCGTGCGGCATTCCAGCGTGGCCAGTGCCCCCGCGGGCAGCGGGGCCCCGGAGACCTCGCCGCGCACGTACGGCAGGTCGGCGAAGAGCAGCCGGTCGCTGATGCGGCCCTTCATCGAGAAGCGGCTCGCGATCTGCACCTGGTGGTCGGCCAGCAGCGAGACCGCCCACAGCGGCTGCTCGGCCAGCAGGTCGTCCATCCGCGACCCCTCCCGCAGGCTGACGAGCACCAGCGGCGGGTCGAGGGACACCGACAGGAAGGCGGTGGCCGTCATCCCGACGTCCTCGCCGCGCGGGCCGTCCGCGGTCAGCGGGGGCTCGTGTGCGGTGACCAGGCAGACGCCCGCCGCGAGTCGGGACAGCGCGGCGCGGAACTCGTCGTGGCTCACTCCCTCAGGATGAAGGCTGACGGTGGTCGGTACGGGTACAGGGGTCGTCTTCGGCACGCCTGGAACGCTAGTCTCGCCCCTCCCCGGCGCACATCGGGCCCCAGGCCGAGCCGTGTCCCGGACCCTTGGCCTAGGCCTCACGCGTATCGTGTGCCGCCGGAAAGGCGGGGAAGCGCTGCCGGGTGCAGAAGCCGTCAGCTGACGCCTTTAAATCATCTGATGTGACTTAAGTCACAGAGGGCAAGATTTGTTGACCCTGTGTACCTGCCGCACAGCTCACTGTGATTCAGTGGACGGGACACCGCAACGAAACGCCGATGACAAAACTGGAGTTGCTGTCGAGGTCTCGGGGAGAGCGAGCGATGGAGACCGAGTCAGAGCCGTACGTCCGTCTTGCGACCCTGCGGCAGCTGCACCGGGTGGTGGCCGATCTCAACACGGCCAGGAGTCTGGCCGACACCCTGCAGACCGTCGTGGACGGCATCGTCACCGGCCTCGGCTACGAGCTCGCCTGCGTCAACCTCGTACGCCCTGACGGCGATCTCGTCGTCGCCGCCTTCGCCGGCGACCCCGCCGCGGAAGCCCTGATCACCGGCCGCGTCGGCTCCCGCGCCTCCTGGGAGCGCCGCCTGACCATGGGCGAGAACTGGGACGGGCTGCGCTTCATCCCGCACACCGAGGGCTGGGTCCTGCTCGAGGACGACGTGCCGCAGTGGCACACCGACGGCCCCGACCCGCGCTTCGAGGACGAGTGGCACCCCGAGGACCGCCTCTACGCCCCCATGTACGCGTCCGGCGGGGAGCTCCAGGGTGTCATCTCGGTGGACAGACCGCGCAACGGGCGCCGCCCCGGCGCATGGGGGCGCGAGGCGCTCCAGATGTACGCCTTCCAGGCGGCCATTGCGATCAGCAACGCCCGGCTCCGCGCGAACATGCAGCGCGCCCTGGTCCGCCTCGAACGCGAGCAGCAGGCCCTGCGCGCCAGCGAGGAGTCCTTCCGGCAGGCATTCGAGTACGCGCCCAGCGGCATGGCCATCGCCGAGATGGGCGGGGACCAGCACGGCCGGCTGCTGCGCACCAACGACGCGCTGTGCCGGCTGCTGGGCCGCCCCGCCTCCGTCCTGCGCCGGTACTCCTTCTCCGACCTGGTCCACCCCGAGGACATCGGCACCCTGCTGCGCACCTCCGCCGAGGGCGGCCGCGCCGAACTGCGCCTCGGGCGCCGCGACGGCACCTACGTCTGGGTCTCGCTGCGCAACTCCGTCGTTGCGGACGCCGCCGACGGCCCCCGGTTCCTGCTCACCCACGTCGAGGACATCGAGGAGCGCAAGCGGCACGAGCTCCAGCTCGCCCACCGGGCCAGCCACGACTCCCTCACCGGCCTCCCCAACAGCGCCGAGCTGCGCGCCCGGCTCTCGGCCCGGCTGTGCCGCATGCCGCAGCAGACGATGCGCTCCGCCGCCGTGGAGGCGCTCGACGCCGCGTACGAGGGCCGGAGCGTCGACAGCGCGCCCGTCCCGGGCGTCCCGGGCGGCCCGGGCCGCCCGGGGAGCGTCGGCGATCCCGCCGACCCCGGGTTCCGGTACGACGGCTTCCCCGAGCCCTTCGACCTCTCCGGCGGGGTGGACCCGTACGACCACCACGTGCACGCGGTGGCGCCCGCCTCCGACGTGGACGACGGGACGAAGGGGCTCGCGGTGCTCTTCTGCGACCTCGACGGATTCAAGTCGATCAACGACCGGTTCGGGCACCACACCGGCGACGCAGTGCTGATCGAGGTCGCCCGCCGGCTGACGACGGGCGTCCGCGACGGTGACACCGTCGCTCGGCTGGGTGGTGACGAGTTCGTCGTCCTTGCCGACGGACTGGGCGCCGCCGACGCCGCCGATCTCGCCGTCCGGCTGCGCAACGCGATCATCCCGCCGATCCGGGTGGACGGCCGCGCCGTGCGGGTCGGCGCCAGTTTCGGCATCGGCTGGGCCAGCTGCGGCATGTCGGCGGACGAGGTGCTGCGCTCCGCCGACCAGCGGATGTACATCGAGAAACGGTCTCGTTCCAAAGCACATCGCAGGGCCGGCTGAGGCCGTCGGCCGCCCGGGGGCGCACGTGTTCGGGGTAGGCTCCCCAGGATTGAAAGGAGTGACCTGCGATGACGACGCCCGCGAACAACGGCCCGAACAGCGGGGCGAACAAGCCCGAGGACGACGATCCGTTCGGCTACCTCTACGCGGACGGTCAGGCTGCGGGAACCGGGTCCGGAGCGGCGCGCGGTGTCCCCCGCACGTCGTACAACCAGGTGCGCACGGTCGGCGAGCGGACGTACGGCGGCCAGCGCGGCCAGGTTCCGCCCCAGCAGCAGCCCGGCTACCAGGCCCAGTACCAGGCCCCGGAGGCGCTGCAGGCGGGCGGCTACGGCGTGCCGCAGCAGCAGCCCCCCACGGCGTCGATGCAGGCGCAGGCCGGCGGTTCCGGCAGCCGCGGCGGCCGCGGCGGGCGCGGCGGCGGCAGCAGCAGCTCCAGCCGGCGCGGCCTGCTCATCGCGGCCGTCGCCGTGGTCGGCGCCGTCGCGATCGGCATCGGCGCGGCCCTGGCCTTCGGCGACAAGGACGCGGGCAAGAACACCGCCGACCAGGGCGGCACGCAGACCCAGCAGCAGCCGCAGCCGCAGAACTCCGGAGCCTCGGGCGCCCCGAGCCCCTCGGCATCCCCCGAGGTGCCGCTGCCGAAGGGGGACGCTGCGGGCGCGGGCATGGCCCTGACCGGCGGTGCCCTGCTGCAGAACGCGGTGCCCGGCGGGAAGGGCGCCGGCGGCCAGTACGTCGGCAACTTCAACCAGACCGGTGCGGCGCTGACCTGGACCGTGGACCTGCCGAACGGCGGGGACCACACGCTCTTCGTGAACTACGCGGTGCCCGGCAAGGACGCCAAGGTGACCCTCACGGTCAACGGCCAGAACCCGACGCAGTCCCTGAACCTGGCGAACTTCGCCAAGGCCGAAGCCGGTGCCTGGGACAAGGGCTGGACGCGCACCTACGCGTTCATCAACCTGAAGAAGGGCACCAACACGATGAAAATCTCGTGTGAGGCCGGCAACCAGTGCGAGGCGATCTTCGACCAGCTCTCGCTGGGCCAGGGCTGGGTCAAGCGCTGACCCGCCGCCGGCGCCGACCGCTATGAGTCCGGCCCTGCCGCACACGCGGCAGGGCCGGATTTCGTTCCACGAACCGGCCTCAGCCGCAGTGGACCCAGCCGGGACTGCCGCCCGTGTCCGTCTTCGCCATGATGCCGTCCTTCCAGATGCCCGTGATGTTGCCCGAGACCTTGACGCACTTGCCGCGGGCGTTGACGTACACCGGGCCCGCGAACTGGGTGTAGGCCCGCTGGCCGTCAGTGTCGACCTCGCCGCCCCTGGCCTCCAGGGTGACGCCCATGCCGTCGGTGACGGTGAACCTGGCGTCGCGGCGGAGGATCGCGCAGTTCTTCCCGGTGGAGCTGTTGTAGTAGAGGGATATGACGCCGGAGCCGGTGGGGAATTCCTGGCCGAGCGGGAATGCGTCCTGCAAGCGGTAGCCCGCGCCGCAGGAGCCCCCCGAGATCGTCGCGGCCTGGGCGGGAACCGCGGCCAGCGTGGAGAGGGCCGCCGTGCCGACGGCGACGGCGAGCGTGCGGATGATTCGGTTCATGTGTGCAGCCTTGCTTCGCTCAAGATCGAGTTGCCCCGTGATCCTAAACGTGCCGAAGGGGGCGGCGGCGCCGCGAGTGCCTCAAGTCCGCGTGATCCGAAGGCTGCTGATGGCCACTCAGCCGCCTCTCCTGCCCCGAGTGGTCAGCTGCGACCTGTGACGGAGACCGTCTTCCGCAGTTCCTCGTAGGTGCAGGGGTCGAATTCCCCCGCCGCCGGGGCGAGGACCGTGGCTGCGGAGAGGGCCACCGCGCGGGCCAGGCGGGCCGGCCAGTCCAGGCCCTCGACCAGACCCGACAGCAGGCCCGCCACGGCGGAATCACCGGCCCCGGTCGGGTTGCCGGACAGGGCCCGGGGCGGGGCCGCCTGCCAGGTGCCCTCGCCGGTGGCGGCCAGCAGGCCCTCCGGGCCGAGCGAGGTGACCACGGCGTGCGCGCCCCGGCGCCGGGCGTCGCGGCTGGCCTGGCCCGGCTCGCGGGAGCCGGTCAGTTCGGCGAGTTCGGCGGCGTTCGGCTTGACCATCTCGGGACGGGCGGCGATCCCGCGGCGCAGCGCCTCGCCGCTCGTGTCCAGGAGCACCGGCACGCCGGCCGCGCGGGCCGCGCGGACGAGGACGGCGTACGCGCCCACCGGCACGCCCGGCGGCAGGCTGCCGCACAGGGCCACCGCCTCGGCGCCGGCGAGCAGGTCCTCGTACCGGTCCAGGAACTGCGCCCACTCCCCGGAACCGATCAGCGGGCCCGGCTCGTTGAACTGCGTGGTGTCGCCCGAGGACTCGTCGACCACGGCCAGGGTGCGCCGGGTGGTGCCCGCGCAGGGGACCAGAGCGTCGGTCACACCGGGGCAGCCGGCGAGCAGTTCGCGTACGGCCGCGCCCGTGCGACCGCCCGCGAAGCCGGTCGCCGTCACCGGCCGGCCCAGCGCGGCCAGCACGCGGGCCACGTTGAGGCCCTTGCCTCCGGGCCGCTCGGCCACGGCGGTGACCCGGTGCGTGGTGTGCGGAATCAGCCTCGATACGCGGTGGGTGACGTCGAGTGCGGTGTTGAGCGTCACGGTCAGGATCATGGTCTTTTCAGGTCCCGGTCTCGGTGTGTGCCGGGATCATGTCAAAGACGGGGCGGGCGGCCCAGTCCTGCGGGCCGTCCGCCCCCGCCTCCGCTGCCCGGTACCCCCGATCGGCGGCCCACCGCCGCGCCGCGCCGGTGCCGCACCGCACCGGTGTTGCCGCACCGGCTCCTACAGCGGGTTGACGATCCATTCGCCGCGCCGCATGACCCCCTTCAGGTCGAACGCGGCATTCAGGACGACCAGGTCGGCGTACTTGCCCGGCTCCAGCGAGCCCACCCGGTCGTACAGGCCGAGCAGTTTGGCCGGGTTGGCGGAGATCGCCTGGACCACGGACTCGACGGGCAGCCGGTCCAGGGTCACCGAGCGCTTGAACGCCGTGTCCAGGGTCAGCGTGGAGCCCGCGATCGAACCGCCCTCGACGAGCCGCGCCACGCCCTGCTTCACCTCCACCTCCAGCGGCCCGAGGTGGTAGATCCCGTCCCCGAAGCCGGCCGCGTCCATGGCGTCGGTGATCAGGGCGACGCGGTGGGCGCCGGCGTGGTGGAAGGCCAGCTCCAGCATCGCCGGGTGCAGGTGGGTGCCGTCGTTGATCAGCTCGACGGTGACCCGCTCGTCCTCCAGCAGCGCGGCGATCGGGCCCGGCGCCCGGTGTTCCATGCCGGGCATCGCGTTGTACAGGTGGGTGGCCACGGTGGCGCCCGCGTCGATGGCCTGGCGGGTCTGGTCGTACGTGGAGTCGGTGTGCCCGATCGCGGCGATCACCCCGTGCTCGGCCAGCAGCCGTACGGAGTCCAGCCCGCCCGGCAGCTCGGTGGCGAGGGTGACCATGCGGGCGGCGCCGTGGGCGGCGTCGACCAGCTTGCGCACCTCGGCCGGGTCGGGGTCGCGCAGCAGCTCCTCCTTGTGCGCGCCCTTGCGGCAGGGGTTGATGAACGGGCCCTCGAAGTGGATGCCCGCGATCTCGCCCGCTTGCGTCAGCTCGGCGAGCAGCCCGGCGCGGCGGGCCAGTTCGTCCAGACCGCCGGTGACGGTGGAGGCGACCAGCGTGGTGGTGCCGTGCTCGCGGTGCGTCCGTACGCCCCTCAGCACCTCCTCGGCGGTGCCGGAGGTGAAGGAGGCGCCGCCGCCCCCGTGGTTGTGCATGTCCACGAAGCCGGGGACGAGCCAGTGTCCGGACAGGTCGACGACGGCCGCGTTCTCGTGGGCGCTGCCGGCGATCCGGTCGCCCTCCACGATGACGCGCCCGCCTGCCACGATCCCGGTGGGCAGCACCACCCGGGCGCCGGAGAGAACGGTGCTGTGTGCGCTTCCGGCCATCAGGCAGGTACCTCCGTGGCGAGTAGGTCCCGGGCGAGCAGCCCTGCGCCCAGGCATCCGGCGGTGTCCCCGAGGGCCGCCGGGACGATGTCCGGAAGCCGCTGGAACGTCACGCGCTCCTCGACGGCCGCCCGGAGCGGTGTGAACAGGGTTTCCCCCGCCTCGGCGAGCCCGCCACCGATGATCAGCGTGCTCGGGTCCAGCAGGGTGATCGCCGTGACCAGGCCGTCGGCGAGCGCGCCGACGGCCGTGAGCCACACCTCGCGGGCCGCCGCGTCGCCGGACACGACGGCCTTCGCGCAGTCCGCGGCGTCCGCGTCCGGGATGCCGCAGGCGGCCGCCCAGGCACGGCTCACGGCGGAGGCGGAGGCCAGGGTCTCCAGGCAGCCGCGCTGCCCGCAGCCGCAGGGGAGGCCGCCGGGGCGGACCACGATGTGGCCGATCTCGCCGGCACAGCCGTGGGCGCCGGCCTCGATGCGGCCGGCGATGCCGATGGCGCCGGCGATGCCGGTGCCGAGCGGGACGAACAGGAAGCGGTCGGTGCCCCGGCCGGCCCCGATCCGGCCCTCGGCGAGTCCGCCCGTCCGCACGTCGTGGCCCAGGGCCACGGGAAGGGAGCCGAGCCGGCCGGTCAGCAGCTCGCGCATCGGCACGTCGCGCCAGCCGAGGTTGGCCGCGTAGACGGCGGTCCCGCCCTCGGCGTCGACGATGCCGGGCACGGCGACGCCGACCGCGGAGGCGGCCGCCCCGAAGCGCTCGCGGCCGAGCGCGTGCAGCTCGGCGGCGAAGTCCAGGATCGTCTCGACGACGGCGTCGGGGCCCCGGTCGCGGCCGGTGGCGCGGCGCGCTTCGTGGAGCAGGCTGCCGTCCTCGGCGATGAGGGCGGCCTTGATCCCGGTGCCGCCCACATCGAGGGCGATGACGTGTTTCACGGGTTTCACAGGTGACAGTCTCGCTCGCTCGGTCCGGAAAGGTCTAGTCCATTGGAGGGGATTGTTGAGTCGCCATACAAATTCAGCCCCGGCGCGGCCCCGAATGTGGAGGAGGCGCCAAAGTGGTGTAGACCTTACGTGGATCGTACGTACAACCTGGGGTGGATCGAGAACTGTGAAGGGCCGTTACCTGCGTCTGGCCGCAACCGGAGCCGCACTGAGCCTGGCCGCGGCGGCACTGACCGGATGCGGAAGCGTCACCGGGGACAACGAGGTGACCCTCCGGGTCGTGGCGGCCGACTACGGGGACAATCCGCAGAACTCCTCGACGTCCTACTGGAAGGACCTCGCGGCCGGCTTCGAGAGGGACCACCCCGATATCAAGGTCGAGGTCAGCGTCTACAACTGGTCCGAGGTCGACGCCAAGGTCGCCGCGATGGCCAAGGCCGGAAAGGCCCCCGACATCGCCCAGATCGGCGCCTACGCCGACTACGCGGCCGCGGGCAAGCTGTACACGGCCGAGGAGCTCCTCTCGGTGAAGACCGAGGCCGACTTCCTCGCGCCGCTCGCGGACGCCGGCAAGATCCGCCGGACCCAGTACGGCATGCCGTTCGTCGCCAGCACCCGCCTGCTCTTCTACAACGAGAAGCTGCTCGCCGACGCCGGGGTAATCGCCAAGGACGCCAAGGGCGGCTGGCAGCCCAAGACCTGGGCCGACCTGGAGGCCGCCGCGAAGAAGCTCAAGGGCGCGGGCGTCCCCACCCCCTTCGCCCTGCCGCTGGGCCGCGAGGAGGCGCAGGCCGAGACGATGCAGTGGCTGCTCGCGGGCGGAGGCGGCTACACCGACAACGAGGAGGCGTACGCGATCGACGCCCAGGCCAACGTCAAGACCTTCGAGTTCCTGCGCGACAAGCTGGTCGGCCAGGGCCTGACCGGTCCGACGGAACCCGGCAAGACCGACCGGCAGGCCGCCTTCGAGGCCTTCACCCGCGGCGAGGTCGGCATGCTCAACGGCCACCCGACCCTGATGAAGCAGGCCGCGGCCAAGGGCGTGAAGTTCGGCATGGTGCCGCTGCCGACCGTCGACGGCACCGACCAGCCGGCGATGGGCGTCGCGGACTGGGTGATGGCCTTCAAGAACGGGCACCGCGCGCAGACCGGGAAGTTCCTCGACTACCTCTACGAGTCGAAGAACCAGACGGCCTTCACCAAGAAGTACGACCTGCTGCCGGTCACCACGAGCGGCTACCGGGCGATGGAGGCGAGCACCGGCGGCTCCTCGGCGCAGATGAAGACCTTCCTCACGGCCCTGCCGAACTCGCGGCTGTACCCGGTCGGCAAGAAGTCCTGGGCCGGCGTGAGCGAGAGCATCAAGCAGAACATCGGCCGGGCCGTACAGCCGAACGGCCAGCCGCAGCGGGTCCTGGAGGACATCGCCACGCAGGCCCGTACGGCCGACAACCGCTGACCGGCGGCTTTCGACCCCCGCCCACCGACACCCACCCGAGCTTGGCGGCCCCGTGGGTGTCGGTGGGCGGCGTTAATCTGGCCGTATGACGGACGACGGGCAGCTGACGGCCACCGAGGCCGCGGTGCTCGCGTACGAGGGACGCACCTGGCAGGGGCCCGGGGCCAAGGAGCGGGCGATACGCGAAGGGCTGGGGATGACCCCGGTCCGCTACTACCAGCTGCTCAACGCGCTGATGGACGACCCGCGGGCCCTCGCCCACGCCCCGGGCACCGTGAACCGGCTCCGCCGCATCCGCGAGGCGCAGCGCGCCCGCCGCTGACGCGCACCGCCCGAGTGCCCGCCCCCCGTCCCGGTACGAGTCCCTGTGCGCCGTAGCCGTGGCCCGCCCGGGCCCGTTAGGGTCGTGCCCATGGGGAGCCATCCGCACGACCTGCCGATGCCCGTCACCGCCGCCGGCCGCGAGGGACTCGCGGCCCTGCTCCGCGCACCGCGCCGCAGCGTGGTCGCCCTCGACTTCGACGGCACCCTCGCCGAGATCGTCCCCGACCCGGACCAGGCGCGCGCCCATCCCGCCGCCGTCCCCGCCCTCGCCGCCCTCGCCCCCGAGGTCGCCTCGGTGGCCGTGATCACCGGCCGTCCGGCGGGCGTCGCCGTCCGGCTCGGGGGCTTCGCCGGGGTGCCGGGCCTGGAGCACCTCGTCGTCCTCGGCCACTACGGGGCCGAGCACTGGGACGCCGTCACCGGCATCGTCCACACGCCCGCCGAGCACCCCGGGGTGGCGGCCGTACGGGCCGAGCTGCCCGGGTTCCTGGACTCCATAGGCGCCTGGCAGGGCACGTGGATCGAGGAGAAGGGCCGCGCCCTCGCCGTCCACACCCGCCGCGCCGAGGACCCGGCCGCCGCCTTCGCCGCGCTCCGCGAGCCGCTGGCCGGGCTGGCCGCCCGGCACGGGCTGATCGTGGAGCCGGGGCGGGCCGTGCTGGAGCTGCGGCCGCCGGGCATGGACAAGGGCGTCGCCCTGACCGAGTACCTGGAGGAGACGGGCGCCGAGGCCGTGGTCTACGCCGGGGACGACCTCGGCGACCTCGCGGCGTACGCGGCCGTCGAAAAGCGCAGGGCCGAGGGTCTGCCGGGCCTTCTGGTGTGCAGCGGCTCGGAGGAGGTCCCGGAACTGGCCTCCCGGGCCGACCTGGTCCTCCCCGGCCCCGCCGCCATCACCACGTTCCTGAGCACCCTGGCCGAGGCCCTCCGCCCCTGACCCCGGTCAGGGGCGCGGGCCGGCGACGGCCCGGAGGGCGGCCAGCTGGGCCGCGAACCACTGCGCCGGCGGGAGCGCGGTGGCGGCCGCGGCCAGCCGCTTCACGCGCTCCAGCCGCTCGCCCGCCGGCATCGACAGCGCCGTGTGCAAGGCCTCCGCCGTCTCCGTCACGTCGTACGGGTTCACCGTCACCGCATCGTCCCGCAGCTCCCCGTACGCCCCCGCCCCGGTGGACAGCACCAGCGCGCAGGCCTGCTCCGACGCCACCGGGATCTCCTTCGCGACGAGGTTCATCCCGTCCCGCACGGGGTTGACGAGCGCCACGTCGGCCAGCCGGTACGCCGCCAGGGACCGGGCGAAGTCGTCCTGCACCGACAGCAGCACCGGCTGCCACTCCTCCGTGCCGAACTCCGCGTTGATCTCCGCGGCCAGATCCCGTACGGCCGCCGTGTACGACCGGTAGACCCCAAGGTCCTGCCGCGACGGGTACGCGGAGGCCAGGTGGACCACCCGCCCGCGCCACTGCGGGTGCGCGGCCAGTAGCTCCCGGTAGGCGAGCAGCCCGCGCACGATGTTCTTCGACAGTTCCGTCCGGTCCACCCGGACGATCGTCTTGCAGTCCCCGACCTCGGCCCGCAGCGCCGCCAGCCGGTCGTCGACCTCCGGCCGGTGCGCGAGTCGGCGCAGCTCGTCGCCGTCCACGCCCAGCGGGTAGACGGCGACGTCGGTGCGCCGGTGCCGCACCGGGCCGAGCATGGCCTTGCGGACGTACCGCTCGCCGCCCGCCCCCGCGGGGAGGAGCGGCTCGGCCGTGCCCCGCTCGTCGTCGAGGCGGGCGCAGTCGAGGAAGGCGTGCGCCCAGGCCCAGGTGTGGAAGCCCAGCAGGTCCGCCCCGAGCATGCCCCACAGCAGCTCCCGCCGGATGTCGTCGGGCAGCATGGTCAGGAACTCCCAGGACGCCCACGGCGTGTGCGTGAAGTGCGCGATCCGCAGGTCGGGCCGCAGCTCGCGCAGCAGCCCCGGCACCAGTGCCAGGTGGTAGTCCTGCACGAGCACGCAGGCGTCGTGCGCCGCCGCCCCGGCCAGGGCCTCGGCGAAGGCCCGGTTGTAGGCGGTGTACGACGCCCACTGGCGCCGGAAGGCCGCGTCGAAGACGGGGGTGCGCGGGATGTCGTACAGGTGGTGGTGGGTGAACCAGAGGACCGAGTTCGCGATGCCGTTGTAGGCCGCGTCGTACACGGCCGGGTCGATGTCCAGCATCCGCACGCCCGGCTCGGCGACGCCCCGGCGGACGGCCTCGCGGTCCGCGTCCGACAGGGCGGCGCAGATCCACAGCGCGTCCGGCTGCTCGGCGAGCGCGACCGACAGGCCGGAGACGAGGCCGCCCCCGCCGCGCCGGGCGCCGAGGGTGCCGTCGGCGTCGAGGGCGTAGGAGAGCGGACCGCGGTTGGCTGCGACGAGAACGTGGGAAGCCATGCGGCGAACCTAGCCCGGTCCGCCCCGGCTCAAACGTCCGTTCTCACCCCCGGTGTGTGCCTGAGGCGCGCCTGACACCGTCTTGACGCCCGCCGTTCTGCGATGCGGCCGTGCGACGCGGCCGTGCGATGCGGTCATGCGACGCGCCGGACGGCGTACTCCTCGATCTCCGCCATCGGCGGCCGCTCGTCGGTGTCCACCGCGTGGGTGCGCGGCTCGAACCCGTCCGGCCCGCGCTCGAACTGCGTCAGCACCGGCCGCACCTGGGGGTACCCCCAGCGGTAGCTGGGGGAGTGCCCGCGCGAGAGCCGCAGCTGCGCCGTCCGGTAGATCGCCGCGGCCATCCGGCCGAGCGCCTGCCCGTCCTGGTGGCGGTGCAGCCGTACGCCGACGTCCACCTGGGCGAGGGCGTCCAGCCCGACCGTGTGCAGCGCGTCCACCAGAAGGCCCAGCTCGACGCCGTAGCCGACGGGGAAGGGCAGCCGCTCCAGCAGCGAGCGGCGGGCGGCGTACTCCCCGCCCAGCGGCTGGACGAAGCCGGCCAGCTGCGGCCAGTGCAGGTTGAGCAGGGGCCGGGCGACGAGCTCGGTGACCCGGCCGCCCTGCCCGGGGGCGTCGCCGAGCGGGCGGTCGTACATCGCCTTGACGAACTGCACATCCGGCTCGGTCAGCAGCGGGCCGACGACCCCGGTGACGAAGGCGGCCGAGAAGTCCCGCAGGTCCGCGTCGATGAAGCAGACGATGTCGCCGGTGGTGGCCAGCAGCGAGCGCCACAGCACCTCGCCCTTGCCGCGCACGGCCGGGATGCGGGGCAGGATCGCGTCGCGGTGGACCACGCGGGCGCCGGCCTTCGCGGCGACCTCGGCGGTCCGGTCGGTGGAGCCGGAGTCGACGACGACCAGTTCGTCGACGAGCGGGAAGGCCGGCCCGTCGACGAGATCGCGCCGGATCACCTCGACGATCGCGCCGACCGTCGCCTCCTCGTCGAGCGCCGGCAGGACGACGCTGACCGTGGTGCCCGACGCCCGTTTCGCGGCGAGGAGCTGGTCGAGCGGTCGGTCGGCAACGGACCAGGAGCGGTCCGCGAGCCAGCGCTCCACCTCTTCCAGCACGTTCGGCACTCCCTGTTTCCTCGGCTGCTTGCCCGGCTGTTCCGGCCGAAAAGCGATCCATCTCGCGCATCGGACAGCTGTCTCAACGGCCCGAGCCTTCGGTTACAGTCTTGAACAACGCGAAGGACCGCCGCATGCCGGGGGTCCCGCGGACAAACGCGTCGGCGCGCCACGAGCGCGCGGAACCGGCGCCATACCGCTCATCCAGAGGGGCAGAGGGACACGGCCCGTTGAAGCCCCGGCAACCCTCCAGTCGGTTTCCCGCGACTGCGTGCAGCAGCAGCGAGGTCCCCGGCTAGGGAAGGTGCCAATTCCGTCTCGTGGCGAAATGCGCCATGAGGAAGATGAGGAGAAAGGGCCTCGCCATCATGGCTGCACAGACCGTTGCCCCCGCCGCCCCCGCTGCCGCCGTACCCTCCGCCGCTGCGCCCGCCGTGGACCTCGGCCCCGCCTCGGCCCTGTCGTGTCGGGAGTGCGGTACCCGGTTCGAGCTCGGCCCCGTCTTCGCCTGCGTCGAGTGCTTCGGCCCGCTGGAGGTCGCGTACGAGTTCCCGGCCGGCACCGGGTCGGCGGAAGACGCCGAGGCCCTGCGCGCCGCGATCGAGGCCGGTCCGAACAACATCTGGCGGTACGCCCCGCTGCTGCCCGTCCCCGCCGACGTGGCCGGCAAGCCCAGTCTGAACCCGGGCTTCACCAAGCTCGTCGACGCCGAGAACCTGGCCAAGGAGCTCGGCGTCACCGGCAAGCTGTACGTCAAGGACGACTCCGGCAACCCGACGCACTCCTTCAAGGACCGCGTCGTCGCGATCGCCGTCGAGGCCGCCCGGGCCTTCGGCTTCACCACGCTCTCCTGCTCCTCCACCGGCAACCTGGCCGGCGCCGTGGGCGCCGCGGCCGCCCGGGCCGGCTTCCGCTCCTGCGTGTTCATCCCGCACGACCTGGAGCAGGGCAAGGTCGTCATGGCCGGCGTGTACGGCGGCGACCTGGTCGGCATCGAGGGCAACTACGACGACGTGAACCGGTTCTGCTCGGAGCTCATCGGCGACCCGCTGGGCGAGGGCTGGGGCTTCGTCAACGTGAACCTGCGCCCGTACTACGGCGAGGGCTCCAAGACGCTCGCGTACGAGATCTGCGAGCAGCTCGGCTGGCAGCTGCCCGACCAGATCGTCGTCCCGATCGCCTCCGGCTCCCAGCTGACGAAGATCGACAAGGGCCTGCAGGAGCTGATCAGGCTCGGCCTGGTCGAGGAAAAGCCGTACCGGATCTTCGGTGCGCAGGCCGAGGGCTGCTCCCCGGTGTCGACCGCCTTCAAGGCCGGCCACGACGTGGTCCGCCCGCAGAAGCCGAACACGATCGCCAAGTCGCTCGCCATCGGCAACCCGGCCGACGGCCCGTACGTCCTGGACATCGCGCGCCGCACCGGCGGCTACGTCGAGGACGTGACGGACGAGCAGGTCGTCGAGGCCATCAAGATCCTGGCCCGGACCGAGGGCATCTTCGCCGAGACCGCGGGCGGCGTGACCGTCGGCGTGACGAAGAAGCTCATCGAGGACGGCCGGCTCGACCCCGCGCTGACCACCGTCGTCCTCAACACGGGTGACGGCCTGAAGACCCTGGAGGCGGTGGCCGCGGACAGCGGGCAGACCGCCACCATCCGCCCCAGCCTGGACGCGTTCCGCGCCGCCGGCCTGGCCTGACCATCCCCCCGCTCTACCGGAAAGGCAGTAGCGCCATGAGCGTCAACGTCCGCATCCCCACCATCCTGCGCACCTACACCGGCGGCCGGGCCGAGGTCCGGGCCGAGGGTGCGACCCTCGCCGAGGTGATCGAGTCGCTGGAGGAGAACCACCCCGGCATCGCCGCGCGCGTCCTGGACGACCAGGGCAGGCTGCGCCGCTTCGTGAACGTGTACGTCAACGACGACGACGTGCGCTTCGAGGGCGGCCTGCAGGCGGCGACCCCGGACGGTGCGGGCGTCTCGATCATCCCGGCCGTCGCCGGCGGCTGCTGATCCGTCGTACAGGGATTACCCCCTCCGGCATTAAGCGGAGGGGGTAATTCTGCTTGGTTGGGCGCGGTAGAGTTGGGGAAGCCCCCTCCGCTGTTCTTGCCCGCCGCATATGAGCGGGCCGCGTGAGGGGTGACATTGAGTCAATGTGCGCGTGCGGTATGGGGCTTTGGCGCGATATGCCGGGTCCGAGTTGCCCGGGAATGTAATAAATTTTCGGCCTATTTGGCACTTTCGGCGTGACCGGAATTCTCGTCGGATTGACCTGTTGCAGACAGCACCGGTGCAGATACATTCAGCCGCGGTCGAGGCGTTCCGGCGCAAGTTCTGACCCGGGACCGCGAAGTGCGGTCCTGCGCAAGGGCCAGTAATAGGGGAGTTAGGCATGGCTCAGGGCACCGTCAAGTGGTTCAACGCGGAGAAGGGCTACGGCTTCATCGCGGTCGACGGTGGTGCGGATGTGTTCGTCCACTACAGCGCCATCCAGATGGACGGGTACCGCACCCTTGAAGAGGGTCAGCGGGTCGAGTTCGAGATTTCGCAGGGCCAGAAGGGCCCGCAGGCGGACATGGTCAAGCTCGCCGTCTGAGACCGGCGCGATCGACCGCACCGACGCGTACACGAGGGTCTGCATCCTGAGGAGGGGTGCGGGCCCTTCGTGCGTCCTGGGGTGGAGCGCCCTGTCCCGGGGGCGGAGTGCTGTGCGTGCGCTCCCGGGGCGGGGCGGGGCGGGTCGGCCGGTGTCCGGCGGCGTGGCCGGGGATGCCCGAAGCCGCTTGCACTCTCGGGGGGCGAGTGCTAATCATTGGCGTTAGCACTCTCCCGGGGAGAGTGCTACTACACGGGACCGGGTCGGTGAGGTCCGCAGCGTCCGGCGGGAAGGAACCGCCGGGCACGCAGGCCGTCCGTCGCGGGCGCAGGCGCGGTCCGGAGCAATCCACCCTCCCCGTGCGCCTGGCGGCGCAGGGGGAACCCCAGTCCTGGAGGACCACTTCAGATGGCCAAGATCATTGCGTTCGACGAGGAGGCCCGGCGCGGTCTCGAGCGCGGCATGAACCAGCTCGCCGACGCCGTCAAGGTCACCCTTGGCCCCAAGGGTCGCAACGTCGTCCTTGAGAAGAAGTGGGGCGCCCCCACGATCACCAACGATGGTGTCTCCATCGCCAAGGAGATCGAGCTCGAGGACCCGTACGAGAAGATCGGCGCCGAGCTGGTCAAGGAAGTCGCCAAGAAGACGGACGACGTCGCGGGCGACGGTACGACCACCGCCACGGTCCTGGCCCAGGCGCTCGTCCGCGAGGGTCTGCGCAACGTGGCCGCCGGCGCCAACCCGATGGCCCTCAAGCGCGGTATCGAGAAGGCCGTCGAGGCCGTCTCCGGCGCCCTGCTGGAGCAGGCGAAGGATGTCGAGACCAAGGAGCAGATCGCTTCCACGGCCTCCATCTCCGCCGCTGACACCCAGATCGGCGAGCTGATCGCCGAGGCCATGGACAAGGTCGGCAAGGAAGGCGTCATCACCGTCGAGGAGTCCCAGACCTTCGGTCTGGAGCTGGAGCTCACCGAGGGCATGCGCTTCGACAAGGGCTACATCTCGGCGTACTTCGCCACCGACATGGAGCGTATGGAGGCGTCCCTCGACGACCCGTACATCCTGATCGTCAACTCCAAGGTCAGCAACGTGAAGGACCTCCTTCCGCTGCTGGAGAAGGTCATGCAGTCCGGCAAGCCGCTGCTGATCATCGCCGAGGACGTCGAGGGCGAGGCCCTGTCGACCCTGGTCGTCAACAAGATCCGCGGCACCTTCAAGTCCGTCGCCGTCAAGGCCCCGGGCTTCGGCGACCGCCGCAAGGCCATGCTCGGCGACATCGCCATCCTCACGGGCGGCACGGTCATCTCCGAGGAGGTCGGCCTCAAGCTGGAGAACGCCGGCCTGGACCTGCTGGGCCGCGCCCGCAAGGTCGTCATCACCAAGGACGAGACCACCATCGTCGACGGTGCCGGTGACAGCGACCAGGTTGCCGGTCGCGTGAACCAGATCCGTGCCGAGATCGAGAACTCCGACTCGGACTACGACCGCGAGAAGCTCCAGGAGCGCCTCGCGAAGCTGGCCGGCGGCGTGGCCGTCATCAAGGCCGGTGCCGCGACCGAGGTCGAGCTCAAGGAGCGCAAGCACCGCATCGAGGACGCCGTCCGCAACGCGAAGGCCGCCGTCGAGGAGGGCATCGTCGCCGGTGGTGGCGTGGCCCTGCTGCAGGCCTCCTCGGTCTTCGAGAAGCTGGAGCTGGAGGGCGACGAGGCCACCGGTGCCGCCGCCGTCAAGCTGGCCCTCGAGGCCCCGCTGAAGCAGATTTCCGTCAACGCCGGCCTCGAGGGCGGCGTCGTGGTGGAGAAGGTGCGCAACCTGACCCCGGGCCACGGCCTGAACGCCGCGACCGGCGAGTACGTCGACATGATCGCCGAGGGCATCATCGACCCGGCGAAGGTCACCCGCTCCGCCCTGCAGAACGCCGCGTCGATCGCCGCGCTGTTCCTGACCACCGAGGCCGTCATCGCCGACAAGCCGGAGAAGGCCGCCGCCGCTCCGGGCGGCATGCCGGGCGGTGACATGGACTTCTGATCGGCCCCGCGCTGATCGGCTGTTCTCGACCGAGGGCGGCACCCCTTCCCACGCGGAGGGGGTGCCGCCCTCGGGCGTTTCAGGACCCTGAGGCGAACCCGGCGGTGTCGAGCGCGAACCCGAACGGCTCCGGGACGACCAAGGGCTTGCCGAAGGACACCGTCTGCCGGGAGCGGTAGCCGTGCGGCGAGGGGTCGGAGAAGCAGGTGATCTCCGCCTCCTGCATGTCGACGACCAGGTAGACCGGGACCAGGCGGCCGTACACCTCCAGCTTCTCCTGCCAGTCCGCATCCCCGGTCGAGGCGGAGGTGAACTCCGCGACCAGCGAGAGGGCGGACCCGTCCGCACTGCGGCCCTCGGCTTCGAAAGCGGCCCCGTCGGCCGCGAAGAGGCCGGGCCCGTAGGCGCGGCCGGCCGACGGGAAGCGGAACAGAATCGGGGCGGCGTCCGCGATGTGGCCCTCCGGGGCGTGGGCCCCGACCTGCCGACGCAGCGCACGCAGGCAGAGCGCGGAACGCAGCTCGGGCCACGGCGACACGATGATCTTCCCGCGGATCAGCTCGGCCTTGAAGCCGGCCGGCGTGTCCATCTCCTCGACGGTGCGCAGGAGGTCCTCGAATGTCGGCGGCGGCAGGGTCTCTATGGGGGTCTCCCGCTCGATCATGATCGTCACCGTCGTCCTCCCGGGATCGGGGTGGTCGTGCCCCTGGGGCGTGCACATTCCAGGCTAGGGGCGGAGCAGCCCAGTGCCCGGATACGGGCGGAGCGCCACCCCTGCGGGCGGCGCTCCGGATCGTGCGGGGTGGTGGCTCAGGCGGGGAGGGTCTTCAGGAAGTGGACGTCCTCGTGGCCGCCGGGGAAGCCGGGGACGCGGGTGGTCTCCTCGTAGCCGTGGCGGGCGTAGAAGGCCGGCGCCTGGAAGGTGAACGAGGACACCATGATCGTGCGGCAGCCGCGGGCCGCGGCCTCCGCCTCCGCCGCGGCCAGGAGCTTGCCGCCCCAGCCGTCGCGGCGGCTGTCCTCCCGCACCCACAGCATCGCGATGCCCGCCCGGTCGCCCCAGCTCCAGCCGCTGAGCCCGCCGACCAGCTCGCCGTCCGCGTCGTTCACGCGGACCGTGAACTCGGCGGGGGCGATCCCTCCGGCCGCCTCCTTGTTGAAGGCATCCAGCTCCTTGCCGAGCCGTTCGTCGAGCCCGGAGTCGGGGCCGCCGGTGGTGAGGGTGTGCGTCGTGTCGGTCATGGCGCTCATTCTTCAAGATCGCCCCGGCCGGCTCGTCGGAATTTGTTTCACTGGGGGCATGAGCGATCTCTTCGTGAAGGTCTGCGGTCTGAAGACCGCGCACGACGTCGACGTGGCCGTGGCCGCCGGCGCCGATGCCGTCGGGTTCGTCTTCGCCGCGGGCAGCCCCCGTACGATCGGCGCCGCCGAGGCCCGGGAACTGGCCGCGCGGGTCCCGGCCGGGGTCCTCACGGTCGGCGTGTTCCGCGGCCAGCCGGTCGAGGAGGTCCGGCGGCTCACGGAGGAGAGCGGGGTCCGGGGCGTGCAACTGCACGGGGACGAGGGCCCGGAGTACTACGAGGCCCTGCGCGCCGAGGGCCGCACCCTGCTGCGGGCCACCGCGCGGCGGGTGGAGCGGTGCGGGGAGTACGGCGAGGACCTCCTCCTGATCGACGCCCCCGACCCCGGCTCCGGCAAGCCGTGGAACTGGGCCGCCGCGGACTTCACCGCCCCCCGCGGCCACTGGGTGCTGGCCGGCGGCCTGAACCCGGACAACGTCCGCGAGGCCGTGGAGACCACGGGCGCGTGGGGCGTGGACGTGTCCAGCGGCGTCGAGCGGGAGCGGGGGGTGAAGTCCCCGGAGCTGATCCGCGCCTTCCTGGCCGCGGCCCGGGGGTAGGGGGCCCGGCCCGTACGCGGCCCCCCGGCCACCCGTTGGGGCGATCCGGGTGGGGAAAGCGGCTGCACCGCGCGCCCGGCTGCGTACGCTCCTCGGCATATGCGTACGGCCACGCGCCGGTCCCCGTCTACCTCCTGATCGACGGCTTCGACAAGCACGGCCCGACCAGCACCCTGTTCACGGGACCTCGGAAAGGCGCGTACCGGCACGCCGACCGGGTGGCGTTCGGCGAGAAGCTGGAACTTCCCGAACCGTTCCGGCTGACGTTGGACACCGCCGGATTTCCGGTGCCGGAGCGGGGGTAGCCGCCAGAACCCGGAGTCGCCGGAGGCCCGTCCGGAGCGGCGGCTAGGCTGCGGTCGAGGGGGGATCATGGACAACAGGCCGCCGCTCGCGAAGCGGCTCCGGGACCACGCCGTGCTGGCCGCCGCCTGCGCGGCGAGTGCCGTCACCGTGCTGTACGCCGTCCTGTACGTGAAGGTGTCGAACGTCGACGCGGTCAGCGACGCGTGCAACAGCACCAGCTGTCCGCGCGGCATGCGCGCGCTGATGCTGTGCGCAGTGCTCGCGTGGCTCGTCGCGGCCGCCCTGTGGGTGGCCGCCCAGCGCGGGCGCCCCTGGCGGTCCTGGGTCGGCTGGCTGGTGGCGGTCGCCGTCGGGTTCACCGCGCTGTGGCCCGCCTGGAACGGCTTCTCGCGGCTGCGCGGCCCGCACATGGACCTCTTCGGCTATCAGGTCCCCGAGGGGTCCGGCGCCGGCAGGCCGCTCGGCTCCTGGGAGGGGCCCCGCTCCTCCGGGCTCGTGGTCCGGATCCGCGAGGACGGCCTGACCGCCTACAACGGTGAGGGCCGTCGCAGCTGGGGCCGCGCCGCGCCCGAGGGCACCAAGGTGTGCGGGATGAGTGCGGACGCCCCGTCCGGCACGGGCATCCTCGCCTACACCACGGCCGCGCCGGGCGGCGGCCCGTGCGGGATCCGGCTCGCGGCGGTGGACCTCACGGAGGGCAAGGAGCGGTGGTCGAAGGACATCTCGGCCCCGGCGGGGACGGTCACGGCGGGCGGCTCGCTCGCGGTGTCGGCGACGGCGGGGGCGGTCCTCGCCCACGACCTGCGCGAGGGCACCGAACGCTGGCGTGCCCCGCTGACCCGGCCCGGTGCCGTCGTCCAGGAGGTGGCCGCCGGGCCCGACCGGGTCCTGGCCACGGTCCGCTCGGACCAGGGCCGCGAGCTGCTCGCGCTGGATGCCCGTACCGGCGCCGTCGCCTGGCGGGCCCCGCTCCCGGCCGCGTACCCGCGCATCGTGTCGGCCGTCCCGGCCGCGGTCATCGCGGACGACCGGCTGCTGCTGTTCGACGACGCGGGTCGCCCGCGCGGGGACGCGGCGGAGGCTCCGGGGATCCCACCCACGGGCGGGCAGCGGCGGGTCGTCGGGGACGTGCTGCTCGTGGCGGTTCCGGAGCGGGAGAAGCGGGAGGTGCTGGAGGCGTACTCGCTGGTGGACGGCCGTCTGCTGTGGACACGGGCGTTCGAGCACGACACGTGGGTCCGCGCCCTGGACGTCGGCCTGGCCGGCCGGATCGGGGTGGTGACGGAGGGCGCGTACACGCACCTGTGGCACCTGGACCCGCGTACGGGGACACCGTCGGGGGAGTCGACGGTCCTCCGCGACCTCCCGATGGGCGACTCGATCGCCCTCTCCGGCAGGACGTTCGTCAACCTGGACCCTGGCGGTCGCCTGCCGCCGATCTTCGACGTGGCCCCGGCCTTCGGCTGGTGAGACGCCCTGCCGCGTCAGTTCGGTCGACCTGGACTTGGACTTGGCCGTTTACTCGATCTCGCGGCCGTGGACCATGCCGTGCAGGCTTTCCTGCTCTCGCAGTGCCGCCTCCAGCCGGGTGATGTCCTCGGCATCCTTCCTGCGGCGGGGCCGACCTGGAACCCAGACCGGCATCATCTTCTTGATCTCGATCTGGGCACGGGGGCTGATGATCCGGCATCGCTGGGCCCCTATACGGCCGACCGAAGCGTCGAGCATGCCCTCCGGCCATGTCTCCCCGGCCCACGGGCCGCCGGCGACCACGACACGACCGATCCGGTCCTTGTCCAAGAACGCGAAGCTGCTCTCCACGCCCTGCTTGCAGAAATCGAGCTGCTGATCGGCAGGCGGCCCGGACAAAGGCTCATAGCCGGCGCGCAGCAGGCCGTCAGCCAGAGCGGAGGCATCCTCCGCCCAGGCGAACCAATCGATGTCCACGTGGTCACGCGTGACCTCGCCGATGAAGAAGTCCATGGCCCAACCCCCGCGGAGCCACACCTCCACACCGAGGGCCTTCGCGATCTCCACCGTCTCGCTGATCAGCCGAAGCTGCCGAGCACTGCGCTCTGTCTCCACAGCCGAGCAGGCTATGCGGTGATCACCACCGCGGCAGCTCGATTTTCGGCTGCCAGGGCGGGCGAACGTTGCCTGATGCGGCGCTAGTTGGCGAAGTTCTTCAGGGGCTCTGTGTTCAGCGTGATACCCACCGGATCGGGGAGCTCCACGGCCGTGCCGTACGCGAAGGCCGGGTCGCAGAGATACGTGCCGTTCTCGGGCTGGCTGTAGACGGTCAGTGTGTGCCGGTCCCGGTCGATGAGGAGGAACACCGGGATCCCGGCTGCGGCGTAGCCGTCCCGCTTCTCGTGCCGGTCGCGGAGGTCTGTGTCCGCGTCGTGCGAGGTGACCTCGACCACCATCAGGACCCCCGTAGCGTCGGGCCATTCGCCTTGGCCAGCGAAGTGTGCGACGGGCGCGAGGACCCCGTCCGGGCGGGCGCGTCCGGTGCGGTACTGCTCGACGGTCAGGCCCTGCTCCGGGTGCAGGTCGAGTTCCGGCCTGCTCTGCATGCACTGGCGGAGAAGCCACATCACAATGGCTCCGTGGTCACCGTCGGGCACTGGTTTGACCTCTAGCTTTCCCGCAATGAATTCGAGTGTCACGGTTTCGGGAGCGCCGCGTTCAAGTGCTTCGAAGTCATCGAGGGTCATCTGGGGACGCTTGGTGGAGCGAGCGGACATGGGGTCGCCTCCTCGACTCCATGGTGCCCTGCGCGCCCGGTCGCGGACCATGTGAAGCGCCATCTGGGACTCCGTTCAGCTACGGCTGCGCATACGCTAGAGGCATATGCCCGTCCGTGATCGGGCACTTGCTGACGGTTAGCCCGATGGGGTGACCTGGCTCAGAGGGAGCCGACGAAGACGGCCCAGGCGGCCGGGCCGAAGGCGAGGTGCGCGTCGTCGGGGCGCTTGGAGTCGCGGACGGGGACCACGCCGGGGTGGCCGTCGGCGACCTCAACGCAACTGCCGCCACTTCCGTCGCTGTAGGTGGACTTCCGCCAGGTGGCCATCTCCAGGCAGTCGCCGCCGGTGCCGTCGCTGTAGCTGGATTTGTGCCACGTGGCTGCTGAGAGGTTGTACTCCGGTACGTTGGTCATTTTTCGTAGTCCTCCGCCGCGGTCTCGATCATGGTCAGCGATTCGTCAGGTGGCAGTGCCCTTGCCGTGAGGAGATCGTAGGTCAGCGAGTGGCGGGCGACGGTGGCTGGATCGTCCAACAGGACACCTATGGCATTGCCTTGAACGTAGGCGAGTGGCGGAGCATCCTCGAAGGTCATCAGCTTCAGCGTGCCTCCCATGGAGGAGTGTGCTCCTGCGGTGAACGGCAGCACCTGCACGAAGATACGTCGTCTGCGGATTAGGGCTGCGACATGACGCAAAGCCTCTGCCATGACCGCCTTGCCGCCGACGACCCTTCGGAGGACGGTTTCGTCAAGCACACACCAAAACATGGGTGTTGTTGGCTCCGTCAGCAGTAGGGCTCGGTCTAGTCGGTTCTGCACCAGCTGGTCGATGGTTTCCTCTGTGGCCGTCGGCTGGTAGGCGTGGAAGACCGGGCGAGCGTATGACGCAGGCTGGAGGATTCCTGGTAGCGCTAGTGGTGCGTACTCGCGGATCGTCTTGGCTTCCGCTTCCGCCTCGGCTGCTTCGGCGAAGTGATTTGGGTACTTCGACTTGGCTGTCGCCCCGCAGTTGCGGACGAAGAAGTCGCCCGTCTTGAGGATCTCGTCGAACTGGCGGGCGAGTTCGATCGGGATGCGGCGGATGCCGGCCTCCATCTGGCCGATGTACGAGCCGCTCACGAACAGCGGTCCCGCGAGGTCGGCCTGGCTGAGGGCCGCCCGTTTGCGGGCCACGCGGAGTTCTGAGCCGAGCATGGCCCGGGGTGAAGACGACGGATCCAGGTTCTTTCCTGCCATGGCAACTCCCACCGCAACAGGCGCGGTTGTAGACGGGTCGTCTCTTGAAAGGCTAGCCAGCGCGTCGCCACTCTGTGTGGGGAATCCGATTACCCAGAGTAGAAAGGTGACATGTCATGGTGCTCTCTCCCCAGGAGCGGATGCGGGCGGCCGAGGAGGCCGTCGGGCAGTTGAGAGAGGCGCTCGATGGGGTGGGAGTGGTGTTCCCCTCGCTCGGCGTGGACATCGTGTCGGCGGCGGGGACGTACGGGCTGCCGTTGGTCGAGCTCGGGCGCTGCAACCTCGACACCGCGCTCCGGCTGGCGGCCGTCCTCCACGAGAAGGCGCATCCCGCGTGAGCGGCGGGGACGCCGAGCGGCGGCGGGTCGAGGCCGTGTTGCAGGGGCTCTTCGAGGGGTCCCGGTCGTGGGAGTCCGAGCTCGCGTGGAAGTTGGGACGGCTGGAGCAGGAACTGGTCGGCCCCGGATGGAGGAGATACGGCATGGGGCTCCAGGTACGGGTGGAGCGGGACGAGGCCGGTGGGCTGTGGACGGCCGTCGGGGACGACGGGTCGCGCCGGGTGCGGCAGACGGCCGCGACGGCGGACGAGGCCACGGCGCTGGTCCACGAGGTGTTCGGGCTGACGGGCTGGCGTCCGCAGCCGCCTCCGCCGCCCGGATGGCACCGGTTCACGCTCGTTCACGCGCCGGTCGACGGCTGGCCGGAATTCGATGACCCGGGGTACGCGCCGATCAAGGCGGATCCACCGACCGGATGCACGGTCGAGGAGGTCGACGGCCGCTTCGCGCTGCGCTGCGAGCGGCCCGGGGAGCGGCTGCTGGACGCGGTGGCGGGGCTGTGCGGGGAGGTGCGGGCCCGGTACGGGTTGTTCCTGGCCGACCTCGGTGTCGAGAAGGTCGGGGAGTGGTCCGCGGACGGGCCCGACGGGTGGGGAGCGGAGATCGTGGGCCAGCTGCTGCTGATGGCCGCCGAGCGCGGTCCCAAGCTGGGCTACGGGCCGGGTGACCTCGTCCGGTTCCTGGAGGCTGCTGCTGCCGGCGAGCGGTGAGGGGAGGGCCGCCGGTCGGCCGACCGGCCGTCAGGCGGCGTCGCGGAAGTGGGCCAGCAGGGCGTCCGCCTCGGCGGTGTTGCCCGAGATGGTGTCGAAGGCCAGCTCTTCCGGGACGGCCCGGCCCCAGAGCCAGCCGTGGTGGCAGCTGAAGCAGAAGACCAGTTCGAACAGGGGCTCGTGGGCGGCGCCGTACGCCCGCAGGCCCCAGCCCGGCGCGAAGCACAGGCGGGGATCGCCCGGCGACATGGACGAGATCAACTCGAGGGAGTCGGCGGCCTGTCGGCCGGTCCAGCGGGTGACGACGGGGCCGCGCATGGGATCGCCGTAACGCTCGGGACGGGTGGTGAGGCGTACGACTTCGACGACGGCGGTGGCGGCGACGGCTTCGGCGGGGAGCTGCATGTCGGCAGTTTCTCCGCCGGATCCATGGTTACGCCATAGCCGACTGCGTGGCCGGAGGGGCCGTGGCCGGAATTGCACCCGGGTCCGCGTTCACGTCCGTCAACATCCGGTGTGTTGAGTGCGGTCTCAGCAGCGGACGAGCGTGCCGCTCTTCAGGGTGGACTTCTCGCTGAACAGCCAGCCTTCGGTGGCCGTGCCATCGATACGGGCGTAGATCCACTTGTTGCCGTGGGCATTGGTGACGTAGCAGTGGTAGTAGACCTTCACGCCGGATTTGACCGCGGTCACATAGGAGCACTCCGCGTACGGCCCGGTGTAGAGGTGGGTGTCCTGGGCCGTCTGACCGTAGCCGTTGCTGCGGTTCGAGTGGGCCCAGCCGGTGCACCCCGTCGACACCGGGACGGGCTCCTTCACCGTGGAACCGGGCGTGGCCTTCGGCGAGGCGGACGCGTCCGCGGCCGGCTTGCCGCCGCTGTTGCCGGGCGTCGGCGTGGGACCTGTCTTCCGGTCCTCGTCCTTCTTCGAGGGGGTGCTGGACGCCAGGTCCCTCGGGGAGGTCGTGCCGCCGGTGTTGGCACCGCCGGCGGGGGTGCTCGCCGCGGGACGGGCCGCGTTCGACCCGCCGCCCGCGTCGCCCCGCATGTTCATGACGGCGTAGGCGACTCCGCCGCAGGTGAGGACGGTGGCGGCCGCCACCGCGACGACGGTGCGGGTGCGGCGGCGCTGCGCGCGGACGATCGTGGTACTGGTCTCGGAGCGGCCGCTGTGACCGGTGGGTATGCCCGGCTGCGCCATGCCCGGCTGCGCCATGCCCGGCTGCGGAAGGGCGCCGTACGCGTCGGTCGGTGTGTAGGAGGCGACGGGCTGGACGGCGGGCTGGGAGAACGGGGCTGCGGGACCGAAGGCCGGCGGAGTGACGGGCTGGGGGGCCGGTGCCGGCGCGAGGTCCGCCGTCCCGCCCCCGGCGACCGCCTCCAGCATCTCGCGCGCCTTCCCGGCGTCGGGCCGCTGCAGCGGGTCCTTGGCCATCAGCGCCTTCAGCACCGGGGTGAGTGGTCCGGCGCGCCGCGGCTCCGGCAGCGGTTCGCCGACGATCGCCGCCAGCGTGGACCACACCGACGTACGGCGGAAGGGCGAAGCGCCCTCCACGGCCGCGTACAGCGTCATGCCGAGCGCCCAGATGTCCGACGCGGCACCCGGTTCCTGCCCCTGTGCGCGCTCCGGCGGCAGATAGTCGAGGGAGCCGACGATCTGACCGCTCTGGGTCAGCTTGGCCAGGGCCTCGTCGCCGGAGGTCTCCATGCTGGCGATGCCGAAGTCGGTGAGCACGACCCGGCCGCCGCGCTCAAGCAGTACGTTGCCGGGCTTGACGTCCCGGTGGAGGACCCCGGCCCGATGTGCCGCGTCGAGCGCGTCCATCAGCTTGGCGCCGATCGCGGCCGCCTCGCGCGGGTCCAGCGGGCCGCGCTCCGTCAGCACGTCGTCGAGGGAGGGCCCGTCGACCAGCTCCATGACGATGACCGGCAGCCCCTGCTCCTCGACCACGTCGTGCACGGTGACCACACCGCTGTGCCGGATGCGGGCGGCGGCCTGCGCCTCCCGCTGCATCCGCACCCGCAGATCGGCCAGTTCGGCAGGGGAGGCGTCGGTGTAGGCCCGCAGGACCTTGACGGCGACCTCGCGGTTCAGCAGCTGGTCCACCGCCCGGGCGACCACACCCATGCCACCGCGTCCGATCGTCGCGGTCACTCGGTATCGCCCGCCCAGAACCTCGCCGACCAGCTCCGCGCCGTTCGCCCCCGTCACCTGTCACGCTCCGTTCGTCGCACCGCTCGTAATCCGCCACGTGGCGGGACCAGCGTAGGCGTACACGTGCGGGCGGGTTCGCAAGGCCCGGCCCTCGGAGCGCAGGTGAACCCAACAGCCGTGACGATCCAGACATCTGACCTGAGATCAGGAGACTCGTGCGTTCCCCGCGACCCGTGCGGGGCCCCACCGGGCAGCTCAGCGCGTGAGCACCGGGGAGTCAGTGGCGTCCGGCCCGGCCTCCTCCTTGTTGTTCCCGGTGTCCTTCGCCGTCATCTCCGCATCCTCGTCCTCGTCCCCCTGATTGAGTGACGTGCGGAGAAGCCGGGTGAAGCCGAAGAAGTACGTGGCCAGGAATCCGACCAGGTAGCCGACCGCCAGGCCGCCCGCGTAGATGGCGACGGTGAGGCCCATGCCGGAACGGCCGTCGAGCAGCGGGAACAGGGCCCACCCGGAGGGCCCGATGGCGGTGGAGCCGAAGACGACACCCAGCTGGTTGAACAGGCCGATGAACGCGCCTCCGGCCGCTCCGCCGACGCAGGCGGTGACGAAGGGACGGCCCAGCGGCAGCGAGACCCCGTAGATCAGCGGCTCGCCGACCCCGAGGAAGCCGGCCGGGAGCGCGGACTTGATCGTCGTACGCAGGCTCCGGTTGCGCGGGAGGCGGCAGTAGACGGCGACGGCCGCGCCGACCTGGCCCGCGCCGGCCATGGCGAGGATGGGGAGGAGGACGGTGTAGCCGGTCTGCTCGATGAGGGTGGTGTGGATGGGGATGAGGGCCTGGTGCAGGCCCAGCATCACCAACGGGAGGAACAGGCCGCCCAGGACGAGGCCGGCGAAGGAGCCGCCGGTGCGCAGGAGCCAGGTGGCGAAGCTGCCGATGGCGGCGGAGACCTCCCCGGCGACGAACATCAGGCCGAACAGGGCGACCAGGCCGGCGACGAGGACGGTCAGGGTCGGTGTGACCAGGTTGTCGAGGGCTTCCGGGACCCAGGCGCGGCACCACTTCTCCACCCGGACGGCGAGGAGGGCGGCGGCCAGCGCGCCCAGGACGCCGCCCTGGCCGGGGGAGAGGTGGTGGCCGAAGGCGTCGATCTTCGCGACGCCGGGGAAGACGATGATCGCGGCGACGGCGCCGCCCAGGACCGGCGTGCCGCCGAACTCCTTGGCCGTGTTGTGGCCGACGAACACGGCGATCAGGGACATGAAGCCGGAGGCGATCGCGGCGAGGGCCGGGACGGCGCCGGGCAGCCAGCCGGTGTTGGTGAGCAGGCCGTTCAGGCCGGCGATGATGCCGCAGCCGATGAGCGCCGGGATCAGCGGGACGAAGATGTTCGCGATGCGGCGCAGGGCCAGTTTGACGGGGGTACCGTTCCTGGCCTTCTGGGCCTGCTTGAGGGCGGCGCCCCGGTCGGCGAGCTCCTCGGCGGTCACGGGGGTCCCCGGAGTGCCGGGGGTGACGGCGCCGTCCGTCGTCGGCGGGGCGGCGGTCGCAGGCGCAGACCGGCCGGCGTGCGCCACGAGTGCCTCGAACTCGGGGGTGGTGCGGGCGACGGTCCCCGGCCCCAGCACGATCTGGTACGTGTCGTCCTCGACGACGCCGAGGACGGCGGGCAGCGCCTTCAGGGCGTCGTCGTCGACGAGGGAGCGGTCGCGCAGGCCGATGCGCAGGCGGGTCATGCAGTGCGCGATCGAGGTGATGTTGTCCGGGCCGCCGACCAGGGGGAGGATCGCGGCGGCTGTGGCGCGGTTCTTGTCTTCGGGCATGGAGCGGTCGCCTTGCGTCGTCGGGGCGGGAGGTACGGGCGGGACGGACGGTGCGGGCGGTCGGCGGTCGGCGGGCGGTGCGGTCGGCAGGCGGTGCGGTCGGCGGGCGGGTGTGGTCAGCGGGCGGTGGCGGCGGCCTCGGCGAGCGCCGCGCGGAGGTGTCCGCGGGCGGCGGACAGCAGCGCGGCGGCGGCCGGGCCGTCGACGCCGCCGAGGATGACGAGGATGGCGGCCTTCACCTCGCCGCCGGTGGCGGTGAGCGCGGCTTCGATCTCCTCCTCGCCGGCTCCGGTGGCCAGGGCCACGATGCGGCGGGAGCGGGCGCGCAGTTTCTCGTTGGAGGCGCGCAGGTCGACCATGAGGTTTCCGTACGTCTTCCCGAGCCGGACCATCGTGATGGTCGAGATGAGGTTCAGGACGAGCTTCTGGGCGGTGCCGGCCTTCAGGCGGGTCGAGCCGGTCAGCAGCTCCGGCCCGACGACGACCTCGATGCCGTGCTCGGCGGCCGCGGCGAGTGCCGAGTCGGCGTTGCAGGACAGGCCGACGGTGAGGGCGCCGCGGGTGCGGGCGAACTCGACGGCGCCGACCGCGTACGGGGTGCGGCCGGAGGCGGAGATGCCGACGACGGTGTCGTCCCTGGTCAGCTCCAGGGCGGTGAGGTCGGCGGCGGCGAGCTCGGCGGAGTCCTCGGCGCCCTCGACGGACCGGAGCACGGCGGAGGGGCCGCCCGCGATCAGGCCGACGACCTGGCCGGGGGCGGTGTTGAAGGTGGGCGGGCACTCGCTGGCGTCCAGGACGCCGATCCGGCCGGCGGTTCCGGCACCGGCGTAGACCAGCCGGCCGCCGCGGGCCATGCGCGCGGCGACGGCGTCGATCACGGCGGCGATGCGGGGCAGCTGGGCGGCGACGGCGGCCGGGACGGCGGCGTCCTCGGCGTTCATGATGCGGGCGATCTCGAGGGTGGTCCGGCGGTCGATCTCGGCGAGTTCGGGACGGAAGGCCTCGGTGGTCAGCCCGTCGAGCTGGGCGCGCAGCGCGGTGCCGGTGTGGCCGGCGGCGGAGTCGGTGACGGGGGCGGTGGCGTCGGTGGAGTCGGTGGCGGCGTCGGCGGTCACGGGCCGGTCTCCTGACGGGTGAGTGCGGGCGGGACGGGCGTGCGGTGGCGCGGGGCGATCGCCGCCCCGTACGAGACGGCGATGGCGGGGGCCGGGGCCGCGGCAGGGGCCGGGGCGAGGGCGGTGGCGAGGGCGGTGGCGGTCGCGGCGTTCCGGTACGTCCGTTGCGCGCCGCCGACGGGCGGGCGGTCGGCGACGGGGAACTGCCCGGTGCGGCCGGACACGGCGGCAGGGCTGAAGGTTTCCCTCGCGGCCTCGCTCATGCTCGAAATGTATTTTCGGGTCCGGAACAGGGTCAATACGCCATAAGGCTCCTGAACCGGTGCAAACCAAACAACCCAGAACAAAAGAGGGTCTTCGCGATGGGGCCGGTCCGGGTTCACAATGGGCGCATGGACCACGCAACACCCCTGGAACAGGCGTTGCACGCCGCCCGTGCCCTCGTCCTCGCCGATCTCGTCGCGGGCCAGGTCGCCGAGGCTGATGTCGTCTCCCTCGTCGAGGACTCGGTCACGCACCGCCGGTGGTGGGTGGAGCAGTGGCCCGAGGGGGTCGACTACCTGGCCGGGCTCGTCGCCCAGGACGTGCAGGACGCGCTGCTGGAGAAGTACGGCCGCTGGCCGCTGTGCCCGGTCTGCTCACACGGCGACCCGCACGCGCTGGACGTGGAGCCGGAGTTGGGGCCCGACCCGTACTGGGTGTGCGCCAAGGCGGGCGTGAAGGTCGCCGCGGTGGGCGGCCTCGGGCCGGTCCTCGGCCCGGGCAGCCTCGGCGGCGGCCTGTGAGCCGCCGGTGACGCTCTACATCGACCCGCCGACCTGGCCGGGCCACGGCCGCATGTGGTCGCATCTGATCAGCGACGTCTCGTACGAGGAACTGCACGCCTTCGCGGCGTCGATCGGCTGCCCGCCGAAGGCCTTCGACGGCGATCACTACGACCTGCCCGAGTCCCGGTACGCGGACGCGGTCCGGGCGGGTGCGGTGGAGGTCGGCAGCAAGGAGATCGTCCGCCTCCTCGCGAAGGCCGGCCTGCGCCGCCCGAAGGGCCGCCCGGCGTAGCACTCCGGCACCCCCGGCACCCCGGCGCACCCCCCGGCATCGCAGCGGGCTGCCGTGCCTCCCGCCGGGCCGGGTGACGGCACGTCACGTGCCGGGCGGCGGACGGGCGGGTCCGCGGCAAGGCCGGGGCGCGGTCCGTTCAGGCATCCCCGGGGGCCCGGCTATCCCGCGACCGTACGGCTCGGCGCCGGCCGGGCGGCTGCCGACGAGGCGACCACGCGGGTTGCGCGCGGCGGCGTACCGCGGTCCAGGCGAAGGGCGATCAGGCCGAGGGCGATCGCGGTGACCGTCATGGCGGCGCCCGCCCAGGCGGTGGCGGCGTAGCCGTGGCCGGCGTCGATGACGGTGCCGCCGAGCCACGGGCCGCCCGTGTTGCCGAGGTTGAACGCGGCGGTGGTGGTCGCCCCGGCCAGGGTCGGGGCGGCGCCGGCGACGTTGAACATGCGGGCGTTGAGCGCGGGGGCGGTGAAGAAGGTCGAGAACCCGATCAGGAAGGACAGGGCGACGGCCGCCGCGGCCACCGACGCCAGCAGCGCCAGCCCGACGAGGAACGCGGTCGAGGCGGTGATGCCCCAGAGCATCACCCCGAAGAGGCGCGCGTCGGCGTACCGGCCGCCGGCCGTGGTTCCGGCCAGTGCGCCCAGCCCGAACAGGACGAGCACCCACGGCACCCGGCCGGAGTCCAGTCCGGCGACGTCGGTGAGCAGCGGCGCCAGGTAGCTGAAGGTGCAGAAGACGCCGCCCGCGGCCAGGGCGGTGATGCCGATGGACAGCCACACCTGCCGGTCGCGGTAGATGCGCAGCTCCCGCCGGAGGGTGGGCCGCTCGCCGGGCAGCGGGATCCTCGGGACGAGGGCCAGGATGCCGGCCAGGGCGACCGCGGAGGCCGCGCCGACCGCCCAGAACGCGGAGCGCCAGCCGAGGTGCTCGCCGAGGAACGCGCCCAGCGGGACGCCGAGGACGTTGGCGATGGACAGCCCGCCGATCATGACGGCCATGGCGCGGGCCCGCTGGTTCCGCCGGACCATGGCGATGGCGACGGCCGCGCCGACCGCCCAGAAGCCGGCGCAGGCGAGGGCGGAGACGACGCGGGAGGCGAAGAGCAGTTCGTACGAGGGCGCGAGCGCGCCTGCGACCTGCCCGAGCCCGAAGAGGCTGATGAGCGAGATGAGGGTGGTGCGGCGGGGGAGCCGCAGGGTGGCCACGGCCAGCAGCGGCGCGCCGACGACCATGCCGATCGCGAAGGCGGAGATGAGCAGGCCGGCCTGCGGGATGCTCACGCCCATGTCGGCGGCGATGGGCGGCAGGAGTCCCGAGAGCATGAACTCGCTGGTGCCGAGGGCGAAGACGGACAGGCCGAGGACGTACACGGCGACGGGCATGCGGGTGCGGGCGGGGGGTTCGGCGGCGGTCTCGGGGGTTTTGGCGGCTTCGGGCATGTCCTTCACGAACCGGCCCGAAGTGGATCTCATTCCCGGGGCTGCGGCGGCCGGGGCCTGCTCCCGCGGCTCAGTCCCCGGAGGCCGGGTCCGTCAGGTCGGCGAGTTCCGCGGCCAGGTTGCGGCGGGCCCGGGCCTCCCAATGGGCGGTGCCGTGCGGGGTGCGGAAGAGCCGGGGCAGGTCCAGCAACTGGCGCAGGACGGCGGCCCGGCCGGCGCGGAAGGCGTCCTCGGGGACGAAGCCGTACTCCTCGCGGACGGCGGCGACGTAGGCCGCGTACGCGTCGGGGTCGCCGGCGAGGACGGCCAGGTCGGCGTCGCAGAGCACCTCGCCGTTGGTGTCGCCGGGGGCGGGATCGTGGGTGACGGTGAGCCGGACGAGGCGGGCCGTCTCGGCGGTGCGGTGCTCGGGTACGCCGAGTTCGCGCAGGGCGCGCTCGGCGAGGGCGGCGCTGCGCTCCTCGTTCTCGGAGCGGTCGGGGCGGTAGACGGCGTCGTGGAACCAGGCGGCGAGCTCGACGGCGGCGGGGTCGGCGGCGTGCGGGGCGAGGACGTCGATCCGTTCGAGTACGTCGGCCAGGTGCGCGGTGGTGTGGTAGCGGCGCTGCGGCTCCGCCCAGGCGGCGAGGAGGCGGTCGGCGTAGGGGGCGGGGTCCCGGTCGGCGGGGGCGCCGGCCGAGGCGGCGGTCGCGTGCCAGCGGTCGCGCAGGCGCGCGGTGGCGGCGGCCCCCGTGCTGCTGTGAGCGCCCGTGTCCGTGCTCCTGCCCATGTTCGCGCCCGTGTCCGTGTCCGCGCCCGTGCCCGTGTCGATGTCCATGCGGACATTGTGGGGTGGCGTGAAGGTGCTGGTGAAGGGTGGGAACGGCCCGTACTCTGGATATTGGACTAGACCTATTTTTCCCATCAGCAGCTTTCCCGAGGAGTGGGCCCAATGAGCAACCGTGCAGTCCTGGAGGTGATCGCCCTCGGCGTGGAGGACGCGATCGCGGCCCAGGCCGGTGGGGCGGACCGACTGGAACTGGTCAGCGACATGGCCGCCGACGGACTCACCCCGTCGCGCGAGACCTTCGCGGCGATCAGGGCGGCGGTCGGCATCCCCCTGCGCGTGATGCTCCGGGCGGCGGACGGCTTCTCGGCCGGCTCGGCGGAGGACGTGGACCGGCTGGCCGCGCAGGCGCGGGCGCTGCGGGCCGAGGGGGCCGAGGAGTTCGTCCTCGGGTTCCTGACCCCGGACGGCAGCCCGGACCTGGCCGCCGTCGAGGCGGTCACGGCGGAGCTGGCCGGCTGCCGGTGGACCTTCCACCGGGCGATCGACCGGGCCGCCGACCGCGACCAGCTGCGCAAGGCGCTCGCGGACCTGCCCGGGCTGGACACCTACCTGACGGCCGGGTCGGCCGCGGGCGTCGCGGAGGGCCTGCCGGTGCTGCTGGCCGAGGCGGCGCGGCGGGACGAGCCGGGGTACGCGGCGCGGCTGCTGGTCGGCGGCGGGCTGACGCTGGATCACCTGCCGGTGCTGCGCGAGGCCGGGATCGACGGCTTCCACATCGGCGGCGCGGCCCGGCCCGGCGGGTGGGCCCACCCGGTCTCGGCAGCCGCCGTCGAAGAGTGGCGCGCCGCCTTGTCCTGACCGGCCGCACCGGCCGCACCGGCCGCACCGGCTGCGTCGGCGAAGCCAGGTCCGGCGCATCCCGGCTGTATCTCCGAAGCCAGGTCCGGCGCATCCCGGCCCCACCTTCCAAGCCGAGGTCCGGCAAAATCCAGCCTCGCCGGCGTTTGAGGCGCGGGTCCGGGCAGAGCCCGGTGCCCGGCGGAGCCGGGTTCCCCGGGGCGCCGCCCCAGCCCCCGGGAAACACCGGCCCGGGCCGGGCGGCCGGGTCAGGCGGTCAGGGCCGGCGGCAGCGGGGCGGCGTGGAGGGCCGTCAGGCCCGAGACGGCCCGGGTGAGGCACACGTACAGGCGGCGCAGGCCGGTCCGCTCGTCCGGTTCGCCCGCAACGATCGCGGCGGGCTCGTCCAGCACGACGTAGTCGTACTCCAGGCCCTTCGCGAGCGACGCCGGCACCAGCGTCAGCCGGGTCCGGGCGGTGGTCTCCTCGCCCGGGGACAGCCAGGCCAACCCGGCCGCCTCCAGGGCCCCGGCCAGTTCCGGGATCCGGGCGTCGGCCGCGATCAGGCCGATGGAGCCCTCCCGTTCCAGCGAGTCCCGGCAGGCGGCCACCACGGCGGCGGTCAGTTCGGCGGCCTCCGGGACCGGCGTCACCGCCAGCGAGCCGGGCGTCTCGCGGACCGACGAGACCGCCGCCAGCCCGGGGGAGATGGCCGGCAGCAGCCGGGAGGCGTACGCGATCACCTCGCGCGGCACGCGGAAGCCCGCCGTCAGCTCCTCCAGCGCCGCCTCCGGCTTGCCCAGGTGTGCCAGGGCCTCGGCCCAGTCACGGGTGGCCCACGGCGTGGTGCCCTGCGCGAGGTCGCCCAGGACCGTCGCGGAGCCGGTGGTGCAGCGGCGGCCGACCGCCCGGTACTGCATGGGGGAGAGGTCCTGGGCCTCGTCGAGGACGACGTGGCCCAGCGAGGGCGTGCGCTCCACCAGGTCGGCCACCTCGTCGATGAGGACCAGGTCCGCCGGGGACCACGTCGCCGACTTCACGCTGCGCGCCGGCTTGGCCCACAGCAGGAGCCCCTGCTCCTCCTGCGACAGGATCCCGTCCGCGTGCGCGGCCAGGAACTCCGCGTCGGACAGCAGCCGCAGCACCAGCTTCGCCGGGTCCACGGCCGGCCAGACGGCCTTGACCAGGGCCTTCACGGCGGCGTTCCGCGCGACCGAGTCCTGCACCCGGTCGTCGGGCGCCTCGCCCGCCTGCTCCATCCGTACGAGCACGGCGTGCGCGACGCGCTGCGGCAGCGCGTCGCGGGCGGCCCCGTAGCGCATGTCCCGCCCCTGGAGCTCCGCCACGATCTCCTGGAGCTCGTACGCGGGGACCCGCCAGCGGCGCGAGCCGCGGACCACCATCAGGGGCTCGGCGGGCTCGGTGACGTGCGAGCGGACCGCGCGGCGCAGCACCTCGGCCATGCGGGCGTCGCCCTTGACGACGGCGGTGTCGGCGGCGTCGGCGCCGCGGACCTCCAGGCCGTCGCGGGTGACCAGGTCCTCCACGGTGGCCTGCTTGACCTCCAGCTCGCCCAGGGCGGGCAGGACCTGCTCGATGTACTGGAGGAAGGACCGGTTCGGGCCGATGACGAGGGTGCCGGTGCGGGCGAGCCGCTCGCGGTGCGCGTACAGCAGGTAGGCGACGCGGTGCAGGCCGACGGCGGTCTTCCCGGTGCCGGGGCCGCCCTGGACGCAGACGGAACCGGACAGCCCGGAGCGGACGATCTCGTCCTGTTCGGGCTGGATCGTGGCGACGATGTCGCGCATCGGGCCGACGCGCGGCCGCTCGATCTCCTGCTGGAGCAGCTTGCTGACGGCGGCCGCCTCGGCGGGGTCGGAGAGGTGCTCGTCCTCGTAGGCGGTGAGCTCGCCGCCGGTGTAGCCGAAGCGGCGGCGCAGGGCGACGTCCTGCGGGTCCTTCTTGGAGGCCCGGTAGAACGGCTGGGAGACGGGCGCCCGCCAGTCGATGACCATGGGGTCGCCGCCGGCGTCGTGGACGTGGCGGCGGCCGATGTAGAACTGCTCGCCCTCGGCGCCCTCGGCGAGCTCCGCGCCGGGGGCGTGGAGGTAGTCGAGGCGGCCGAAGAAGAGGGGCGTGTGGGCGAGGTCGGCCAGCGCCTTGATGCGGTCGTCGATCTGGGCCTGGAGGACGAGCGCGTTGACCCAGTTCGCGGTGACGTCGCGGATGTCGAGGGCCTCGACGTCCTCGCGCATGGCGCGCAGGGCGGCGCGGGAGGCGGCGAGGTGGGCCTGCTCGCGGGCGAGGGGGTTCGCCTCGACGGCGGCGGCCGGTGCGGTCGCGGTGGCGGTCGCGGTGGCGGCCGGGGCGGGGGCGGCGGGCTCGGGGGCGTGCGAGGGCACGGGACTGCCTCCAGCGGCTGGTCTGCGGGGGTCGGTGGCGTGATCGGTTGCGCGGCCGGCGGGCCTCGCGTGCCCGCCGGTTACCGGCCGGTGGGCGCTCTCCCCGATACGGCGGCGGGAGGCGGCAAGAGCGGAGATTGTAGTCAGGGGGCCCGCGCGGCGCGAACGGATTTCCCGGGCCGGAGGTTCCGGGCGGGCCGTCCGCCGGCCGGGTGTCGTACCCGGGTGTGTCAGACCTCGGGGTGGGGCCCTAGGGGCCGGTATGGGACGCAAGGAGGAGGCGGGGGCCCCGGGGATTCCGTCCCGGGAGCGATGCGCCGGACGGGGCCCCGAACGCACCATGGAGGCATGAGCACCGCAACCTTCACCCCGGTCCACGGTGGCCGCCCGAGCGGCGCCACCGCCACTTCCGACACCCGCCACCGCCACGTCGTCGGCAACGTCCTGCGCGCCGCGAAGGTCTTCGCCGCGGCGGCCGTGAGCGTCGTCGTCCTCGGCGAGTACGGCGAGGACGCGGGCGTCATACGCCGCTGACCGGCTGGCGGCCGGCCACACCCGCCGCGGCCGCCGTCCGAGCCGGTTCCGCTTCGGCGCACTCCGGCATCCCGGCCCGGCAGCCCGGCGAAGCCGCCCCGCTGGCCGGATACCGGCGGCCCCCGCCGGTGATCCACTAGGGTCACGCCCGTGATCCGGCGTCTCCACCCACTCCACCCCCTCCCCTCGCCGTCGCCGCTGGCCGGCGTGCTGGTCACGGGTTCGCTGCTCGCCCTGGGCGTGCTCTGCATCGTCCTGCGCATTCCGATTGCCGATGCCCTCGTCGACGCCGTCGCCGGGATCCCGGGAACCGAGTGGCGCCCGCCCGCCGCCTACCCGCCCTTCGCCGCGATCCTGTTCACCCCGGCCGCCTGGCTGCCGCCCGGTGTGCTCAAGGCCGTCTTCGTGCTCGGCAACGCCGGCCTGCTGGCCCTGCTGATCCTGCTGTCCTGCCGCCTCGCGGGCCTGCGGGCCCGGCCGGGCCCGGTCCTGGCCGCCACCATCGCCGGGCTGTGGGCCGAGCCGCTGTTCCAGGGGCTGCTGCCCGGGCAGGTCAACCTGGCGCTCGCCTGCCTGGTCCTGTGGGACCTGGGCCGCCGGGAGGCCGCCCTCGGCAAGGGCTTCGCCCTGGGCACGGCCGCCGGGATCACCCTGACCCCGGCGGTGTTCATCCCGTACCTGCTGCTGACCGGGCGGATCCGGGCGGGGCTGACGGCGCTGGCCGCGTTCGCCGGCACCGGGCTGCTGGGGCTGCTGGTGCTCCCGCAGGAATCCGCCGAGTTCGGGGACCGCCTGCTCGGCGCGGCCGGCCCGGTCCTGCTGCTGTACTGGCCGCACCTGTGGGTCTGGGCCGTCCCCCTGCTCGCCTTCCTGGCCCGCCTGGCCCGCCTGGCCCGCGCGTCCGCGCCCGTACGGGTGCCGGCGGCCGGACCCGTACGGACGGGCGGGTCCGCGCCCGGCGGCCTCCGGCCGCCCGCCCTGCCGGCCGTTCAGCCGCCGGCCGTTCAGCCTCTTGCCGTGCAGTCGCCGGCCGTGCAGTCGCCGGCTGTCCGGCCGCCGGTTCAGTCGCCGGCCAGGAGCTCGTCGGCGTCCATGATCCGGTAGGCGTAGCCCTGCTCGGCCAGGAACCGCTGGCGGTGCGCGGCGAAGTCCTGGTCGATGGTGTCGCGCGCGACGACCGAGTAGAACCGGGCCTCGTGGCCGTCCGCCTTCGGGCGCAGCACGCGGCCCAGCCGCTGGGCCTCCTCCTGGCGGGAACCGAAGGTTCCGGACACCTGGATGGCGACGGTCGCCTCGGGCAGGTCGATGGAGAAGTTCGCGACCTTCGACACCACCAGCACGCTGATCTCGCCCTCCCGGAAGGCGTCGAAGAGCTTCTCCCGCTGCACGTTGGAGGTCTCGCCCTTGATGACGGGCGCGTCCAGGTGCTCGCCGAGCTCGTCGAGCTGGTCGATGTACTGCCCGATGACGAGGGTCTGCTCGCCGCGGTGCTTGCGCACCAGGGCCTCGGTCACCTTCCGCTTGGTCGCCGTCGTCGCACAGAAGCGGTACTTCTCCTCCGTCTCGGCGGTCGCGTACGCGAGGCGCTCCGACTCGGTGAGGTTCACCCGGACCTCGACGCAGTCCGCCGGGGCGATGTAGCCCTGCGCCTCGATCTCCTTCCACGGCGCGTCGAACCGCTTCGGCCCGATCAGCGAGAACACGTCGGACTCCCGCCCGTCCTCGCGGACCAGGGTGGCGGTGAGGCCGAGCCGGCGGCGGGCCTGCAGGTCGGCGGTGAACTTGAACACCGGCGCCGGCAGCAGGTGCACCTCGTCGTAGAGGATCAGGCCCCAGTCGCGGGAGTCGAAGAGCTCCAGGTGCGGGTAGACGCCCTTCCGCTTGGTGGTGAGGACCTGGTAGGTGGCGATGGTGACGGGCCGGATCTCCTTGCGGGTGCCGGAGTACTCGCCGATCTCGTCCTCGGTCAGCGAGGTCCGCCGGACCAGCTCGTGCTTCCACTGCCGGGCCGAGACCGTGTTGGTGACCAGGATCAGCGTGGTCGCCTTGGCCTTGGCCATGGCCCCCGCGCCGACCAGCGTCTTGCCAGCGCCGCAGGGAAGCACCACCACGCCCGAACCGCCGTGCCAGAAGCCCTCCACGGCCTGCTGCTGGTAGGGGCGCAGGGCCCAGCCGTCCTCCTCCAGCTCGATGGGGTGCGCCTCACCGTCCACGTACCCGGCGAGGTCCTCGGCCGGCCAGCCCAGCTTGAGGAGGGTCTGCTTGATCTGGCCGCGCTCGGACGGGTGCACGGCGACGGTGTCGGCGTCGATCCGGGCGCCGACGAGCGGGGTGATCCGCTTGGACTTCAGGACCTCCTCCAGCACCGGCCGGTCGGTGCTCGCCAGCACCAGGCCGTGCACGGGGTGCTTGGAGAGGGTGAGGCGTCCGTAGCGCGCCATGGTCTCGGCGACGTCGACGAGCAGGGCGTGCGGGACGGGGTAGCGGGAGTACTCGACGAGCGCGTCGACGACCTGCTCGGCGTCGTGCCCCGCGGCCCGGGCGTTCCACAGGCCGAGCGGGGTGATCCGGTAGGTGTGGATGTGCTCGGGCGCGCGCTCCAGCTCGGCGAAGGGCGCGATGGCGCGGCGCGCCGCCCCGGCGAGCTCGTGGTCTACCTCCAGGAGGAGGGTTTTGTCGCTCTGGACGATGAGAGGCCCGTTCACGCACGTCCCTTTCCGGCGTCGGGTGGCCGCCCGGTCGCGGACGGCCAAACCTCCAGTCTGCCGTATCGACGGGCGGCGGGGGTGTCCCACGGGCTGCCGGGCCGCCGGTGCGCTCGTGGAAAATTCGGTGGCAGGACGCGGCGGGCCGGTGCCTAGGGTCGGAGCATGAGTGATCAAGAGGCTTTCGTGCCCGACGACTTCGACGTGCCCCTGGAGCTGGCCGGGGAGGGGTTCCGGCTGGAGCCGCTGGGCGAGCAGCACAACGAGCGGGACCTGGCCGCCTGGGGCGGCAGCATCGCGCACGTACGGGCCACGCCCGGGTTCGGGGGGAGCAAGTGGCCGCCGGAGGAGGGGATGTCCGCCGAGGACAACCGGCGCGACCTGGCCCGGCACGCGCGGGACTTCGCGGCCCGGACCGGGTTCACGTACAGCGTCCTGGACGGCGACGACGTGATCGGCTGCGTGTACATCTACCCGGCGAAGGAGGGCGGCAGCCCGCGGCCGGTGCACGTCACCTCCTGGGTGCGGGCCGACCGGGCGGCGCTGGACAAGCCGCTGTACGAGACCGTCTCCCGCTGGCTCGCGGAGGTCTGGCCGTTCGGGCCGGGGCGGGTGGTGTACGCGGCCCGCTGAGAGCAGGGGCGCGGTACGGCCGAAGGGGCCCGGCACGCTGTCGTGTGCCGGGCCCCTTCGGGTGTGGTTGCGGATCAGACCTGGGACTCAGGCCTGGGACGCGGCCTTGCGGCGGCGGGCGCCGAGCCAGACCGCGGCGCCACCGGTGGCGACCAGGGCCGCGGCCAGGGCGGAGTACAGGCCGGTGTTGGAGCTGGCGCCGGTGTTCGCGAGGGAGCCGGAGGAGCCCGTGGTGGTGGTGCCGGTGGTGCCCGTGGTGCCCGTGGTCGCCGCGGTCGTCGAGGCGGACGCCGACGGGGACGCGGAGGCCGAGGCGGACGCGGACGGAGACGGGGAGGCGGAGCCGCTCGGCGACGGCGAGGGGGAGGACGTGGTGGCCGGGGCCAGCTCGATCTTCGTGTCAACGCGGTCGAACGCCCAGGTGTTGCCCGTGGCGAGGCCCACTTCCGCGAACGCATTGATCTGGGTGGCCTTCGTCAGCTTCGCCTTCGGGCCGAGCTTGATCTGCAGGCGGGTGGTGCGCTCGCCTGAGGCCGCGCTGAAGCCCTTCTCGATCTCGGGCAGCGCGAAGCGGGAGGAGCCGGGATCGAGCTTGACGTCCTGCCAGGCGCCGCCGACCTGGGCAGCCCGCACCTGGACGTCGGGGGTGGTGCCGTCGGGGGTCTGCAGCGTCAGGTGGGTGGCAAGCGCGGTGTTGAACTCGCCGTCGTCGGTGACGCGGTACTTCACGTTCAGCTCGCGGCAGTCGGGCGCCGTGCTGCCCTGGCAGGGGCCGATGCCGTTGAGCACGGTCGTGAACTTGCCGACCCTGGCGGGCGCATCGGCCTTGAAGGTGAGGGAGGCCTTGCCGGCTGCCGGCACCTCGTTCTTGTACGACGAGGCGTCCAGCGTGAGGGCGCCCTTGTTCGTCGGGTAGTTCGCGCCGAGGCCGACGGTGACCTTCCAGGTCAGCTTGCCGGCCGCCGGCACCTCGAAGCCGCCGTCCCCGGCCTTCTTGCCGGTGGGGAAGAAGTAGCCCTGCCAGCCGCCGTTCTGCTGCCCGATGCTGGACTCCGTTGCCGGGCCGTCGCCGACCGCCTCGACCTTGAAGGTCACGTCGCTCGTCTGCAGCAGGCCGGGGCCGGCGGCCTTGCCATCGATCCACGGGTGGAAGGCACGGGCCTTGTCCGAGGGGTTGGTCACCGTCAGCTCGAAGGTCTCCGTCGCGCCGCCCCGCTTCAGCGGGCTGCTGGGCGCCAGGGGGTTCATCGTGATCTTCAGGACGCCGTTGTCCTCGGCCGGCGCGGCGTACGCCGACAGCGGCATGAAGGCGGTGCCGGCGACGGCGGCGACCACGGCGGTGGCGGCAGCGGCGCGGACGGGGCGGCGGAGGGCGGTGCGAGCGGACATGGCGGATTCCCCCCAAGGAACCAGGACGGGCAGGCGCTCCGCGAGGAACGGGCGCCGGCGGGAAGGCGACGGCAAGTGCGCGTGGCGGCCGCGGCAGCGTGCCGGGCCGGTGGGTGAGGGCGGTGCGGGTGGTGCAAGTGGTGCGGAGTGTCGTAGCGGGCCGGTGCTGCTGTCTGCTGCTCTGCTTCTGCCGCTCTCCGTGGGCCGCTACTGCGACGTACTGATCTTCACACAATGTGTACGACCACTGCATCCCCCGTGTGTCACCGCTGTGCAACAGAACACCGGGGCCTCTTGCGCCCCTTCTGACCTGCGCTAACAGGTATGAGAGGCTCCGCTTTCCGCCCCGCCCGGCTACCCCCCGAGGTGCGCCAGCGCGCCCGCCGGATAGGGCGTTTCCGCAGGCAGCAGAGCACGCGCCGCGGCCTCGTCGCCGGCCTGCACCAGGGCGTGGATCTCCCGCGCCAGCGGGGTGACATCGCGGATGGAGACCGTCCACTCGTCGGCGTACGCCCGCGAGGCCGGCCCGGCGAGGCCCAGCTGGAGCGAGCGGTACGGCAGCGGGTTCAGGTGCAGGTCCCGCTCGGGGTCCCACTGGACGCGGGCCGGGGACTCGCGCAGGGAGCGCTGCCAGGCCTCGCGGTCGGTGTGCGTGCCCGGCTCGTAGTGCGACAGGCAGGCGCGGCGCAGGGCCTCGTCGAAGCCCTCCCGGGTGATCTCGACGGCCAGGACGGTCTCCTGGTCGGTCTTCGTGGCCCAGCCGCAGCGGTACATCATCCACAGGAACGACGGCTTGATCCAGGTCATCCGCTCCCGCTTCCAGGCGGCCGGGAACCGGCCGTCGCGGGCCGCCGGGAGGCCGAGGCGGGGCGAGTACGCCTGGTAGACGGTGATCGTGGTGTCGGTGTGGGCGGCGCGGATCTGCCGGTCGGGCGCCGTCCGCGCCTCCGGGGCCCGCAAGGGCGTGCTGTCGGACATGGGGTCAGACTCTATGAGCCGCGCCGGCGTTGGCCAGCGGATTTCGCCGGCCGCGACCGCTAGAGGTGTTCCTCCTCCAGCTCCGCGACCCCGGTGATCCGGTGCAGGGCGTACGTCCGCACCTCGTCGGCCGTGTGGTCGTAGCCGGTGACGAAGCCGCCCTCCACCCGCACCGGGGCGATGACCCGCTGGCTCGCCGCCCCCTCCGCGTTCACGTAGCCGATCCACACCGACGAGCCCGTCAGTGCGGCCGCCTGCACCGTGGCCAGGGTTTCCGCCGCGCTGGTGCGCGGGAGTTCACCGGGGGCCGGCGCGGCCGCGGACCCGCCCGCGCCGGCCGGCGCGCCCGCCGGCTCCTTGCGGACCGCCGTCGCCGCGCGGTCGCCCCCGCGGATGGCCCGTACGGCCGCCCCCAGCAGGGTCTCGTCCGGCACCGGCGGCCCCTCCGGCACCGGTACGGGCTTCGCCCGCGCCGGGGTGCGGCGGGCGTCGGCACGGGCCACGAGCACGTCGCCGGTCTGGGACTCCGCGGCCGGGGCGTAGCCCATCGCCCGCAGCCCGTCGAGCAGGGCGGTGGGGTCGGCCTGCGCGGCCAGCACGGTCGGGGCGAGGCGCCGCAGGCCCAGCCCGGCGGACCGCTTGTCGGCCAGGATCTCGTTCAGCATGCCGTCGTCGTCGCAGCGCACGTACGAGGACGCGGCCCCCACCCGCAGGTGGCCGTGGCGCCGGGCCACGTCGTCGATCAGGTACGTCAGCGGCTGCGGGACCGGGGTGATGCTGTGCTCGGAGAGGAAGGCGTGCAGGTCGGAGGCGGTCCGCCCGGCGTCCAGGGCCCGCCGGACCGAGCCGGGCGTGAACCGGTACACCGTCGCCCCGCCCTTGGACTCCACCTCCGCCAGGACGGCCAGCACCTCGCCGAGCGGCCGGCGCAGCGGCCCGGGCGCCACGGCCGTCAGGTCGGCCTGGAGCAGCAGGTGGTCGACGGGCTCCGGCAGCAGCGGGGCCAGCAGCGGCGCCGGGTCGCGGTGCTCCAGCAGGGCGCGGCCGGGCGCGGAGAGCGCGCCGCGGCCGGTGACGCCGAGCGCCTCGGCCTCGGCGAGCGTGAACCGGGCCAGGCGGGCCCGCAGTTCGCTGGTGCCGCGGACCGGCCGCTCCCAGGCGAGCCGGTCGAGGAGGACCTCCGGATCGGGGGAGCCGCCCTCGGGGAGGGCGGCGAGCAGCTCCAGGACGCGGCGGCGCACCTCGGGGGCGCCGGAGCGGTCCAGGCCGGGGCCCAGGGCGGCCAGGGTGCGGCCCTTGGGGTCCTGCTCGCCGACCATGCCGGCGGTGCGGGTGGCCGGCAGCCAGGCCTCGGCGAGGGCCGACCAGCGTTCGGCGGGCGGGAGTTCGGCCCAGTCGTCGAAGGCGGGGGTGGGCGCGTACCGCTCGTCGGCCTCGCCGTCGCCGGCCAGCAGCCCGGCCGCGTAGGCGAGTTCGACCCAGAACGCGGCGGTCGCCTCGTCGGTGTCCAGGGTGGCCGCGGTCCGCTTGAGGTCGCGTACGGACAGCCCGCCCGCGCGCAGCACCGGGGGGCCGGCGTGCTCCCAGGACTTCACCAGCTCCTCGACGGTGGCGAGGGCCGCCAGGGCCTGCCCGGCCGCGTTGGCGTCCACAAGCTGTGGACGGTGCTCGTGCTGCGCCGCCACCTGCGGTGCCAGCGGCTCCGGGGTGCGGTGCGCGAGCCCGCCCCGCAGGTACAGGGCCACCTCGCGGGGCAGCACCACGGTCCGCGGCGACGCCGGCAGCAGCAGGCCGCGGTCGCGCAGCCAGCGCACCGGCGGCGCCGGGTCCGGGGTGACCTCCCCGTACGGCGGCCCCCACACCAGCCGGTCCAGCACCTGCCGGGCCTCCGGCGGAGCCGCCTCCAGCAGGGCCGCCATCCGCGCCGGGTCGGTGAACAGGCCGGTCAGCGCGGCCACCGCCGACACCGGGTCGTGGGTGGCCGGCAGCCCGGCCGCCGCGACGATCTCCTGGATCCGGGTCGGGGACATTCCGGCCGTGGCCTCGGCGACGGTCGGGCCCAGGCCGGTCGGCGAGGGGCGGGCGGCGGACGGCGCGAGGAGCTCGCGGGCGGTGCGGACCAGGCGCAGCCGGTCGTCGTCGCCCCACACGAGGGCCTGGTCGCGCAGGGTGGCCAGGGCGCGGGGGAGCTCGGCGCGGGTGCCGTTGTCCGCCGGGGCGGGGGGTTCGGCTTCCGCCGGGGTACGGGTGCCGGCCAGCAGGGACTCCAGGACCCCGTACGGGCACGGGTCCGGGGCCACCGCCAGGGCCTCGGCCGTCTGCAGCGCGAACCGGTCGAGCCGGTCCAGGGCGCGGACCACCGAAGCGCGGGTCCCGGCCCGCGTCGCCAGCTGCGTCACATCGCCCGGCACCGGGCTCAGGAGATCCGGGCGGGCGTGCAGCAAGGCGGCCAGCGCCGTGTCGTCGCGGGCGCGCAGCGCCTCGGCGAGGGAGCGCGGGGCGCTGCTGCTTGCTGTGGCGCTGCTCGGCTCAGGCACGGTCGCCTCCTGGTCGCGTCGGCCGGTCCCCATCCGGCCAACGGTATCCGCTGCGCCCTCGACGGCTCCACGGGCCGCACGCGCTACCTTTCGGAAGGGCGGTGCGGGACGGTACGGGAGGAGCCGGGCATGGGGATCGAGAGCGACCACCTCGTCTACGCGTATCTGAGCCGCGTCGGGGACCTGGCGCAGCAGCGGCAGCTGCCCTCCGGCGACCGGATGCGGCTGGTGGCGGGGCTGCGGGACGAGATCGACCGGCAGCGCGCCAGGTACGAGCCGGAGACGCCGGACGCGGTCCGCCACATCCTGGAGCGGATCGGCACGCCGGAGGACGTCCTGGACGGTACCGGCGCGCCCCCGGCCGAGGCCGCGAAGCCCAGGGCGGAGACGGGGACGGTCCCGACCCAGCGCGGCCCGCGCCGCACGGCGCCCGCGGCGGGCAGGGACGAGCCCGACTGGTGGCGCATCACCCCGAGCCCCTACGGCAGCGGGGCGCAGGTGGAGGGCTTCACGGGCGGGATCGAAATCCCGGAGCTGTTCGCACGCCCGGAGGACCCGGAGGCCGCGGAGGCGGGGTCGAAACCGTCGGGCGGGAAGGCCGGGGCGGCCGCGCCGAAGCAGACCCTCGCACGCTTCCTGCGGGAGCGGTGGCGCGCGAAGAAGACCGGCCAGGCGGCGGGGGAAGCGCCCGCCAAGGCCCAGGCGGCCGCTTCGGGCCCGGCACCGCGCCCGAAACCGCACGCCTTCCTCCTCCTGGCCGCGGGCGTCCTGGTGGCCGGAGCCGTGGCCGGCTCGTGGCTGCTGCTGGTGGGCGGCTGGGTGCTGGCGTACGCGTCCCGGGTGCTGGGGCCGACCGAGCGGAAGGCGGTCGTCTTCGGCGTGCCGGGGGCGGTGTTCGCCGGGGCGGTGGTCTGGCTGTGGGGCCGGCTGGAGGGGCGCTGGGGCGAGCCGCTGACGGACGAGGGGCTGGGCGGGGTCTTCGAGGGCATGTGGCCCTGGCTGGCCCGGGCCGCGGCCCTGGCCTCGGCCGCCTACCTCGTCTGGCGCTCCCGCCGCCGCTGACCCCCCTGCCGGGCCTGCGCCGCCCGGACCGGGCCCCCGCCGCCGTCCCCGCTGCCGGCTCCGGGCCGGGGTGTTCGTCCGGGGTTCGGGTCGGGGTCGCGGGGGGTTCAGGTTCGGCCCGGGGCGGAGTCGGCACAATGGCCGGCATGACCTCCGAGACCGCCGAGACCGCCGAGACCGCTCCGGGCTCCGCCGCCCCGCTGACCGTCGGGTTCGACCTCGATATGACGCTGATCGACTCGCGCCCCGGCATCAAGGCCGCCTACCAGGCGCTTTCGGCCGTGACGGGGACGTTCATCGACGCCGACCAGGCGGTCACCCGGCTAGGGCCCCCGCTCGACGAGGAGCTCGCCTACTGGTTCCCGGAGTCGGAGATCGAGGCCGTGGCCGACCGCTACCGGGAGCTCTACCCCGCGTACGCCATCGAGCCGACGCCGGCGATGCCCGGCGCCCGCGAGGCCATCGCGGCCGTTCAGGCGCTCGGCGGCCGGGCGATCGTCGTCACCGCCAAGCACGAGCCGAACGCCCGCCTCCACCTCGACCACCTCGGCATCCGCCCGGACGCGGTCGTCGGCTGGCTGTGGGCCGAGGCCAAGGCGGAGGCGCTGCGCGCGTACGGGGCGCAGGTCTACGTCGGCGACCACGTCGGCGACGTACGCGGCGCCCGGACCGCGGGCGCGCTGTCGGTGGCGGTGCCCACCGGCCCGTGCCCGGAGCCGCAGCTGCGGGAGGCGGGCGCGGACGTGGTGCTCCCGGACCTCACCGCTCTGCCGGACTGGCTCGCCGAGTACGTCCGCAACGGGCGGATGGTTCGGGTGTAGGGCTGCCGGGCCGGCCTCTCAGCCCTTGGCGCCCTTGGCGGCGTCGGTCGTCGTCGCGCGGGCGGCGCGGCGCTGGGCCGCCGCCGAGCGGAGCACGCCGGCCGCGGAGATCGCGAAGCCGACGCCCATCAGCATGCACACGGCCCACGCGTACGACGGCAGCGGCTCGGTGTCCAGGAACAGCGGGGCCATCGTCGCCAGGGTGGCGACGGCGCCGATGATGAAGACGATGCCACCGGCCCGCACGAGCCCGTCGCCGGGCCGCGCTTCGTCGGTGTGATGAGTAGGAGTAACAGTCACCGGGCCAGGGTAGTTCCCTGGCCTGAGCAGCCGACAGCGTGGAGCCGGCGAAGGACCGGGGATCGTCTTGTCACCTGCCCATCGCCCACTAGCCTGGAGACGGCGGGTCACACATGGCCCGCTGCGCTGTTATCCGGAGCCGCCGCGGCGGCCGCCCGGGCCCGACGAGCAAGGACAGAGGACAGACGTGCCCACCGGCAAGGTCAAGTGGTTCAACAGTGAGAAGGGCTTCGGCTTTCTCTCCCGAGACGACGGCGGCGACGTCTTCGTCCACTCGTCGGTACTCCCGGCCGGGGTCGACGCACTCAAGCCCGGCCAGCGCGTCGAATTCGGCGTTGTCGCAGGTCAGCGTGGGGACCAGGCCCTGTCGGTGACGGTGCTGGACCCCGCGCCGTCGGTGGCTGCCGCGCAGCGCCGCAAGCCGGACGAGCTGGCCTCGATCGTGCAGGACCTCACCACCCTGCTGGAGAACATCACCCCGATGCTGGAGCGCGGCCGCTACCCCGACAAGGGGCACGGCACGAAGATCGCCAACCTGCTCCGGGCGGTCGCCGACCAGCTCGACGTCTGACCAGGACGTCTGACCAGGACGTCCGACCAGGACGTCCGAGCAAGACGTCTGACGCCGCACGCGGTTCACGCTGCCCCGCCGCTCCTCCCGAGCGGCGGGGCACCGTCGTCCCCGGCCCGGCCTACGGGAAGGCCAGCGCGTCCGGGGCGATGGCCGGGACCAGCCCCTCCGCCGCGGCCCGCGTGAGCAGGCCGCGCACCGCCGCGTAGCCGTCGGCGCCGAGGTCGGCGGTGAACTCGTTCACGTACAGCCCGATGTGCTGGTCGGCGACGGCCGGGTCCAGCTCCTGGGCGTGCGCCCGCACGTACGGGCGGGAGGCCTCCGGGTCGTCCCAGGCCATCCGGACCGAGGTACGGGCGGACTCGGCCAGTGCCCGCAGGGTCTCGGCGCCCAGCGACCGCTTGGCGATGATCGCGCCGAGGGGGATCGGCAGGCCGGTGGTGTTCTCCCAGTGCTCGCCCATGTCGGCGAGGCAGTGCAGCCCGTAGTCCTGATAGGTGAACCGCGCCTCGTGGATGACGAGCCCGGCGTCCACCCGGCCGTCCCGCACCGCCGGCATGATCTCGTGGAACGGCAGCACGACCACCTTGCCGACGCCCTCCGCCGTCAGCACGTCGGCGGCCCACAGCCGGAACAGCAGGTAGGCGGTGGAGCGCTCGCTCGGCACCGCGACCGTCCGCCCGGCCAGGTCCAGGCCCGGCTCCCGGGCCAGGACGAGCGGCCCGCAGCCCCGCCCCAGCGCCCCGCCGCACGGCAGCAGCGCGTACTGCTCGAGCACCCAGGGCAGGACGGCGTACGACACCTTCAGCACGTCCAGCTCGCCGCGCTCGGCCATGCCGTTGGTGAGGTCGATGTCGGCGAAGGTGATGTCGAGGGCGGGCGCGCCCGGCACCCGTCCGTGGGCCCACGCGTCGAAGACGAAGGTGTCGTTCGGGCAGGGCGAGTAGGCGATCGTGAGCGGGTGCGCCCCGTCAGGATGCGCGGCCGTGCTCAGGTCGGTGCTCATGGCGTTCTCCCCAGTGGACGAGTACGGGCCCCAGCGCGCGGAATCCCGCGGTCAGGGCGGCCAGCGCGTCCCCGATGCGCCAGGCGGCCCGGTCCCGCGGCCCGACGGCATTGGACACGGCGCGGATCTCCAGGACGGGCAGCCCGTGCGCCGCGGCCGCCTCGGCGACCCCGAAGCCCTCCATGGCCTCGGCCCCGGCGAGCGGGTGCCGGGCGGCGAGTTCGGCGGCGCGGGCGGCGCTGCCGGTGACGGTGGAGACGGTCAGCACGGGCGCGAGCAGCGCCCCGGCGGCCTCGGCGGCGCGGGCGGCGAGCTCGGCCGGCGGCAGGTGCGCGCTGCGGCCGAATCCGAGCTCCTGCACGGTCCGGAAGCCGTCGGGGGTCTCGGCCCCGAGGTCGGCGGCGACGATCGCGTCGGCGACGACGAGGGAGCCGGGCGGTGCGGCGGGCTGGAAGCCCCCGCCGATGCCGGCGGAGACGACGAGCGTGTAGTCGGCCAGCGCGAGGGCGGTGGCCGTGGCGGCGGCGGCCGCGGCCGGGCCGACACCGGCGACGAGCACGTCGGCGGCGAGGCCGGGCAGGTCGCGGCGGATGAGGAGCCGGCCCCCCGGGAGCGCGCGCGGCTCCGGCGCGGCGGGGTCCGGGTGGGGTGTGAGTCCGGCGGCGACGGAGTCGGCCTCCGCCGCCACCGCGGTCACGATGAGCGCGCGCACGGTCGCCTGCGCGGTGCTACTTGAGCTTGATGTTGTAGGCCCAGACGGCGAGCGGCTTGCCGTCCTCGCTGACCTGGACGATGTTCAGCTTCTTCGAGGACGGGGCCTCGCCCTGGCCGCCGGTGGCGAAGATGTCGGCGCCGGGGAAGCTGCGGTAGGTGTTGGAGGACGGCTCGGTGATCGGCTGGCCGTCCAGTACGGCCTGCCAGCGGTTGCCGTCCTCGACGACCTCGGGCTCGACGCCCAGGCGCAGGGTGTCACCGCGGCCGTAGTCGATGGTCTTGGCGTCCTTCGCTTCGGTCAGGCACTCCTGGACCTTTTCGATGGACAGCTCCGCGCCGTCCCGGCAGACGGCTTCGGCGGACACCGACGAGGTGCCGACCGTCACGGTCGCCAGCGGGGTCGGCTTGTCGCAGGCGGAGAGGACGAGGAGGCCGGCGGACACGGCTCCGAGGGCCGCGACGCTGCGGCGGCCCTTACCCGAGATAAGCGGTGCGGTCATGAGCCGAAGGCTATCGGGCCCGTGGGCTCCCCCGCCGCACGGGGTCCCGCCGACCTGCGGCGCGCCGCCGCGGGCCCACCCGGCCAGGCCCGCCCGGCCCACCCCGGACCCGCCCGCGGCCCGCACCCGCCCACGCCGCGCCGCACCCGCCGCCCGCCCCTGCCCGCGTCGCCCGGTCCGCCCCTCCGCCGGCCGTCGGCCCCCGGCCCCGGTCAGGCGACGCGGGGCCGGGGGGAGCCCGTGTGGCGGTGGCGGGGGGCCGACAGCAGGCCGCGTACGGCCATCGTGGTGCCCGCGGCGACGATCGCGGCGGCCACCGCCATCCCCAGTACCCCGTTCAGCGGCAGCACGATGCCGATCGCGCCGCCCAGCACCCACGCCACCTGGAGCAGCGTCTCCGACCGGGCGAACGCCGAGGTCCGCACCGCCTCCGGAACGTCCCGCTGGATCGTCGCGTCCAGCGACAGCTTCGCCAGCGCCTGGGAGAACCCGGCCGTGGCCCCCAGCACCGCCACCATCAGGCCACTGAAGAACACCGCGGCGAGGACCGCGATCCCGAGGGCCAGCGAGAGCACGGCCGCGATGATGCCCTCCGGGGCCCGCGCCTTCAGCCAGGCGCCCACCGCCGTTCCGCTTGCATTCCCGATGCCCGCGCAGACGCCGACGATGCCCAGCGACACCGCAGCGCTCTGCCCGGACAGCGGGTGCTCGCGCAGCAGGAACGCCAGGAAGAAGATCAGGAACCCGGACAGGCCGCGCATCGACGCGTTGGCCAGCAGGCCGCACAGCACCGAGGTGCTGACCGTGCGCAGCCCCGGCTTCTTCGAGTGCGGCTCGTGCGTGGACAGCCGGGCCCGCCGCTCGCCCTTGGCCTCGTCCACCTTGTGCGGCAGCGAGAACGCCGCGAACGTACCCCCGAGGAAGATCACGCAGGCCCCGTACAGCGGCCACTGCGGCCCGATCGCGTTCAGCCCGGCCGCGACCGGGGCCGCCGCGCCCGTCGCGAGCAGTCCCGCCAGCGTGACCCGCGAATTGGCCTTCACCAGGGAGAAGGCCGGCGGCAGCAGTCGCGGCACCACCGCGCTGCGCACCACCCCGTACGCCTTGGACGCCACCAGCACGCCCAGCGCCTCCGGGTACAGCTCGAGGCCGCCCGTGGCCACCGCGCCCGACATCAGCAGCGCGAGCACCGCCCGCACCAGCATCGCCGCGGCCATCGCGGCGCGCCGCCCGTGCGGCAGCCGGTCCAGCAGCGGCCCGATCACGGGCGCCAGCACGGCGAACGGGGCCATCGTGATGGCCAGGTAAAGGGCGACACGGCCACGTGCCTCGTCCGTGGGGACCGAGAAGAACACCGTGGACGCCAGCGCCACGGTGATCATCACATCGCCGGCGCCGTTGACGGCGTGCAGCTCGATCAGCTTCCCGAGGCCCGACTCGCCCGCCCCGTGCGCGTGCGTCGCCCGCCGGATCCCGCGCGCCGTACCGGTGACGGGAAGGTGCAGGGCACGCCCGATCGCCCGGCCGGCCCGTCTGGCCGGTCCCGAGCCCTCACGCGACGACCGTGCAGGTGCCACACTCGACATAGTGCCCCACGCATCTGCCGCGGTCCCGTCCCGGCGCGCTCCGGATCCGCGGCAGGGCGGCGGCCCTCGGCGCGAGCCCGGAATCGCGTTCCGGTTACGGTCGGGTCGCAGGGTTGTCCGCGAATCGGACCTTGCATGTGGGCCACGGGCGTCGGAGGAGGTAGCGTGCGTAGCGCGCCACCGGCGGTTGCTCTTGGCCGCGCGCCTCCTCGCGATCCCGCAGAATGGATTGCAGGTGGGTGTGCCCGAGGCCGATCGGGCGCGGACGTCGACGCGGCCCCCAGGTCCGCTCCGCTCGCGCCACGTACGGACAGGACCGACGGGTCGTTGTGGACGACAGTACGGACGGCGCACTCGTGAGACGGCGTAGGAGAGAACGAGACCTGTGAGTGCTGCGACGACGCGAAGCCGTACCCCCGACCGCCTGTGCGCCGAGGCCGTGGACCTCGCCCGCGAGGCGGCCCAGGAGATCGCCGCGCCCGGAGTCGTGGGCGAGCACGTGTCCGTGATCGCGGAGGGCGACCGGGTCGTCACGCACTTCTTCGAGTGCACGGACCCCGGCTACCGGGGCTGGCGGTGGGCCGTCACCGTGACCCGCGCCTCCCGCGCGAAGAACGTCACCCTCGACGAAACGGTGCTCCTGCCCGGCTCCGACGCCCTCCTCGCCCCCGAATGGGTGCCGTGGAGCGAGCGGCTGCGCCCCGGCGACATGGGCCCCGGCGACCTGCTGCCCACCGACGCCGACGACCTGCGGCTGGAGCCCGGCTACTCCGGCGAGGACGTCCCGCCGCCGAACTCCCCGGTCTCCCACGAGATGGCCGAGCTGGTCGAGGCCGAGGACGCCGACGTCACCGACCGCACCGTCGTCCCGGCCCGCGGCTCGATCGCCGCGGTCGCCGAGGAGCTCGGCATGCGGCGCGCCCGCGTCCTGTCCCGCTACGGCCTGCACACCGCCGCCGACCGCTGGGACGAGGGCTACGGCGCCAAGACCCCGATGGCGCAGGCCGCGCCCGCCTCCTGCGTCTCCTGCGGCTTCCTCATCGCGATCGGCGGCTCCCTCGGCCAGGCATTCGGCATCTGCGCCAACGAGTTCGGCCCCGCCGACGGCCACCTGGTGTCCCTCTCCTACGGCTGCGGCGGCCACTCCGAGGCCGCGGTCATGCCGAAGCCGCTGCGGCCCGCACCGCCCGTCCTCGACTCGATGGCCGCGGACGAGTTCCCGCTGCGCCCGGCCCCCGACACCGGATCGGTGCCGTCGGCGGACCTGCCGGCCGCGGACCTCGGCCACTCGTAACCTCCGCACCTCCGCCCGGGGCGCGGCACCACAGCCCCCTGGCACACCGGCCGGCGCGGCGTACCCTCGGCGCATGGGGGACATCGCGGGGAACTTGGCGGGGGACGCGGAACGCGGCATGGTCGGGCGGGACGGCCGGGTCACCGGCACCGTCGGCCCGGGCCTGGTGGGCGAGGTCATCGTGCGGGTCCGGGGCGGCGCCGAGCACTTCCTCGCGTACCCGGCACCGGGTACGCGCCGACTGCCCGTCGGGACGATGGTCACGGTCGTCGAGTACCAGCCGCCGCGCACGGTCTACGTGATGGCGGCATACGGAAACTGAGCCGGCAACAGGGCAACGCCCTTTGTGACTCGGTACCAAGACGGCGACAACACCGCGCAGACGTCTTCTGCGCCGGGCCGGCGCAGGCGCACACTCACACCCTCGTCAGTGCCGAACGGCACTGCGCCAAGGGGGGAGTTGCCGATGGACGTCGGCGTCATCGCGGGAATCGTTCTCGCTGGGGTCCTTGCCCTGATCGGCCTGTTCAAGCTCATGTGGCGGGTGGCCGAACCCAACGAGGCACTGGTCATCTCCGGTTCGGCGCACAAGACCGAGGGACTGGGCGACGGCATGGGGTTCCGGATCGTCACCGGGCGCGGAACGCTGGTCGTTCCGGGCGTGCAGGCGGTACGGAAGCTGTCGCTGGACCTCAATGAGACGCAGCTGTCGGTGGACTGCGTCACCCACCAGGGCATCCCGCTCCGGGTGAAAGGCGTGGTGATCTTCAAGATCGGCGACGACCTGGTGTCGATCGCCAACGCCGCACGCCGCTTCCTGGACCAGCAGAAGATCATGCCCGAGCGGGTGCACATCGTCTTCGCCGGCCATCTGCGGGCCATCGTCGGCGGGTTGACGGTCGAGGACATGATCCGCGACCGGGAGAAGCTGACCGGGCAGACCCGGGCCGCCTGCGGCACGGAGATGGAAAAACTCGGCCTGATCGTCGACTCGCTCCAGATCCACGAGATCGAAGACCCGACCGGCTACATCAAGAACCTCGCGATGCCGCACGCCGCGGCCGTGCAGCGGGACGCGCGCATCGCCCAGGCCGAGGCGAACCGGCTGGCGACGGAGGCCGAGCAGACCGCGTCCGCGCGGATGGCGGAAGCCACCCGCGACAGCGAGATCCTCCAGGCCGGCTACCAGGCCGAACGGGACAAGGCCGCGGCCACCGCCCGGCAGGCCGGCCCGCTGTCGGAGGCGGCGGCCCGGCAGGAGGTCGTCGTCCAGGAGACCCGGGTCGCGGAGCTGGAGGCGTACCGGCGCGAGCAGCAGCTCCAGGCGGACGTCCGCAAGCCGGCGGACGCGGCGGCGTACGAGATCCGGACCCGGGCCGAGGCGGAACGCGACGCCCGCATCTCCGCAGCCCAGGCGCAGGCACGGGAGACCGAGCTGGCGGCGGCCGCGGAGGCGACGCGGGTGACGACCGCGGCCAAGGCGGACGCGGCCGCGACCGAGGCGCGCGGCATGGCGGAAGCGAAGGCGACCCGGGTAACCGGTGAGGCGGAGGCGGCCGCGACGGAGGCGAAGGGCCTCGCGGAGGCGGCGTCGGCCCGGGCGAAGGGCCTCGCCGAGGCCGAGGGGATCAAGGCGCGGGCCGCTGCGCTGGCGGAGAACCAGGAGGCGGTCGTCGCCCAGCAGCTCGCCGAGAACTGGCCGGCGATCGTGCAGGCGGGCGCCGGGGCCTTCGAGAAGGTGGACCACATGGTCCTGCTGAACGGGGCCGAGGGCATGTCGGAGATGTTCACCAAGGCCCTGACCATGGGCGGCGCGGGCCTGGGCCTGGCCCGCCAACTCCTGTCGACGATGTCCCCGCCGCCGGCCCCCGCTCCGGCCCCCGGCCCGGTCCCCGACCCGGCCCCGGCCCCGTCGTCGGAGGCATCCCCGACGGCCGCGACCCCGATCCCCATCGCGGACGCCTGACCCCCGGCTGCGGGCCGCCCGTGCCTCCCCTGCGGCGCCGGGGCTGCCGTCCGACTGCGGGCCGTCTGTGCCTGCCCGCGCAGTTCCCCGCGCCCCTGGGGGGCGGCCCCTGCCCGGTGGTTTGCTGCGGGCCGTGCGTGGGTGGTCGCCCAGTTCTCCGCGGCCCTGGGCCTGATCCCTCGCCCGGCGGAGCCATTCAGGGGCGCGGGGAACTGCGCGCTCGGCCACGGTCGACCCGCACTCACCCGTCGGCGGGCGGCGCTCGTCCGGTGACGGGCGGGTCCCCAGCCGGTGGCCTCGGAGTCACTGGCTGGGTCGGGGGCGCGGGGAACCGCGCGAGGGGGCGCGGCGCGGCCCGGCGGTGGGGGCCGGCGGCCCCGCGGAGCACATAGGCTCGGCGGCATGAGGCTATTCGCCGCCGTCCTGCCTCCGCCCGAGGCCCTCGAAGAGCTCCGCCGGGCCGTGGACCCCGTCCGGGACCGCCGGCTCCGCTGGACCACGGAGCCGGGCTGGCACTTCACCCTCGCCTTCATGGGCGAGGTCCGCGACGAGGTCCTCCCGGACCTCCACGCCCGCCTGGCCCGCGCCGCCCACCGCACGGAGCCGTTCCCCCTCCGCCTCCACGGCGTCGGCCATTTCGGCAACCGCACCCTGTGGACCGGCGCGGCCGGCGGGATCGACACGATGCGGCTGCTCGCCGAGCGGGCCGACGCGGCGGCCCGCCGGGCGGGCGTGCCGATGGAGCAGCACCGCCGGTACAGCGCCCACCTCACCCTGGCCCGCGGCCACGGCGGTGTCCCGATGCGCCCGTACCTGGACGCCCTCGCCGGCTTCGAGGGCACGCAATGGCAGGTCACGGAGCTCAGCCTGGTCCGCAGCAACCTGCCGGGCGGCGGCATGCCCGGGGAGCGTCCCCGCTACGAGGTCGTCGGGTCCTGGCCCCTGGGCGGCACCCCGGCCGGCTGACCCGCTGCCCCCGCCCCCGCCGTGCCGCCGCCCCTCCGTGAGGGGAACGGCGGCGGGCGCGTTAGGCTCGACGGGTGGATCCCAAGACCCGTAACCGTGTGATGGCCGGTGTGCTCGTGCTGATGTTCGTCGTCGTGGCCGTGGCGGCCGCCGTCGGACAGTAGGCACAGGAGCCCGTCCCGGCAGCGGCCGCCCCGCTACCAGGCGAATGCCTCCGGTGACGCGCCCGGCCCCGGGAACACCTCGTCGAGGCCGTCCAGCACCTCCTGCGAAAGCTCCAGCTCCACCGCCCGCACCGCGGACGCGAGCTGTTCCGGCGTACGCGGGCCCACGATCGGCCCCGTGACCCCGGGCCGGGTCAGCAGCCACGCCAGGGCCGTCTCGCCCGGTTCGAGGCCGTGCTTGTCCAGCAGGTCCTCGTACGCCTGCACCTGAGCCCGTACGGAGGTGTTGGCCAGCGCGTCCGCCGACCGCCCGGAGGCGGTGCGCCCGGACGAGGCGGCCTTGCGGAGGGCGCCGCCGAGCAGCCCGCCGTGCAGCGGGGACCAGGGGATGACCCCGAGGCCGTACTCCTGCGCGGCCGGGACGACCTCCATCTCGGCGCGCCGCTCGGCCAGGTTGTACAGGCACTGCTCGCTGACGAGGCCGAGCCGGCCGTGCCGGGCGGCGGTCTCGTTGGCCTGGGCGATCTTCCAGCCGGGGAAGTTCGAGGAGCCGGCGTAGAGGATCTTGCCCTGTTGGACGAGGACCTCGACGGCCTGCCAGATTTCCTCGAAGGGGGTCTGCCGGTCCACGTGGTGGAACTGGTAGAGGTCGATGTAGTCGGTGTTCAGGCGCTTGAGGCTGGCGTCGACGGCCCGCCGGATGTTCAGCGCCGAGAGGCGGTCGTAGTTGGGCCACGGCTCGCCCTCGGGGGCCATGCTGGCGTAGACCTTGGTGGCGAGGACGGTCTTCTCGCGGCGGCGGCCGCCCTGCGCGAACCAGGTGCCGAGGATCTCCTCGGTGCGGCCCTTGTTCTCGCCCCACCCGTACACGTTGGCGGTGTCGAAGAAGTTGATGCCGGCGTCGTGCGCGGCGTCCATGATGGCGTGGCTCTCGGCTTCCCCGGTCTGGGGGCCGAAGTTCATCGTGCCGAGCACAAGTCGGCTGACCTTGAGGCCGGTGCGTCCGAGCTGCGTGTACTTCATGGGCACCAGCCAACTGGGTGGAGTGCACTCCAGGCAAGTGCCGCGGGCGGAGGGCGTGTTGCGGGCCGTTACGCCGTGCCGGCCGGGCGGTACGGGCCGCCGATGCCCCACGCCTGGTGCAGGACGGCCGCGAACTCCCCGGCGAGGCGGTGCTCCCCGGAGGCGTTGGGGTGGGTGCCGTCGTAGGTGTCGCGGTGGATGTCGTACGCGTCCGGGCGTGCGCCGAGCAGGATGGGCGAGGCGTCGGTGGACAGGTCGGCGACGGCCTTGGCGAGGAGCTCGTTGAACCGGGCGACCTCGGCGGCGAACGGCTCGTCCTCCTCGGCCCGGACGTTCGGTATCACCGGCAGCAGGATCATCCGTATGCCGGGGCGGGCGGCCCGCGCCTCGGCGACGAACCGGCGCATGTTGGCGGCGGTTTCCTCGGCGCCGGTGTAGAAGCCGAGGTCGATGAGGCCGAGGGAGACGAGCAGGACGTCGGCCCGGTCGGCGGCGACGGCGGGGCCGATGACGGGGGCCATGTGCTGCCAGCCCTCGCCCCAGCCGGCCAGGTGGCGGCGGGCGCGTTCGGGGAAGCCGGGGTCCGCGTACGCGTGGCTGGTCGGCGTGTCGGCGTGGGTGTCGTACAGCTCGCAGCGCGGTCCGACGATCCGGTACGGGCCGCCGAGGGTGGCGTTGAGGTGCTGCCACATCCGGTAGCGCCAGGTGTAGTCGCCGGCGCGTCCGATGGTCATGGAGTCGCCGACGAACATGAAACGCATCCGGTCATCATCGCGGATCACACGCCGGACACCCCTGTGATGCCGGACACGCGGGCGGCTTTGGCAGGCTGGGGTCATGCGCCTGTCGTTGCCGTCGTTCCGGTCGTTGCCGTCGTGCCCGTCGCTCCCGTCGCCGTTCACCCTTGCCGCAGCGGGTGTCGCGGCCGCCGCCGTCCTCGCGGTGGCGCCGGGCCGGGCGGCCGCCGCGCCCTCGCCCGCGCCGGCGCCGGCGCCGGCCGGGTTCACCCTCGCCGATCCGCGGATCAAGGAGTCGAGCGGGCTGGCGGCGAGCCGGAGCCATCCGGGCGTGTACTGGACGCACAACGACAGCGACGACGGCCCCTACGTGTACGCGGTGGACTCGGCGACCGGGAAGACCGTGGCGCGCCTGACGCTGACCGGCATCGGCAAGCCGCGCGACGTGGAGGCCATCTCGGTGGGGCCGGACGGGAAGGTGTACGTCGGCGACGTCGGCGACAACCGCAACGGCACCTGGGACCACGTGTGGATCTACCGCTTCCCGGAGCCGAAGCAGCTGGCGGACGCCACGGTCGAGGGGGAGCAGTTCACGGTGAAGTACGCCGACGGGCCGCGCAACGCGGAGGCGCTGATGGTGCATCCGGTGACGGGCCGGGTGTACATCGCGAGCAAGAGCGAGGACAAGGGCGGGCTGTACGAGGGCCCGGAGCGGCTGACCGCGTCGGGGACGAACGTGTTCCGGCGGGTGGCGGACGTGCCGTGGGTGACGGACGGGGCGTTCTCGCCGGACGGGAGCCGGCTCACTCTGCGCGGCTACTTCTTCGCCCGGACGTACCCGTGGAAGGACGGCCGGCCGGAGGGCGAGGGCGAGCGGGTGGACGCGCCGTGGCAGGGCCAGGCGGAGTCGGTGGCGTACTCGCCGGACGGGTCGACGCTGCTGTTCGGGGCGGAGGGGGAGGGCAGCCGGGTGGTGGCGGTGCCGGTGAAGCCGGCAGCGGGCGGCCCGGCCGGGTCCGGGGGCCCGGCTGCCCCGCCGTCGCCGGGGACCCCGCCGGGCGCCGCGGCCCCGCAGGGCCAGGGCGGCGGCGGGTTCACGAAGGGGGCGGCGGTGCTGCTGGTGGGCACGGTCCTGGTGCTGGCGGGCAAGCGCCTGGTACGCCGCCGGCCGCGCCCCTGAGTTCGCGCAGTTCCCCGCGCCCCTGGCGTGCTCCGCCGGGCCGGGGCTCTCGCTCAGGGGCGCGGGGAACTGCGCGAACAGCCACGCACGGCCCGCGGCCGAACAGGGGCCGCACACGGCCGGCGCCTGCGGCCGTCAGGCGGCTCGCACCAGGATGCCGCCGGCGGACTTCGACGGGACGAAGGCCACCCCGTGGCGGCTGACGCTCAGCCGGAGGTTGCCGACCCGGGACAGGACCAGCGCGATGCCGGCCGCCGCGGCCAGGGACACGGCGCCGCCGGCGGCCATGCCGATCCGCGGGCCGTACGCATCGGTGATCCAGCCGACCAGCGGTGCGCCGATCGGGGTGCCGCCGGTGAACACCATCATGTACAGGGCCATCACCCGGCCCCGCATCTCGGGATCGGTGGCGGTCTGGACGCTCGCGTTGGCGGTGACGTTGACCGTCAGCCCGAACATCCCGATCGGCACGAGCAGCGCCGCGAACAGCCAGAAGCCGGGCGCGAACGCGGCAGCGACCTCCAGGGCGGAGAACAGGACCGCCGCTGCGACCAGCAGCCGCAGCCGCGAGACCCCGCGGCGCGCCGCGAGCAGGGCTCCGGCCAGGGAGCCGGCCGCGAGCAGGGTGTTGAGGAACCCGTACGTGCCCGCGTCCTCGTGGAAGACGTCCCCGACGAAGGCCGACAGCCAGATCGGGAAGTTGAACCCGAAGGTGCCGATGAACCCGACGAGCACGATCGGCCAGACCAGCTCGGGGCGCCCGGCGACGTAGCGCAGGCCCTCCCGCAGCTGGCCCTTGGCGCGCGGCTGCGGCCGGACCGGGTGCAGCTCGGCCGTCCGCATGAGCAGCAGGCCGGCGACGGGGGCGGCGAAGGACAGCCCGTTCAGCAGGAAGGCCCAGCCGGAGCCGACGGCGGTGATCAGCACACCGGCGACGGCCGGGCCGACCAGCCGCGCGGACTGGAAGTTGGCGGAGTTCAGGCTGACGGCGTTGGCGAGCTGCCCGGGGCCGACCATCTCGGAGACGAACGTCTGCCGGGCGGGGTTGTCCACGACCGTGATCAGGCCGAGCAGGAGCGCGGCCAGGTACACGTGCCAGACCTGGACGTGCCCGGCGAGGGTGAGCCCGGCCAGTGCGACGCCGGTCAGGCCCATCAGGCTCTGGGTGGCGACCAGCAGCGGCCGCTTCGGCAGCCGGTCCGCGAGGACGCCCCCGTAGAGGCCGAGGACCAGCATCGGAAGGAACTGCAGCGCGATGGTGATGCCGACGGCGGAGGCCGAGCCGGTCAGGGACAGGACCAGCCAGTCCTGGGCGATGCGCTGCATCCAGGTGCCGGTGTTGGATACGGCCTGTCCCGTGGCGAAGAGCCGGTAGTTCCGGATCCTCAGTGAGCCGAACATCGAGTTCCGCGAGTTCCTTGCGGAACCCGGGGCCCGGCTCGCGGTGCGAGTGGTAGGGGTGGGTGTATGGCCGGGTGCGGAGGATGCTCCGTTTCCCGTACTCAAGGGCCTTCGCCTCCTGATGTCGTTCCTATAGGTGGGCGAGCTTCTCCAGGACGGGCGCGGCTGCGCGCAGCTTGGCCCATTCGTCCTCGGTGAGCTCTGCCGCGAGCCCGGCCAGGAAGGCGTTGCGCTTGCGGCGGCTCTCTTCGAGCATCGCCTCGGCCTCCTCCGTCTGGCTGACCACCTTCTGGCGGCGGTCGTCCGGGTGCGGTTCCAGCCTGACCAGTCCCTTTGCCTCCAGGAGCGCGACGATGCGGGTCATCGACGGCGGCTGGACGTGCTCACGGCGGGCCAGTTCGCCCGGGGTGGCCCGGCCGCACCGGGCGAGGGTGCCGAGGACCGACATCTCGGTCGGGCTCAGCGATTCGTCGACGCGCTGGTGCTTCAGGCGTCGGCCCAGCCGCATGACGGCGGAGCGCAGGTCGTTCACGGCGGCGGCGTCGTCGCCATGGGTGAGGTCAAGCATGTCTTTAGAGTAACTCATTACTCTAGCTAAGTAACAACGGATTTTCGTCGGGCCCAGTCGCGCCCGCGTCGCGCCGGCGTCACGCACCCGTCTCTCGTCACTCGCACGCGTCACCCACCCATCACTCGTACGGGTGAGGGAGCCGGGAAAAGCGACACGCGGCCACGCCCTGTGCCAGGACTCTGTCCGCATGGGGACACAGGTGCTCAGCATGCGCATAGACGGGGAGCTGCTCGACCGCCTCCGCATCCACGCCGCCAAACGCGGAATGAGCGTCCAGGACTATGTCGTCCGGACGCTCATTCGCAATGACTTCGACGAGCGCTTCAAGGCGGCCGTCGACGAGACGGAGAAGTTCTACCGCTGATCTTGGCCAGTGCTCCGCCCAGGGCGGGCGTGAAGGCCATCCTTGTCCCGGAGGCGGGGAGCGCCGGAGTGCTCTGCGTCTCCGGGGTGGCGGCCAGACGAGCTACGGCTCGGCCTCGAAGTCGGCGCAGACCTCCCGCATGATCTCTTCGGCGCGGGTCGGCATGGCATCGGTGAACGCATTCACCCTGTACTTGGTGACGAAAACCACATGAACATGCAGGTTGCAGACAACATGGCGACCTGTTCTGGCATCGGGGTCAGGATTCCAGCGCGGTGACACAGACCAACGCTAGGCTCACGATCGTGAGTCAAGGCACCCTGGTCAGGAGGCAGTTCGGGCACCGCGCCCGGCTTGCGCTGTCGCCTGCCGGGGTGTTGAAGGCCGATGGCCAGGCGCACGCGGCCCGCACGATGTGGAACCTGCTGCACGCCTGGTGGCGGATGATGCCGAAGGAAAAGCGGACTCTCGCCAACGCAGACGCCGCGATCCGGCAGGCCCGCAAGGACATCGACTTCCTGGCCGTCCTTCCCGCGCAGGCCGCGCAAGCGGTCCTCAAGACCTACTTTCAGGCATGGAAGAACTGCTGGGAGGGCCGCGCCGACGCCCCGAACTTCAAGAGCCGACTGCGCACGGTGATGTCTGTGGACATCCCGCAGGGCCGGGACCTGAACATCGTCCGCGTGCACCGACGGTGGGGGCAGGTCAACATTCCCAAGGTGGGCAGGGTGCAGTTCCGGTGGACCAGGGACCTGCCCGTGGGCAAGCGCGCAGGCGCGGAGAACCGGATCACCGGAGCGCGGCTGGTCAAGGATGTGCTCGGCTGGCACATCGCCTTCCGCGTCCAGACCCTGGAGGTCAACCCCGCACCCCATCAGGGGCCGGAGGTCGGTATCGACGTGGGCATCACCGTGCCCCTGGCTCTGTCGGACGGTGAGACGTACGAGCACGGCGAGTGGCTGACCGGCAAGGAGAAGGCCAAGCTTCTGCGCTTGGAGCAGCGCGCCGCACGGCGCAAGGCACACCGCAAGCCCGGCGAGCGCACCAGCGGCCGGCTACACCGCACCTACGGCCAGATCGCAGGACTGCGCGCGAAAGCCAAGCGCCGGGCCCTGGACTGGCAGCATCAGACGACCAACGCCATCGCCCGCGCCTACGGCACGGTCGTGGTCGAAGCACTCACCATCACGAACATGGTCAAGTCCGCCAAGGGAACCATCGAGGAGCCGGGAAGGAACGTCGCCCGGAAATCCGGGCTGAATCGCTGCATCAGCGCAGAGGCGTGGGGCCGCACGGTCACCATGCTGGCGTACAAGACCGCCTGGCACGGCGGCACCCTGCACATGGTCCCGGCCCCCGGCACCTCCCGGCGCTGCTCAGCGTGCGGCCGCACCACGCCCGGGAGCCGGGAGTCCCAGGCCGTTTTCGTGTGCAAGAACCCGGAGTGCGGCTGGTCGGGCAACGCCGACCACAATGCGGCCCGGAACGTCTTGCACCTGTACCGGGTGGGCCTCGCGCTCGTCCCGGCTGCCGGGAGGGCAGTCGTCAGGCGCGCGAAGCGCGTCAAGCCCGCTACCGCAAGGTAAGCAGGAATCTCCCGGATTCATCCGGGAGAGCACTTCAAGGGGTCACGTGAGGCCCAGGGCGGGCATCGCGTAATAGAAGACGAACACCGCCGAGACCGCGTACATGGCCGCCGGGACCTCGCGGCCCCGCCCGGTCGCCAGCCGCAGCACGCTGAAGGTGATGAAGCCGATGCCGATGCCGTTGGTGATCGAGTAGGTGAACGGCATCGTCACCATGGCCAGGAAGGCCGGGACGGCGATGGTGAAGTCGCTCCAGTCGATGTCCTTCACCGAGCCCGCGAGGATCAGGAAGCCGACCGCCACCAGGGCCGGAGTGGCCGCCTGGGACGGGACCATCGTGGCGAGCGGGGTGAGGAACAGGGCCACGGCGAAGAGACCGCCCGTGACCACGTTGGCCAGGCCCGTGCGGGCGCCCTCGCCGACACCGGCGGTGGACTCCACGAAGCAGGTGGTGGCCGAGGAGGAGGTCGCGCCGCCGGAGGCGACGGCCAGGCCGTCCACGAGCAGGACCTTGTTGATGCCGGGGAAGGTGCCGTCCTCGTCGATCAGCCTGGCCTCGTCGCCGACGCCGAGGATGGTGCCCATCGCGTCGAAGAAGCAGGACAGCAGCACGGTGAAGACGAACAGGCAGCCGGTCAGCAGGCCGACCTTGCCGAAGCCGCCGAACAGGCTGACCTGGCCGACGAGCCCGAAGTCGGGGGCGGCCACCGGGTTGCCGGGCCACTCCGGGACGGTCAGGCCCCAGCCGGCGGCGGGCAGCTGCACCACGGCCTGGACGACGACGGCGACCACGGTCATGGCCACGATGGAGATCAGGATCGCGCCGGGCGTCTTGCGGATCAGCAGGGCGAGGGTCAGCAGCACGCCGACGGCGAAGACCAGCACGGGCCAGCCGAGCAGCTGGCCGCCGGTGCCGAGCTGGAGCGGCACGGTGGTGTGCGCCGCGTCCGGGATGCGGGTGACGAAGCCCGAGTCGACCAGGCCGATCAGCATGATGAACAGGCCGATGCCGATCGCGATGCCCTTGCGCAGGCCGAGCGGGACGGCGTTCATGACCCGCTCGCGCAGGCCGGTCGCGACCAGCAGCATCACCACGAAGCCGGCCAGGACGACCATGCCCATGGCGTCGGGCCAGCTCATGCGCGGGGCCAGCTGGAGGGCGACGACGGTGTTGACGCCGAGGCCGGCCGCGAGGGCGATCGGGACGTTGCCGATGACACCCATCAGGAGGGTGGTGAAGGCGGCCGTCAGGACGGTGGCGGTCACCAGCTGGCCGCCGTCGAGCTGGTGGCCGTACATGTCCTTCGCGCTGCCCAGGATGATCGGGTTCAGCACGATGATGTAGGCCATCGCGAAGAACGTGGCGAAACCGCCGCGGACCTCGCGGGCGACGGTCGAGCCGCGCTCGGTGATCTTGAAGAAGCGGTCCAGGCCCGACTGGGGGCCGGGGGCCGGGGGCTGCGCGGCCGGCGCGGAGGCCGGGGCGGGGGCCGACGTGCTCATGCGGTCCTCGAAATGCGGGGGGCCATTGGGGGTTCATACGATGAAATTGGGCCTGGCCCAAACCGTTTCAGTATGAACACATGAACGAAAGCCCGTCCATCTCCGCGCGTAGACCTCGAATTCCGCCGCCTAGACTTGTGGGCATGGCGAAATGGACTGCGAAACACGAGGCGCCCGAGCCCCTGGAAGGCCCGGTCGTCGCGACCATCATCGGTGGCACGGTCGTGTGGTTCGTCCTGTTCCTCGTCCAGCTCCCGTTCTACGGGTGGTTCGCCGACCGGGGCCTGCTGTGGTGGGTCTGGTGCTGCGCCGCCGGCGGCGGCCTCGGCCTGATCGGCATCTGGTACGTCCGGGGCCGCGACGCCGCGCTCAAGCGGCACGCCGCCGCGGCGGCCGAGCAGGCCGAGCAGGCCGAGCAGGCAGGGCAGGCAGGGCAGGCAGAGCAGGCAAAGCAGGCCGCGCAGGACGCCGGCGCGGCGGACGGGACGCACCCGGCTCCCGCGGCCCGCGACGCCGGATAGGGCACCGCGCAGAGAGCGCACAGCGCATCGGCGTGCCGGATGGGACATGCCGACCAGAGGACGATTTCCCTCATCCCGAAGTCGGATATCCGTCCCTCTCGGCGGGTGAACGGCACAGTCCGCCTTTACCGTCGAAAACATGACGCAGCGGGCGAAGATCGATTCGAACGGTTCCGAGCCGGGCGCCGAGTCGGGTGCCCGGCCGGGCACCGGGCCGGCCCCCGCACCCCTGGCCGGCCCGCCCGCGCCCCCGTTCAGGCCCGGCGGCCTGACCACCGCCGAGGTGGCCGAGCGCGTCGCGCGCGGAGCCGTCAACGACGTCCCGGTCCGCTCCTCCCGCTCCACCGTCGAGATCGTCCGCGCGAACGTCTTCACCCGCTTCAACGCGATCATCGGCGTCCTGTGGGTCGTCATGCTGATCGTCGCGCCGCTCCAGGACAGCCTTTTCGGCTACGTGATCCTCGCGAACACGGGCATTGGCATCATCCAGGAGCTCCGCGCCAAGAAGACCCTCGACAGCCTCGCCGTGATCGGCGAGGCCAAACCCGGCGTCCGCCGCGACGGTCGCACCGCCGTGGTCTCCACCTCCGAGATCGTCCTGGACGACGTCATCGAGCTCGGACCCGGCGACAAGGTCGTCGTCGACGGGGTCGTCGGCGAGGCCGACGGCCTGGAGATCGACGAATCCCTGCTCACCGGCGAGGCCGACCCGGTCCTCAAGAAGCCCGGCGACCCCGTCATGTCCGGGTCCTTCGTCGTCGCCGGCGGCGGCGCGTTCACCGCCACCAAGGTCGGCCGCGAGGCCTACGCGGCACAGCTCGCCGAGGAGGCCACCCGCTTCACCCTGGTCCACTCCGAGCTGCGCTCCGGCATCTCCACCATCCTCAAGTACGTCACCTGGATGATGATCCCGACCTCCATCGGCCTCATCGTCAGCCAGCTCGTCGTCAAGGACACCGGCCTCAAGGACTCCATCGCCCGGACCGTCGGCGGCATCGTCCCGATGATCCCCGAAGGCCTGGTCCTGCTGACCTCCGTGGCCTTCGCGATCGGCGTCATCCGGCTCGGCCGCAAACAGTGTCTGGTGCAGGAGCTGCCCGCCATCGAGGGTCTCGCCCGGGTCGACGTCGTCTGCCTCGACAAGACCGGCACCCTCACCGAGGGCGGGATGGACGTCACCGAGCTCCGCCCGCTCGACGGCGCGGAGCCCTCGTACGTCCGGCAGGTCCTCGGCGCCCTCGGCGAGTCCGACCCGCGCCCCAACGCCAGCCTCCAGGCGATCATCGACGCCTACCCGGACAGCGCGGACTGGCGCTGCACCGAATCGCTGCCGTTCTCCTCCGCCCGCAAGTACAGCGGGGCGAGCTTCAGCGAGGGCGACGGGGAGAGCTCCACCTGGCTGCTCGGCGCCCCGGACGTGCTGCTGCCGTCCGGCGACCCCGCCCTCGACGAGATCAACGAGCTGAACGAGCAGGGCCTGCGCGTCCTGCTGCTCGCCCGGGTCGCCCGCGAGCTCGACGACGACGCCGTCGCCGTCGGCGCCCGGCCGACCGCGCTGGTCGTCCTGGAGCAGCGGTTGCGCGCCGACGCCGCGGACACCCTGCGCTACTTCGAGGAGCAGAACGTCCGCGCGAAAGTGATCTCCGGCGACAATGCGGTGTCGGTCGGCGCGGTCGCCGGCAAGCTGGGCCTGCCCGGCGCGGAGCACACCGTCGACGCGCGCCGGCTGTCCGACGAGCAGGCCGCGATGGCCGAGGAACTCGACCAGCACGCGGTCTTCGGGCGGGTCACCCCGCAGCAGAAGCGGGACATGGTCGGCGCGCTGCAGTCCCGCGGCCACACGGTCGCCATGACCGGCGACGGCGTCAACGACGTGCTCGCCCTGAAGGACGCCGACATCGGCGTCAGCATGGGCTCGGGCTCCGAGGCCACCCGGGCCGTCGCCCAGATCGTCCTGCTCGACAACAGCTTCGCCACCCTCCCGTCGGTGGTCGCCGAGGGCCGCCGCGTCATCGGCAACATCACGCGCGTCGCCACCCTCTTCCTCACCAAGACCGCGTACTCGGTGCTGCTGGCGATCCTGGTGGTCTGCTGGCAGGTGGAGTACCCCTTCCTGCCGCGGCACCTGACGCTGCTGTCGACGCTCACCATCGGCGTCCCGGCGTTCTTCCTGGCCCTCGCCCCGAACAAGGAGCGCGCCAGGCCGCACTTCGTGAGACGCGTGATGCGGTACGCGATCCCGGGCGGGGTGATCGCGGCGGTGGCCACCTTCCTCACGTACCTGGTCGCCCGCCACCACTACACCGGCGCGGACGCCCTGAACGCCGAGACGAGCGCGGCGACGCTGACGCTGTTCCTGACCTCCATGTGGGTCCTGGCGATCATCGCCCGCCCGTACACGTGGTGGCGGATCGCCCTGGTCGCGGCGATGGGCGGGGCCTTCCTGCTGGTCCTGGCCGTCCCCTGGCTGCAGGACTTCTTCCAGCTGAAGCTGGTGGGCGCGCAGATGCCGTGGACGGCCGTCGGCATCGCCGTGGCGGCGGCCGCCCTGATCGAAGTCACCTTCCGCTGGGTGGACCGCCGCCTCCCGGAATAGCCGTGGCCGGCCGGTCAGGCCCGGCCGGCCCGGCCGAGGCCGCTTAGTCGAACCACCGGTCGCGTGCGAGTTCCGCCGTGCGGGACGGGTCCTCCAGGAGGGCCGCGACCTCGAAGCGGCGCGGCCACTGGCCCGCCGACCAGGCCAGGCCCGCCGCCACGCCCTCCAGGGTGGAGGCGTGCAGCACGCCGTCCCGGGTGACCCGCCAGTCGAGCTCGACGCCGCCCGCCACCAGCTCCTCGTGCTCCAGGTACGTCTGCGGGGTCGCCGGACCCAGCAGGATCCGTACCGCCTCCGGGACCTCGTGCTCCTCGCCCGGCGTGCTGACCTCCGCCGGGACCGTCTCCGACAGCCGGCGCACCTGGAGCAGGTCCGCCAGGTCGGCCGCGCGGGCCGGGGCCACCGGCAGCAGCGGCAGGCCCGCGGTCAGCGGCAGCAGGTCCGGGGCGTCCGCGATCACCGCATCGGAGGCGTCCACGACCACCGGCTCCCCGTCCGCCACGGCACGCAGCTCGTCGGGCAGCGTGACCTGCTCGGGCTCCAGGTCGGCCAGGGCCCCGTACAGGGCGTGCAGCTGGCGGTCCGTGACCGGCCGCTCGGGATCGGCGAGCCGGGCCAGCAGCTCGGCCGCGCCGCCGGGCTCGTCGAGCAGGGCGGCCACGGAGGTGCGTACGCCGAGGGCCCGCAGGACCTGCTCGTCGTGGAAGCCGGTGGCGTCCGCCGAGGTGTACAGGCCGGCGAGCAGCGGGTCGGTGCCTGCCGCGCGCAGCCCGGCGGGGCGGCGGCCGTCGAGCACCGGGTGGTCGCGCAGCCACCAGGCGGTGTACGGGCGCACCGCCCGGGTGGTGCCGTCGGGCAGCAGGATCCGCACGGGCTGGGTCAGGGCGTCCCGCAGCGGCGGCTGCGCCAGCATGGCCAGGGCCTGCGGCCAGCAGTCGTCGTCGACGAGGTCGAGGTCGCGCACGGCGACGATCTCGGTGGCGACCGGCGGCAGCGGGGTGTCCGGGAGCTGGTCGAGGACGTCCTCGCACCACACGTCGACCGCGTCCAGCAGGCCGACGTCGTCGGGCTCGGCGTAGTCGCCGTCGCGGGGTTCGAGTTCGTCCGGGTCGAGGACCACGTCGGTGGCGCGGACCAGCTGGAAGCCGGCGAGCACCCCGCAGGCGGTCAGCGGCTGGGCACCCCACCGGGCGGCCAGGTCGGCGTCGACGTACGGCACCTCGTCCTCGCGGATGACGGCGGCCAGCGGCGAGCCGGGCAGCAGCAGCTCGCCGGCCGGGGCCGGCTCGCCGTCCTCGTCGGGCAGGGCCAGCGCGCCCAGCCACGGCTCGTCGCCCGGCGCCAGGTCGGCGTCGCGGACCAGGCCCAGGACCACCTCGGCCAGCTCGTCGGTGTCCAGGGCGGCCTCGTCCTCGTCCCAGACCTCGCCCGCGTCGAGGGAGGCCGCCACCGCGGCCCGTACCTGCGGGGTCGTCAGGATCGCGCGGGGTGTGGCCGGGAGCGCGCCCAGCTTCTCCAGCAGCGGGTGCGCCGCGTCCGGGTGGGCCACCTTCAGGCCCAGCCGGGCCAGGTCCTTCGGGGTGTCCGCCTCGGGCAGCAGCACGTGGCGGGGGCCGATGGTGGTGCGGCCGTCGGCGAGCGGCACGGGCAGGCCGGAGAGCCGGTCCGGGTCGACGCCGGCCAGGCTGTCGTACAGCCGGTGCCACCACGCGGGGGTGCGCTCGATGCCGGCGATCCGCTCGATGGCGTCGCCCAGCGGCAGCCGGCCCACCCCGAGGGTGCGCAGTTCGGGGCGGCGTTCCAGTCCGGCGGGCAGCAGGGTCGGGAGCACCTCGGCGAGGACCCGTACGGTGTCGGCGCCCGCGCCCTCGACGACCTCGGCCTCGAAGGGGCGCAGCGCGGCCCGCTCCCCGGGCTCGGCGGTGTCCTCGGCGGGTGCGGCGGGGGCGAGGAAGGCGGTGCGGGGGAGCCGCTGGAGAACGGCGGTGCGCAGGGCGCCGTCCAGCAGGCCCTTGCCGAGCGGCCCCGGTACGAGGTCCACGAGCTCGGGGGCCACGGGCTCCCAGGTGCCCAGCAGTTCGGCGTACGCGTCGGCCGCGCGCTCCACGAGGAAGTCGGTCAGCGGCCCGGGCGCGGGGTGCCGGCGGGCGGTGTCCAGCGGCAGGGTCGCGATGAGCAGGGCGGGGATGCCGAGGGGTTCGTCGGTCGGGGTCGGGGCGTGGACGACGGGTGCGGTGGCGGGGCGTACGGGCGCGCCCGCGGCGTCGACGGGCACGGCCCAGGACACGGTCCAGGAGGGCCGCAGCCGCTCCTCGACGGGCCGGTCGGCGAGCAGGGCGGGCTCGATGGGGCCGGTGTGGCGGACGGTGCGCCAGCGGCGGGTCTGCCCGGCGGTGCCGGGGGCGCCGGGGGAGGCGGCGGTGTCGCGGGAGTCCTCGATGACGGTGTACGGGCCGTCGGTGGTGCGGCGCAGGGTACGGGTGCCCCCGGCCGGGGTGTCGACGGTGATCTCGTGCAGGCCGGGCAGGGTGAGCAGCAGCGCGTCGTCGATGCCGGCCAGCAGCCGCTGCACCAGGTCCTCGGCGGCGGGGTCGCGCAGCGGGAGGACGACGACGGTGTCGTACCCCTCGGGCGCGGTGCCCTCGGCGGGCAGCGGCAGGCGCAGCAGGGGGACGTGGCCGTCGCGGCGGCGCAGTTCGTCGCCGAGGCCGGGGCTGAAGGCGGCGGCCTCCCGGGCCAGCTCGCGGGCCTCGGCGAGGGACCAGCGCACGCCGCCGTGCCGGCCGAGGACGGCGGGCTCGTCGGACACGGCGAGGACGGCGGCGAAGCCGACGCCGAAGCGGCCGACGGTGTCGCCGGAGGCGGTGGACTCCCGCTTGGCGGAGGCGCGCAGGGTGCTCAGAGATTCCACGCCGGTGGCGTCGAGCGGGGCGCCGGTGTTGGCGGCGGCGAGGACCGGCGGTTCGCCGTTCCCGGTGTACAGGGTCAGCCGCAGCCGGCCGGGCACGCCCGCGCGGGCGGCGGCGTCGGCGGCGTTCTGGGCGAGTTCGACGACGAGCCGGTCGCGGTAGCCGCCGAGGGCCAGATCCTCCTCGGCGTTGGCGTCCTCGCGGAAGCGGGACGGGGCCGACGCCCAGGAATCGATGACCCCGCGCCGCAGCCGGGCCGTGCCGAAGGGGTCCGTGCCGTCCTGGGCCGCCGTCACTCGCACGCTCACGCCGCTTCCTCCAAGAATTGCCGAGGTCTTGAAGGTATCGCGTGCCGCGCCCGCCCTCCCCCGACACCGGAGGGAGGGCAGGCGCCGCGACGGGTCAGAGGTTCTCGATGACGTGATCGATGCAGGCGGTGAGGGCCTGCACGTCCGCCGGGTCGATCGCCGGGAACATCGCGACGCGCAGCTGGTTGCGGCCGAGCTTGCGGTACGGCTCGGTGTCCACGATGCCGTTGGCGCGCAGCACCTTGGCGACGGCGGCCGCGTCGATGTCGTCCGAGAAGTCGATCGTGCCGATCACGGAGGACCGCTTGCCGGCGTCCGCGACGAACGGGGTCGCGTACTTCGACGCCTCCGCCCAGCCGTACAGGGTGCGCGCGCTGGCCGCCGTACGGGCGGTCGCCCACTCCAGGCCGCCCTGGCCGTTGATCCACTCCAGCTGCTGGTTCAGCAGGAAGAGCGTCGACAGCGACGGGGTGTTGTACGTCTGGTTCTTCAGCGAGTTGTCGATCGCCGTCGGCAGCGAGAAGAACTCCGGGACGTGCCGGCCGGACGCGTGGACGCGCGCCGCCCGCTCCAGGGCCGCCGGGGAGAACGCGGCCAGCCACAGGCCGCCCTCGGAGGCGAAGGACTTCTGCGGGGCGAAGTAGTAGACGTCGGTCTCGGTGATGTCGACGGGCAGACCGCCGGCGCCCGAGGTCGCGTCCACCAGCACCAGCGAGCCGGCGTCGGCGCCCGCGACGCGCCGGATCGGCGCCGCCACGCCCGTCGAGGTCTCGTTGTGCGTGTACGCGTACACGTCCACGCCCGCCTCGGCCACCGGGTCGGGGTGCGTGCCCGGCTCGGAGGAGATCACGGACGGCTCGTCCAGCCACGGAGCGAGCTTGGCGGCCTTGGCGAACTTGGACGAGAACTCGCCGAACGTGAGGTGCTGGGACTTCCGCTCGATGAGCCCGGCGGTCGCGATGTCCCAGAAAGCGGTGGAGCCGCCGTTGCCCAGGATCACCTCGTATCCCTCGGGCAGCGAGAACAGGTCGCGGATGCCCTGGCGGACCGAGCCGACCAGGTTCTTGACCGGGGCTTGGCGGTGTGAGGTGCCGAGCAGGGAGGTACCGGTGGCGGCGAGGGCGTCCAGCGCCTCGATCCGCACCTTGGAGGGGCCCGCGCCGAAGCGTCCGTCGGCGGGCTTGATGTCAGCGGGAATCTGGATCTCAGCCACGAGCGGAGCGTATCCGGTCGGGGACCCAGAGCCCGACGCGCGTCCATCCGATGAGACGGACGGCCTGGTGGGAAGGTGTGCGGGTGAGTGACTCCGGGGAACTCGAACGGACATTGCGGGACGGACTGAGCGGGGAGGTCGACTTCGGGGCCGCCGCGCGGGCCCTGGTGACGATGGACGCCTCCAACTACCGGCGCGTTCCGCTCGGTGTGGTCGCCCCGCGCGACACCGCCGACGTGGCGGCCGCCCTGCGGATCTGCGCCGCGGCCGGCGTGCCCGTCGTACCGCGCGGCGGGGGCACCTCCATCGCGGGCCAGGCCACGGGGACGGGGGTGGTGCTGGACCTCACCCGGCACATGGACGCCCTCGTGTCGGTGGACCCCGCGGCCCGCACGGCCGTGGTCCGGCCCGGCCTGGTGCTCGGCCGGCTGCGGGAGGCGGTGCGCCCGTACGGGCTGACCTTCGGTCCGGACCCCGCCACCCACTCCCGCTGCACCCTCGGCGGCATGATCGGCAACAACGCGTGCGGGGCCCACTCGGTTGCCTGGGGGACCACCGCGGACAACGTGTCCGAGCTGGAGGTGGTGGCGTACGGGGGAGCCGTGCACCGGATCGGGACCGGCTGGGCGGGGGCTCCGGCGGGGCTGCGCGAACTGGTCGCGGGGAACCTGGAGGTGCTGCGGACGGGGATGGCGGGCGGGGGGCCCGGGGGACCTGAAGGCTCCGGTGCGCCTGGTGCGCCCGGTGCGCCTGGTGCGCCCGGCGGCTCCGGCGGGCCCGGCTTCGCGCGGCGGATCTCCGGCTACGGGGGCCTCGACGCGCTGCTGCCCGAGCGCGGCGTGCAGCTCGCCCGGGCCTTCTGCGGGAGCGAGGGCACCCTCGGCGTGGTCACCGAAGCGGTGGTCCGCCTGGTGGAGCTGCCGCCCGCACCCGCGCTCGCGGTCCTCGGCTACGCGGACGAGGGCGCGGCCGCCGACGCCGCGGCGGGCCTGCTGCCGCACCGGCCGCTGACGGTCGAGGGCATGGCCGAGGACCTGGTGCCCGGCGCGGCGGGGGCGGGCCTGCCGCGGGGCCGGGCCTGGCTGTTCGCGGAGACCCGGGACGAGGGCGCGGCCCGGGCGCTCGTACGGGCGGCCGACGCGCTGGACGCGGTCGTCGTCACCGAGCCGGCGGGGCAGCGGGCGCTGTGGCGGATCCGCGAGGACGCCGCCGGCACCGCGACCCGCCTGCCCGACGGCACGATGGCCTGGCCCGGCTGGGAGGACTGCGCGGTGCCGCCGGCCCGGCTGGGCGTGTACCTGCGGGAATTCCGCGCCCTGCTCGCCGCGCACGGGCTGCGCGGCACCCCGTACGGGCACTTCGGCGAGGGCTGCGTGCACGTGCGGATCGACTTCGACCTGGTGTCGGCGGCGGGCGTGGCACGCTTCCGGGCCTTCTCGCGGGAGCTCGCCGACCTGGTCGTCGCGCACGGCGGCTCGCTGTCCGGGGAGCACGGCGACGGGCAGGCACGGGCGGAGCTGCTGCCGAGGATGTACGGGCCGCGGGTGATCGACCTGTTCGGCGCGTACAAGGACGTGTGGGACCCGCAGCGCGGGATGAACCCGGGGATCCTGGTCCGCCCGGCGCGGCTGGACGAGAACCTGCGCTTCGAGCTGCTGCCGCGGACCGGCCCGGAGGGGGAGTTCGCCGCGGAGGTCGCCCGCTGCGTCGGCGTCGCCAAGTGCCGGTCGGCGCAAGGAGGCGGCCCGGCGGTGATGTGCCCCTCGTACCGGGTCACGGGCGAGGAGCGGCACTCCACCCGCGGCAGGGCCCGGCTGCTGCACGAGATGCTGGCCGGGGAGCTGCTGACCGACGGCTGGCGCTCCGCGGAGGTCGCCGAGGCGCTGGACCTGTGCCTGGCCTGCAAGGGCTGCCGCAGCGACTGCCCGGTGAGCGTGGACATGGCCGCGTACAAGGCGGAGTTCCTGCACCGCCACTGGGCGGGCCGCGTCCGGCCCCTGGCCCACTACACGCTGGGCGGCCTGCCCGACTGGCTCCGGCTCCTCGACCGGCTGCGCCTCGCCCGCGCGGCCGGCGCCCTGGCCCGGCTCCCGGGCGCGGCCCGCCTGGCCGGCCTGGACCACCGCCGCCGCCTGCCGCCCCCGGCCGCGCAGCCGTTCACCCGCTGGTGGCGGGGGCGCCGCACCCCGGCCGGGCGGGACGGGGCCGGGGTGCTGCTGTGGCCCGACACGTTCACCGAGTACCTGGCCCCCGGGGCCGGGCGGGCGGCGGTGGAGGTGCTGGAGGCGGCGGGGCTCCGGGTGGGCCTGGCCGGTACGGGTACGCGGACGGGTACGGGTATGTGGACGGGTACGGGGGGAGGGCGGGCCGGGCGGGTGTGCTGCGGGCTGACCTACCTGTCCACCGGCCGCCTCGACCGGGCCCGCGCCGTGCTGCGCCGCACCCTGGACGCGGTGGGCGACGCCGGGGACCCCGTCGTCGTCCTCGAACCCAGCTGCGCCGCGGCCCTGCGCACCGACCTGCCCGCCCTGCTGCCCGACGACCCCCGCGCGGCCCGCCTCGCCGCGGCCGTCCGCACCTTCGCCGAGGCCCTGGAGGAGTACGCCCCGCACTGGCGGCCGCCCCGCCTGGACCGGCCGGTGGCCGGGCAGACCCACTGCCACCAGCACGCGGTCCTCGGCGACGCCGCCGACCGGCGGCTGCGCGAGCGGGCCGGACTGGCCGGCGGGCTCAGCGGCGGCTGCTGCGGCCTCGCCGGGAACTTCGGCTTCGAGCCGGGCCACTACGAGGTGTCCGCGGCCTGCGCCGAGGAGCAGCTGCTGCCGTCGCTGCGCCGGGCCCCGGAGGGGGCGGTGGTCCTGGCGGACGGGTTCTCCTGCCGGACGCAGATCGCGGAGCTGGCCGGCGTCCGGGCCCGGCACCTGGCGGAGGCGCTGGCCGAGGCCCTGCGGGAGCGGCGGCGGCAGGCCTAACGGACCTGAGAGGCGGTAAGGCAGCGAGGCTGTAAGGCAGCGCACGGTGCGACGGTCCTTACGTACGCCTTAGTCTGGACAAATGCCCGCACCACCCGCAAGCAGCCCCGCCAGTACCCCCACCCCCGCCCCCGAGTCCGCCGCTCCGGCGACCCCGCCCGCCGGAACCGCCGGAGCCGCCGGAGCCGCCGGCCGCCGAGCGCGCCTCGGCCCGGTCGCGCTGGTGATCACGGCGGGGATCTCGGTGCAGTTCGGCGCCGCCCTCGCGGTCATGATCATGCCGAGGGCGGGCGCGGCGGGCGTGGTCACGCTACGGCTGGCGGCCGCCGCGCTCGTGCTGCTGCTCCTGTGCCGCCCCAGGATCCGCGGCTACTCGCGGGGCGACTGGGGCACCGTCGTGGCCTTCGGCGTGGCCATGGCCGGCATGAACGGGCTCTTCTACCAGGCCGTCGACCGGATCCCGCTCGGCCCGGCCGTGACCCTGGAGGTCCTCGGCCCGCTCGTGCTGTCGGTCCTCGTCTCGCGCCGACTGGTGAACCTGCTGTGGGCGGCCCTCGCCCTGGCCGGCGTCGCCCTGCTCGCCGGGCACGGCGGGGGCGGCTTCGGCGGCCTCGACCCGCTGGGCGCGGCCTTCGCGCTCGGAGCGGGCGCGATGTGGGCGGCGTACATCGTCTTCAGCGCGCGGACCGGCCGCCGCTTCCCGCAGGCGGACGGGCTGGCCCTGGCCATGGCGGTCGCGGCGGTCATCTCGCTGCCGCTCGGTGTGGCCGAGGCCGGCTCCGAGCTGCTGGTCCCCGGGACGCTCGCGCTGGGCGCGGCCGTGGCGGTCCTGTCCTCCGTGCTGCCGTACACCCTGGAGCTGCAGGCGCTGCGCAGGCTCCCCGCACCGACCTTCGCGATCCTGATGAGCCTGGAGCCGGCGATCGCGGCCACGGCGGGCTTCCTCGTCCTCGGGCAGGCGCTGTCGCCGCAGGACGCCCTGGCCATCGCCCTGGTCATCGCGGCCAGCATGGGCGCAGTCCGCTCCCAGTCCAAGCCCTGACCCCCCCCGGCCCCGCGGCGCGTCCGGGGTCGGGGCCTTGCGTAGTCATCCCCGCCTTCGGAGCCGGGGCCGGCAATTCCAGCCCCGCCGGCGTTTGAGGCGCGGGTCCGGGCAGAGCCCGGTGCCCGCGGAGCCGGGGTCCCGGGCCGCAGACGGCAGACGGCAGACCGGACGCGGCGGCGCCGGCCGGAGGGTGCCCGCCCGGCCGGGGGGTGGTCGGCCGGGCGGGGGCCGGGGGTCAGCCCAGGGGGAGGTCCAGGCAGGACGGCGTGGCCTCCGGGGAGGTGAAGCCCAGCGTGGCCCGCGGCAGATTGGCGTCCCCGTAGAACGGGTCACGCCCGTCGACCACCAGCATCAGCCGGTGCCCGCGCGGCACGTCGTACGCGGTGGCCTGGAGCTCGATGTCCGCGCCGACCAGGCTGTCCGGCGGCGACGTGAGGTCGGAGTACGGGGCGTGCGTGATGATGCGGCCCGTCCCGTCGGCCGCCACGTCCAGCAGGTACGCGACGAACGAGGACCTCGCGTTCGCCGCCCGGTACGTGACCCGCAGCCGCGGAACGCCCCGGAGCCGGACCGTCTCCGGCTCCGGGTCCGCGGCCCACACCGCGGCCACGGTGCGGTCGATGTCGCCGGTCCGGTAGGCCTTCGGACGGCCCGCCATCTCGTCGTACCCGGACCGGATGATCGCGTCGGCGACGGTCGCCGGCGTGTCCACCCCGCACAGCACGCGCGTGCTCCAGCCGGCCTCAGGCGTGTCGGCCAGCTCGCCGCCGTCCACCAGGTACAGCCGGCGGACGTGTTCGGTGACCGACTGCCAGGTGGGGCGGGGTTCCAGGGTGCGGCTCCACATGACCTCGCCGAGGATCTGGCCCTCGTCGGCGATGCCGTTGTCGATGCCCTTGAGGTGGTGGTCGAACCAGCGGTGGGCGGTGGTCCAGATCCGGTTGGGCAGGCCGGTCATGCCCGACATCTCGGGGCCGGAGTGGTCGCCGACGGACAGGTCGAGCCGTTTGGGCCCGGCGAGCTCGTTGAACATCTTCAGCGTCTGGTTGGTCGGGAACAGCGTCTCGTGCCAGGCGTGCGAGAAGTACACCGGCACCTGCCGCCGGCTGAGCTCCTTGGCGTGCGTGAACGGCGACCGCGGGCGGGCCCACCGCAGGGCGGCCTTGATGTCGCGGTTCGCCAGCACGTTCTCGAAGACGCTCTGCGTCTGCGGGCTCAGCCGGGCCCGGCCGGCCGCCCTGAGCAGCGCCTCCACGGCGGCGACGTGCCGGGTGCGGTTCTCGAGGAAGGCCTCCCCGAGGTCCCCCCAGGTGCTGAGCGCGACCACCGCGTCGACGCGGGCGTCGTGCGCGGCGACGAGCTGGCTGATGCCGGATCCGTAGCTGTCCCCGAGGAAGCCGATCCGGGTCACCGGGCCGGCCGTCCGCTCGATCAGGTGGTCCAGTGCCCGGCTGCCGTCGGCGGTGTCGAGCGGGCCCGCCACGTCGACCTCGCCCTCGGAGTCGGCGAACCCGCGGGCGCTGTACGCGAGGACGTTGTAGCCGCGCGCCGCGAAGACGCTGCCCTGGACGGCGTACGGGAGCCAGCCGAAGTCCGTCCACGGCGAGGGCATCACGATCACCGGTCGCGGCTCGGGGCGGGTGTGCCGCCACAGCACGGCGTCGATCAGGTCCCCCTCGGCGCCGGCGACCTTGGTGCGGGAGAACACAGCGACGGAGCGGGCCTCGGCGACCTGGGCGGCGCGGGCCGGGGCGAGGCGGCTGGTGTCGCCGCTCTCCAGGGCGGCGACGAAGGCGGTGAGGGCGGGCGCGTCGAGTTCGGGATAGAGGGAGAGGGCGGCTGAGTCCACGGCGGTTCATCCTCTGCGTCGAGTACGTCGATGACGTCGCGTGCGGTGCGTGCGGTGCGTGCGTCGAGTGATCGGAACGTCGGTGCAGTGCGGTGCCGGGACCCGGCAGGGGCCCGGAGCGGGGGGCCGAAGCGTTCAGTATCGGCGCGGCCCGCGGCGGCGTTCGCGGGTTCGCCGCGTACGGCCTGAACCGCGCCCCCGCCGGCGGCGGGCCGCGCAGGTCCGTACCTGCCGGGTCGGCCGGATCGCCCCAAGTGCCGGGCCCCGCAGGCGGATTGGCGCGCCTGGCGGGAAGGCGGCGTTCCTCGGCCAAATGATGCAAGCATGCTTGATTGTTTTGCGCGGGGCTGCCAGTCTTCCCCCACGCCGAGAGGGGAGCCCCGCCGTGCTCGATCCGTCCGCCGTGTCCGCCGTCTTCCCCGACCTGCGGGAGGAGGGACAGGACCTCGAAGCCCTGGTGTCCGAACTGCCCGCGCCCGCCTGGGCGAAGCCCACGCCCGCGCCCCGCTGGACCATCGCCCACCAGATCGCCCACCTGCACTGGACCGACCGGGCCGCGCTGCTCTCCCTCACCGATGCCGCCGGGTTCGCCCGCATGGTGGAGGACGCCGTCAAGGCCCCCGACTCCTTCGTCGACGAGGGCGCCGAGCAGGGCGCGGCCCTGCCGCCGGCCGAACTGCTGGCCCGCTGGCGGGCCGGCCGCGCCGCCCTCGACGCCGCGCTCGCCGCGGCCCCGCCCGACGCGAAGTTCCCCTGGTACGGGCCGCCGATGAAGGCCGCCTCCATGGCGAGCGCCCGGCTGATGGAGACCTGGGCCCACGGCCAGGACGTCGCCGACGCGCTGGGCGTGCGCCGGACCCCGACGGCCCGGCTGCGGCACGTGGCCCGGATCGGCGTGCGGGCCCGCGACTACGCGTTCGGGGTACGGGGACTGCCCGCGCCCGCCGAGGGGTTCAGGGTCGAACTGGAGCCCCCGGACGGCGGGGAGCCCTGGGCGTACGGGCCGCCGGACGCGGCCCAGCGGGTCACCGGGCCGGCCCTCGACTTCTGCCTGCTGGTCACCCGGCGCGCCCACCGCGCCGACCTGGCCCTGACGGCGGCCGGCCCGGACGCCGACCGCTGGCTGGACATCGCGCAGGCCTTCGCCGGCCCGGCGGGCCCCGGCCGCGCCCCCGGGACCGCCCGGTGAGCGGCTACGGCCCGGGCGGGGCGGCGGCGCGCCGGCCGCTGCGGATCGGCAACGCGTCCGGGTTCTACGGGGACCGTTTCGACGCCGTCCGGGAGATGCTGACCGGCGGCCCGCTGGACGTGCTGACGGGTGACTACCTGGCCGAGCTGACCATGCTGATCCTCGGCCGCGAACGCCTGAAGGACCCCTCCGCCGGATACGCCAGGACCTTCCTGCGCCAATGGGAGGACAGCCTCGGCCTCGCCCACGAGAAGGGCGTGCGGATCGTCGCGAACGCCGGCGGCCTGAACCCGGCGGGCCTGGCCGACGCGATCCGCGAACTGGCCGCGAAGACCGGCCTTCCGGTTTCGGTCGCCCACGTCGAGGGCGACGACCTGATGCCGTACGGCGACCGGGCGGCGGACGGGTCCCTCACGGCGAACGCCTACCTCGGCGGCGCCGGCATCACGGCCTGCCTGCGGGCGGGCGCCGACGTGGTGGTCACCGGCCGGGTGACGGACGCGGCCCTGGTCAGCGGGCCGGCCGCCTGGTGGTTCGACTGGGCGCCCGACGACTGGGACCGGCTGGCGGGGGCCGTCGTCGCGGGCCACGTCCTGGAGTGCGGCACCCAGGCCACCGGCGGCAACTACGCCTTCTTCACCGCGCACGACGTCCGCCGCCCCGGCTTCCCCCTGGCGGAGTTGGCGGAGGACGGCTCGTCGGTGATCACCAAGCACCCGGGGACGGGCGGCGCCGTCACCGTGGGCACGGTCACGGCCCAGCTGCTGTACGAGACCCAGGGTGCGCGCTACCTCGGCCCCGACGTGACCGCCCGCCTGGACACCGTCCGGCTGGCCGACGCCGGGCCCGACCGCGTCGCCGTCACCGGGACCGTGGGCGAGCCGCCGCCGGGCACGCTCAAGGCGGGCGTCACCCGGATCGGCGGCTGGCGCAACGAGGTGGTGTTCGTCCTGACCGGCCTGGACATCGAGGCGAAGGCCGCCCTGGTCCGGGCGCAGATGGCCGACGCCCTCACCGGCGTGGCCGCCGCCGACTGGACGCTGGCCCGCACCGACCACGCGGACGCCGACACGGAGGAGACGGCCAGCGCCCTGCTGCGGCTGGTGGTGCGCGACCCGTCCGCCGACCGGGTGGGCCGCGCCCTGACCGCGCAGGCCGTCGAACTCGCCCTCGCCAGCTATCCCGGCTTCCACGTGACCGCCCCGCCGGGCCCGGCCCAGCCGTACGGCGTCTTCGAGTCCGCCTCCGTACCCGCGGACGCGGTGTCCGCGGTCGCGGTCCTCCCGGACGGCACCCGCACCCCGGTCCCAGCGGGCGGCCCCGCGGCCCCCGCCCCGAACCGGGCAGCCGGTCCAGGATCCCCGGAGGCCGGAGCCCCGGACGCGGGAGCCTCGGAGGCGGGAGCCCCGGACCTGGGAACCCCGGACCCCGGAGCCCTGGACGCGGGAGCCCCGGACCCCGGAAGCGGCGGGGTGGGAGGCGGCCCCGCCGGGCCCGTCCGCCGGGCCCCGCTCGGCCTGGTGGCCGGGGCCCGCAGCGGCGACAAGGGCGGCGACGCCAACGTCGGCGTCTGGACGGAGTCCGACGCGGCCTGGGACTGGCTGCACGCCACCCTCACCGTGGAGCGGTTCCGGGAACTGCTCCCCGAGACCCGCGGCCTCCCCGTCGCCCGGCACGCGCTGCCGAACCTCCGCGCCCTCAACTTCACCGTCACCGGCATCCTCGGCGCCGGCGTCGCCTCCGCCCACCGCTTCGACCCCCAGGCCAAGGCCCTCGGCGAATGGCTGCGCGCCCGGCACCTCGACATCCCCGCCCACCTCCTGCCCGCCCCGGAGGAGACCGGCCCATGACCCGTCTCGGTACCGCCCTCGACCCCCGTTCCCCCGAGTACGCGGCCGCCCGCACGGCCGCCCTCGAACGCCTCGCCGCCCTCGACGCGGAGCACGGCAAGGCCCTCCTAGGCGGCGGCGAGAAGTACACGGCCCGCCACCGCGCCCGCGGCAAACTCCTCGCCCGCGAACGGGTCGAGCTGCTCCTCGACCCGGACACCCCGTTCCTGGAGCTGTCCCCGCTCGCCGCCTGGGGCAGCGACCACCCCGTCGGCGCGTCGATCGTCACCGGCATCGGCACCGTCGAGGGCGTCGAGTGCGTGATCACCGCCAACGACCCGACCGTCCGCGGCGGCGCCTCCAACCCGTGGACCCTGAAGAAGGCCCTGCGGGCCAACGAGATCGCCCGGCAGAACCGCCTGCCCCTCATCAGCCTCGTCGAGTCCGGCGGGGCCGACCTGCCCTCGCAGAAGGAGATCTTCATCCCGGGCGGCGCGATCTTCCGCGACCTCACCCGGCTCTCGGCCGCCGGCGTCCCGACCGTCGCCGTCGTCTTCGGCAACTCCACCGCCGGAGGCGCGTACATCCCCGGGATGTCCGACCACACCGTCATGATCAAGGACCGTTCGAAGGTGTTCCTCGGCGGCCCGCCGCTGGTCAAGATGGCCACCGGGGAGGAGAGCGACGACGAGTCCCTCGGCGGCGCCGACATGCACGCCCGTACCTCCGGCCTCGCCGACCACCACGCCGTCGACGAGCACGACGCGATCCGCCAGGCCCGCCGGATCACGGCCCGCCTCGGCCACCGCCGCGCCCATCCCGCCCCGCCCCGCGCGCCCGAGCCCCTGTACGACCCGGAGGAGCTCCTCGGCATCGTCCCCGAGGACCTCAAGACCCCCTTCGACCCGCGCGAGGTCATCGCCCGCATCGTCGACGGCTCCGACTTCGACGAGTTCAAGCCCCTCTACGGGGCCAGCCTGGTCACCGGCTGGGCCGCCCTGCACGGCCACCCGGTCGGCATCCTCGCCAACGCCCAGGGCGTGCTGTTCAGCGCCGAATCGCAGAAGGCCGCCCAGTTCATCCAGCTCGCGAACCAGCGCGACATCCCGCTGCTGTTCCTCCACAACACCACCGGCTACATGGTCGGCAAGGAGTACGAGCAGGGCGGCATCGTCAAACACGGCTCGATGATGATCAACGCGGTCTCCAACTCCCGCGTCCCGCACCTGTCCGTCCTCATCGGCGCCAGCTACGGGGCCGGCCACTACGGCATGTGCGGCCGCGCCTACGAGCCCCGGTTCCTGTTCGCCTGGCCCAGCGCCAAGTCCGCGGTCATGGGCCCCCAGCAGCTGGCCGGCGTGCTGTCGATCGTGGCCCGCCAGTCCGCCGCCGCGAAGGGGAAGCCGTACGACGACGAGGCGGACGCCGGGATGCGCGCCTTCGTCGAGGCGCAGATCGAGTCCGAATCCCTGCCGATGTTCCTGTCCGGGCGGCTGTACGACGACGGCGTCATCGACCCCCGCGACACCCGCACCGTCCTCGGCCTGTGCCTCTCGGCCGTCCACAACGCCCCCGTCGAGGGCGCCCGCGGCGGCTTCGGCGTCTTCCGGATGTGAGCCCGCCATGACCTCGACCACTTCCACCGCCGCCGCCACCCCTGCGCTCACGGCCGCGGACTCCGCCGGCTCCCCGGCCCCCCTGATCACCTCGGTCCTCGTGGCAAACCGCGGGGAGATCGCCGTCCGTGTCTTCCGCACCGCCCGCGCCCTGGGCCTGGCCACCGTCGCCGTCCACTCCGACCCCGACGCCGACGCCCTGCACGTCCGCGAGGCCGATGCGGCCGTACGCCTGCCCGGCGCGGCCCCCGCCGACACCTACCTGCGCGGCGACCTCGTCATCGAGGCGGCCTTGGCCGCCGGCGCGGACGCGGTCCACCCCGGCTACGGCTTCCTCTCCGAGAACGCCGGCTTCGCCCGGGACGTCCTCGCCGCCGGGCTGGTCTGGATCGGGCCGCCGCCGGAGGCCATCGAGGCCATGGCCTCCAAGACCCGCGCCAAGGAGCTGATGCGGGCCGCCGGGGTGCCGCTCCTCGACCCCGTCGACCCGGCCGCCGCCACCCCCGCCGACCTGCCGCTGCTGCTGAAGGCCGCCGCGGGCGGCGGCGGGCGCGGCATGCGCGTGGTCCGCGACCTGCGCGAGCTGAAGTCCGAAGTCGACGCCGCGGCCGCCGAGGCCCGGTCGGCGTTCGGCGACGGCGAGGTCTTCGCCGAGCCCTACGTCGAACGCGGCCGCCACGTTGAGGTGCAGGTCCTCGCCGACGGGCACGGCACCGTGTGGGCGCTCGGCACCCGCGACTGCTCCCTCCAGCGCCGCCACCAGAAGGTCATCGAGGAGGCCCCGGCGCCCGGCCTGCCCGACGCCCTGCGCGCCACCCTGCACGAGGCCGCGGTCGCCGCCGCCCGGGCCGTCTCCTACCGGGGCGCGGGCACCGTCGAGTTCCTCGTCACCGCCGAGGGCCGCCCGTACTTCCTGGAGATGAACACACGCCTCCAGGTGGAACACCCCGTCACCGAGGCCGTCTTCGGCCTCGACCTCGTCGCCCTCCAGATCCGTGTCGCCGAGGGCGCGGCCCTGCCCCCGGAGCCCCCGGAGCCCGCCGGGCACGCCGTCGAGGCCCGCCTGTACGCCGAGGACCCGGCGCAGGACTGGCGCCCGCAGACCGGCACCCTGACCACCTTCCACATCCCGGCTCCGCCCGCCGTCCCGCCCGCGCCCGCCGCGGTCCGCGTCGACACCGGGTACACCGACGGCGACCCCGTCGGCATCCACTACGACCCCATGCTCGCCAAGGTCGTCGCCCACGCCCCGACCCGCGCCGAGGCCGTCCGCGCCCTCGTCCGCGCCCTGTCCGCGGCCCGTATCCACGGCGTCGCCACCAACCGCGAGCTCCTCGTACGCTCCCTCACGCACCCGGAGTTCACCGCCGCCCGGCCCGACACCGGGTTCTACGAGCGCCACCTCGGCGCCCTCACCGAAGCGGCCCCGGACGCCGGCCGGGCGGCGGCGCTGGCCGCGGCCGCCGCCGCGCTGGCCGCCGCCGCTCCCGCCGCGGACGCCCCGCTCGCCGCCCGCCTCGGCGGCTGGCGCAACCTCCGCTCCGCTCCGCAGTCCCGCAGCTACCGCGTGGCCGGCGGCGGCCCCTGCGGCACCGACACCTCCGGCACCGACACCCTGTACGAGGTCCGCTACCTGCCCTCCCGCAGCGGACCCCCACAGCTCGTGGACCACCCCGGCGTCCGTGTGCTGGCCGCCGAGCCGCACCGCGTCGCCTTCGAAGCCGACGGCATCCGGCGCGTGTTCCACGTGAAACAAAAATCGAACAACTCGGGTGCGGCAGAAGCCGAGGAGGTCTACGTCGACACCGCGCCCACCCCCGCCCACCCCGCCCCGAACGCCCACACCCTCATCCCGGTCCCACGGTTCACCGACCCCCAGGACCGCACCCTGCCCGGCTCCCTGCTCGCCCCCATGCCCGGCACCGTCGTCCGCATCGCCGAGGGCCTCACCCCCGGCGACACCGTCACCGCCGGGCAGCCCCTGCTCTGGCTGGAGGCCATGAAGATGGAGCACCGCATCGTCTCGCCCGCCTCCGGCACGCTCACCGCGCTCCACGCCGGCCTCGGCCACCAGGTCGAATTCGGCGCCCTGCTCGCCGTAGTCCAGGAGGAACCGCAGCCATGAGCCCCGCCACCGCAGCCCCCCTCGAAACCGAGGAACACCGGGCCCTGCGCACCGCCGTCGCCGCCCTCGGGCAGCGCTACGGACGCGACTACCACGCCCGCGTCACCCGCGAGGGCCGCCACCCCGACGAACTGTGGGCCGACGCCGCCAAACTCGGCTACCTCGGCGTCAACCTGCCCGAGGAGTACGGCGGCGGAGGCGGCGGCATCGCCGAACTCTCCATCGTCCTGGAGGAACTCGGCGCCGCCGGCTGCCCGCTGCTGATGCTGGTCGTCTCGCCCGCCATCTGCGGCACCGTCATCGCCCGCTTCGGCACCGACGCCCAGAAGCGGGCCTGGCTCCCCGGCCTCGCCGACGGCAGCCGCACCATGGCCTTCGGCATCACCGAACCCGACGCCGGATCCAACTCCCACCGCATCACCACCACCGCCCGCCGCGACGGCGACACCTGGGTCCTGACGGGCCGCAAGGTCTTCATCTCCGGCGTGGACATCGCCGACGCGACCCTGATCGTCGGCCGCACCGAGGACGCCCGCACCGGCAGGCTGGGGCCCTGCCTGTTCATCGTCCCCCGCGACGCCCCCGGCTTCACCCGCTCGCCCATCGACATGGAACTCCAGGCGGCCGAGAAGCAGTTCGAGCTGGTCCTGGAGGACGTACGGCTGCCCGCCGACGCGCTGGTCGGCCACGAGGACGCGGGCCTGCTGCAGCTGTTCGCCGGCCTCAACCCCGAGCGCATCATGACCGCCGCCTTCGCCATCGGCATGGGCCGCTTCGCCCTCGCCCGGGCGGTCGACTACGCCCGGACCCGGCAGGTCTGGAAGGAGCCGATCGGCGCCCACCAGGCCATCGCCCACCCCCTCGCCGCGGCCCACATCGACCTGGAACTGGCCCGCCTGATGATGCAGAAGGCCGCCCGCCTTTACGACGCGGGCGAGGACCCGGCCGCCGGAGAAGCCGCCAACATGGCCAAGTACGCTGCTGCCGAGGCCTGCGTGAAGGCGGTGGACCAGGCGGTCCACACCCTGGGCGGCAACGGCCTCACCCGCGAGTACGGGCTGGCCTCCCTCGTCACCGCCTCCCGGGTGTCCCGCATCGCCCCCGTCAGCCGCGAGATGATCCTCAACTACGTCTCGCACCAGACACTGGGCCTGCCCAGGTCGTACTAGCCGCACCAGCCGGCCGGGCCGGTACGGCGACCGCCCCGGGAGCGGCCGCCCCCGGCCCCGCCGGAACCGGACCGGACCCGCTGAGAAGGAGCGGCATGGAGCCCCTCGTCAAAGCCGCGCACGCGCACGGCATCACCACCCTCACGCTCGACTCCCCGGCCAACCGCAACGCGCTCTCCGCGGCCCTCGTCGGCGAGCTGCGCGCGGCCCTCGCGGCGGCGGGCGCCGACCCCGCGGTCCGGGCCGTCCTGCTCACCCACACCGGCGGCACCTTCTGCGCCGGGGCCGACCTGAAGTCGCCCTGCGCCCCGGCCGACTTCCTCGCCCTGCTGAACGAGATCGCCGGACTGCCCCGGCCGGTCGTGGCCCGCGTCACCGGGCACGTCCGGGCGGGCGGCCTGGGCCTGCTCGGCGTCTGCGACATCGCCGCCGCCGGGCCGCAGTCCTCGTACGCCTTCACCGAGACCCACCTCGGCGTGGTCCCCGCCGTGATCTCCGCCCCCCTGCTGCCCCGCCTGGACCCGCGCGCCGCGGCCCGCTACCTGCTGACCGCGGAGGCCTTCGACGCCGCCGAGGCCGCCCGGATCGGCCTGCTCACCCTGCACGGCGAGGACGTGGACCAAGCCCTGGCCCCCGTTCTGGCCGGGCTGTGCAAGGCCGGCCCGGAGGCCCTCGCCGCCACCAAGCGGCTGGTCACCGCCCCCGTACGGGCCGCCCTGGAGCGGGACGGCGAGGCCCTGACCCGCCTCTCGGCCCACCACTTCGGCTCCGCCGAGGCCCGCGAGGGCATCGCCGCCCGCTTCGAGCGCCGGGACCCGTCGTGGGCACGGTGAGCACGGCGACGACCGGCCCGAAGCAGGCCCGCAGCAGGGCCACCCGCCACCAGCTCCTGGAGGCGGCCGTCTCCTGCCTCGCCGAACACGGCTGGGCCGGCTCCACCGTCTCCGTCGTCGCCGAACGCGCCGGGGTCTCCCGTGGCGCGGCCCAGCACCACTTCCGAACCCGCGAGGACCTGTTCACCGCGGCCGTCGAGTACGTCGCCGAGGAGCGCTCCGCCGCCCTGCGCGAGCTCTTCCAGGCCGGACCGGCCGCCCGGCCCGTCGTGGTCGCGGCCCTGGTGGAGCTCTACACCGGAGCCCTGTTCAGGGCCGCCCTCCAGCTGTGGGTGGCCGCCGCGTACGAGGAGCAGCTGCGGCCCCGGGTCACCGAGCTGGAGGCCCGCGTCGGCCGCGAGACCCACCGGATCGCGGTGGAGCTCCTGGGCGCGGACGAGTCCGTCCCCGGCGTACGGGAGACCGTGCAGGGCTTCCTGGACATGGCCCGCGGCCTCGGCCTGGCCAACGTCCTCACCGACGACACGGCCCGCCGCGGCCGCGTGACCGCCCAGTGGACGACCCTCCTGGACACCGCCCTGGGCCCACCCCGCCGCACCGCCTGATCCGCTAGGCCCATCGGATGATAGTGCCGGGTCACCTGCTGATCACTGGGCGCGCCTCTCCTGCTTGTCGCGGAGACGGGCCGAATGATGCCGGAGGGAGGGCCCGTGGATGCCTCCTTCCCGGACGCACCGCCCTCCGGCCATTCGAACCACCAAGAAAGTAGGGCACTTCATGAGTGCTGAGAGCAGAACCAGGTCCGGTCCCGTTCCGAAACGGACCAGGGCGCTCACCGGCGGTGCGACCGCGCTGGTGGCCTTCGCGATGCTGAGCCTCGCCAGCCCCGCGCTGGCGGCCGCGCCCGCCCACCCGACGCCGGACGGCGTGCAGGCGGCGGCCGACGAAACGTGCCACGGGTACCCCTCCGGCGGTGACGACGGCGACCCCTGGGGCGATGTAGGCCGCGACGGGTGCTGGGGCAGGACCGGGCCCGCCGGCCCGCCCGGACAGCGAGGACCTCAAGGACCTCCCGGAGAGAGCGTCTGCACCGACATCGACTCCGTCGACTACTTCGCTCTCGGTCTCAGTGATGATGTGCTGGGAGTGACGTTCCGTGAGGAGCTGAGCGCGGTGCTCCTCACCAACGGCGAGGTCTTCGCCGGCCAGCGCGACCTCGAGCTGAACGGAGAAGCAGGCGCGAACGTGTACGACTGGGAGCGGGTCGACGACAACGACGACTTCCCCGACGACTCCGAGCCGTGTGCGGTTTCCATTTCCGTGCCGTCGGGTGGCATCTCGGCGGCCGGGGACACCGCCTACATCAAGGTGCTGTTCCTCGACGGCGAGGTGTGGGAGCTGCCGGGCGTCCGCACCGGTCTCCTGGACACGGATGTGTTCGACTTCAGCGACAGTACGTGGGTGGAGGTCGCCGAACCGTCGCTCCTCGTGAACAACGCCAAGGCCGCGAAGGCCAAGGCCGTGAAGGCCTCCAAGGCCGCGAAGGCCTCCAAGGCCGCGAAGGCCTCCAAGGCCGTGAAGAGCCCCAAGAAGGAGAAGGCGCTCCAGGGAGCTCCGAAGAACGCCATGTGAACACGGCGGACTGACCCGACCGTGCCCTGATGTGCGGTTGGTTCTGTGGCCCCGCCGGGGAACACGAAGGGCGCTGCACCCCGGGCGGGGTGCAGCGCCCTTCGGGCGGTCGGGGGCATCAGGCCGTTGCGGCGATGTCCGCGTAGCCCTCGATCTCCTGCGGGTTGCGCTTGCCCGGTCCGATGTAGCGGGCCGACGGGCGGACCAGGCGGCCCGTGCGCTTCTGCTCCAGGATGTGCGCCGACCAGCCGGCGGTGCGGGCGCAGGTGAACATCGAGGTGAACATGTGCGCCGGGACCTCCGCGAAGTCCAGCATGATCGCGGCCCAGAACTCCACGTTCGTGGCGAGCACCCGGTCGGGGCGGCGGGCGTGCAGCTCCTCCAGCGCGGCCTTCTCCAGCGCGGCGGCCACCTCGTAGCGCGGCGCGTCCAGTTCCTTGGCGGTGCGGCGCAGCACGCGGGCGCGCGGGTCCTCGGCCCGGTAGACCCGGTGCCCGAAGCCCATCAGCCGCTCGCCCTGGTCGAGGGCCTTCTTCACGTACGCCACCGCGTCGCCGGTGCGCTCGATCTCCTCGATCATGCCGAGGACGCGGGACGGCGCCCCGCCGTGCAGCGGCCCGGACATGGCACCCACCGCGCCCGACAGGGCGGCGGCGACGTCGGCGCCGGTGGAGGCGATCACGCGGGCGGTGAACGTGGAGGCGTTCATGCCGTGCTCGGCGGCCGAGGTCCAGTACGCGTCGACGGCCTTGACGTGCTTGGGGTCCGGCTCGCCCCGCCAGCGGATCATGAACCGCTCGACGACGGACTCGGCCTTGTCGATCTCCCGCTGCGGGACCATCGGCAGGCCCTGCCCGCGCGCGGACTGGGCGACGTACGACAGCGCCATGACGGCCGCGCGCGCCAGGTCGTCGCGGGCGGTCTGCTCGTCGATGTCGAGCAGCGGTTTCAGGCCCCACACGGGGGCGAGCATGGCGAGGGCGGACTGGACGTCGACGCGGATGTCACCGGAGTGGACGGGGATCGGGAAGGGCTCGGCGGCGGGCAGGCCGGGGTTGAACGCCCCGTCGACCAGCAGGCCCCACACGTTCCCGAAGGAGACGTGGCCGACCAGGTCCTCGATGTCGACTCCGCGGTAGCGGAGCGCTCCGCCTTCCTTGTCGGGTTCGGCGATCTCCGTCTCGAACGCGACGACTCCTTCGAGTCCGGGTACGAAGTCGGACATCAGGCGGCTCCCTCAGATAGTGCGAACACGCGCGGTTCCCGGCGTGACTCGCGGCGGTCCGGCGCGGTCATCCCCGTTGATGCCCGGTACGGTCGGCGGCCACCCGTGCGGGGGCCTCCTGACCGGCCCCAAGAGTTTGGCGGCTGGGGATGCCAGGCGGAAGCGTGACATACGGCACACTCGCAGGAGCACTCCTGCGGCAGGATGGCACGTGTGACCGACATGGATCTTGATCCCTCCACCATGCGCAAGCAGTACCGCTCGGAGATCGTCCTCGAGGACAGCCTCGACGGGGACCCCATGCGGCAGTTCGCCGTGTGGTTCGGGCAGGCCGCCGATTCGCACCTCTTCGAGCCCAACGCGATGGTCGTGTCCACCGCGACGCCCGACGGCCGGCCCAGCTCCCGCACGGTGCTGCTGAAGGCCTTCGACGAACGGGGCTTCGTCTTCTACACCAACTATGGCTCGCGCAAGGGCCGCGAGCTCGACGCCAACCCGCACGTCGCCCTGCTGTTCCCCTGGCACCCCATCGCCCGCCAGGTCGTCGTCACCGGTACGGCCGAGCGGACCGGCCGCGACGAGACGGCCGCGTACTTCCGCTCCCGCCCGCACGGCTCCCAGCTGGGAGCCTGGGCCAGCGAGCAGTCCCGGGTGATCGCCTCGCGCGCCGAGCTCGACCGGCGGTACGCGGAGCTCGCGGCGCGGCATCCGGAGGGCGAGCAGGTTCCGGTGCCGCCGGACTGGGGCGGGATCCGCGTGGTCCCGCACGAGGTGGAGTTCTGGCAGGGCCACGCGAACCGGCTCCACGACCGGCTGCACTACGTCCGCGACGGGGAGAAGTGGCGCATCGAGCGCCTGTCCCCGTAGCAGCGGCGTCGCCGGGCGGCCCTTCCCGGGCCCGCCGCGTTCCCGGCCTTCCCGTGCCGGCCGCGGTCCCGGCCGTTCCGTGCCTGCCCGTCCCCGGACAGCAGACGACCCGCGGGCTCGGGTTCTCTCCTGCAGGTAAGAGAAGCCGGCCGGACGTGCCGGCGAGCCCGCGGGTCGGGTGACTGCTCGGGATTGGCGCCGGGCGGCTTCCGCCGGGCACCGCACTGGGTGCGTTGCGACGACGGGCCCTTAGCCCGCAGTCACCTCACGCGTCCGGTAGTCGTACATTTCCGGAACCACCTCCCTTCTCGTGTACCGCAGACATTAGGACGCTTCCGCGGGCGGCTCAAGTTATTTATTTCGGGACGATTCGGGGAATGCGGTGTGGGCTGCGTCACGTTCCAGTTCAATGATCTGACGTGCCGCACACGCGAACACCTGCAGGGGGTGCCAGGTGAGTGCTTCCGGACGTGGACAACCCACCGACGATCTGCTCGCAGCGCTGCTGGACGGGATGGACGCGGCACTGTGCGCGTTCGACTCCGACGGAGTGATCACCCACTGGAACCGAGAGGCCGAGCGGATCCTGGGCTGGACCGCCGCCGAGGCCGTGGGCCGCAAGGGGTTCGCCGGGTGGGCGGCCCGGGCAGCGGACGCCCAGGACGTCGAGGACCGGCTGATGGGCGTCCAGGAGGTCCCCGGCCGGCAGGTGCACGAGTTCGCCCTGCTCACCAAGGACGGCGGCCGCGTCCTGGTGCGCACCCAGTCCGCCGCGGTGCCGGGCGCCGACGGCAGGCCCGCCGGGGTGTACTGCGCGTTCAGCGAGGTGCACGCCCAGATCGACCTGGAGCGGTCCATCGCGCTCAGCGAGGCCCTGATGGACGACGCCTCCTGGGGCGTGGTCCTCGTCGACGTGGACCTGCGCCCGGCCGTGGTCAACGCGCACGCCGCCCGCGCTTTCGGCTCCGCGCGCACCGCCCTGCTCGGCCGCCCCCTGGGCGACCTGCTGACCCAGGGCGCTGAGGAGCTGGAGGGCGCCCTCCAGCACGTGCTGGCCGAGGGCTCCCCGCAGGCGCCGCTGGAGCTGTGGGTGTCCGTGCGCACCCCGGAGGGGGTGCGGCGGCGCTGCTGGCGGTGCGGGTTCCTGAGGCTGGGCTCCCCGCTCGCCGAGGAACCGGTCCCGCTCGGGGTCGGCTGGCTCTTCCAGGACATCACCGAGGCCCGCCGGACGGCGCTGGACACGGCGCAGCTGCGGTTCCGCGCCGGCCAGCTGTACCGGGCCGGGCGGTCCGCCGCCGAGTGCGAGGACCCGGGCGAGGCGGCCGCCGTACGGCTGGACTTCGCCCTCGCCGGCTTCGCCGACCACGCGCTGCTCGACGTGCTGGAGCCGTCGGCGGACCCGGACCGCCCGCCGCGGCTCGTCCGGCACGCCGTGTCACCGCCTCCGCTGTCGGGGCAGGGCGGGATTCCGGCGCCGTACCAGCCGGGGCATCCGGCGCTCCAGGCCCTGGACCGGATCGGCTCGGTGCGGGCCACCGCCCCCCGCGGGGAGGCGGCGGAGGTGTGGGCGCGGGACCGGCAGTGGCCCGAGAACGCGGCGCACGTACTGTGCGCGGTGCTGCGGAGCCGGGGGCGGACCCTGGGCGTGCTGACGTTCGTCCGGGCGTCCTCGCGGGCCGTGTTCGAGCGGGCGGACGCGGAGTACGCGGAGGAGGTCGCGGCCCGGGTCGCCGCCGACCTGGACCTGGCCCGGTCCGCCCACGACAAGCCGTAGCAGGCAGGACCGAGCGGCCTCGGCCGCTCAGTGGCGGAAGAAGATCCGGTCGCCGTACTCCTGCATGACGCGGCCGTTCCACTCGTGGCCGCCGTCGACGTTGCCCGAGCGCAGCAGCGGCGGCTCGATGCCGCGCGCGGCGAGCTCGCCGGCCGCCGCCGCCATCACCGCCTGCATGATCGCGCTGGTCACCACCGTGGAGGCGGGCGCGAAGGGGGCGGCGATGCCGTCGAGGCTCAGCTCGGCGTCACCGACCGCGATCTTGCTGTCGAGGACGATGTCGCAGTGGTCCTTGAGGAAGGTGCCGGACACGTGCCGCGACCGGGTCTCCCGCGCGTACGCCACCGAGGTCACCCCGATGACGGTGAGGCCGAGGGCGCGGGCGTTCACGGCCATCTCCACCGGCAGGGCGTTCCGCCCGGACAGGGAGATGACCACGAGGACGTCGCCGGCGCCGGCGGGGCTGCTGTCCAGGACGGCCCCGGCGAGCCCGTCGACCCGCTCCAGGGCGCTGCCGAGGGTGGCGGGCATGACGTCGACGCCGGCGGTGCCGGGGACGGCGAGGAAGTTCATCAGGGCGAGTCCGCCCGCCCGGTACACCACGTCCTGGGCGGGGAGCGAGGAGTGGCCGGCGCCGAAGGCGAAGAGCCGGTTCCCGGCGGCGACGGCGTCGGCGATCGCGGTTCCGGCCTCGGCGATGCGCTCGCCCTCCTCGTCCCGCACCCGCTGGAGCAGGCCGATCGCGGCATCGAAGAACTGACCGGCCAGCTTGCTCTCGCTCATTGCCGAGGCCCTTCCAGAGAGGCGGTGGGACGGGGGCGTCCGGGTCCGCCGCTCACCGTGCGGTCTGGACCAAGGGCCTGTCAATACGGGCGTCAATCCGGGCCCGCGGCCCCGCTGCGGCCCCGGGGCTTGGCAAAGGCGCGGGACGGTTGCCCGTGCGATGCGTCAGAATTGGGGACAGGGCCAGCGCACGATATCCGAGGGGCACGAATGTCCGGACTGATCGACACCACGGAGATGTATCTCCGCACCATCCTCGAGCTGGAAGAGGAAGGCGTGGTCCCCATGCGCGCCCGGATCGCCGAACGGCTCGACCAGAGCGGGCCGACGGTGAGCCAGACGGTGGCGCGGATGGAGCGCGACGGTCTGGTGGCCGTGGCGAGCGACCGGCACCTCGAGTTGACGGATGAGGGCCGCCGGCTGGCCACGCGGGTGATGCGCAAGCACCGGCTCGCGGAATGCCTGCTGGTCGATGTCATCGGCCTGGAGTGGGAGCAGGTGCACGCGGAGGCCTGCCGCTGGGAGCACGTGATGAGCGAGGCGGTGGAGCGGCGCGTGCTGGAGCTGCTGCGCCACCCGACCGAGTCGCCGTACGGGAACCCGATCCCGGGCCTGGAGGAGCTGGGCGAGAAGGCCGAGGCCGACCCGTTCATCGAGGACGGCATGGTGAGCCTGTCGGACCTGGAGCCGGGCACCGAGGGCAAGACGGTGGTCGTGCGCCGGATCGGCGAGCCCATCCAGACGGACGCCCAGCTGATGTACACGCTGCGCCGTGCGGGGGTGCAGCCCGGTTCGGTGGTGAGCGTGACCGAGTCGCCCGGCGGGGTGCTGGTCGGCAGCGGCGGTGAAGCCGCCGAGCTGGAGGCGGAGATCGCCTCGCACGTGTTCGTCGCGAAGGCCTGACCGGAGAAACGAGTGGTCCCGGCGCCCTGCGGCGCCGGGACCGTCCTCCCCGGTGCTGACCTGGAGCCCCGAGCTCTCAAGGTCATCCCCTTCGGACCGTCTTCCCCGAGCGGCCCGCCTCCCTGTTCAGAGGATCTCCGTCGGCAGCGGCTCCCAATCCTTGAGCAAGGTCACTCGAAAGAGCGGTGTTGACCGCGAGAAGCCGGTTTTCGAATGCGGGTTCGATAGTGTGGCGGCGAAGCGAAGGGGGTGCCTCCTCGGTGGTACGGCGCATCGATGTGACAGCGGCCGACGGCATGCGCCTGGCCGCCTGGGAGTTCGGCGAACCGGACGCCGCCCTGCCGCCGGATCTCCCGGCGCCCCGGGTGCTGTTACTCCACGGCCTGATGGGCCGCGCCCTCCACTGGGCCGGCACTGCCCGCTGGCTCGCCCGAGGCCGCCGGGTCGTGGCCCTCGACCAGCGCGGGCACGGCGAGAGCGACCGCCCGGCCGCCGGCCCCGAGGTCCAGGCCTCCCTGGGCCGTGAGGCCTTCGTCGCCGACGCCGAGGCGGCCGTCGAGCAGCTCGGCCTCGCCCCCGTCACCCTCGTCGGCCACTCCATGGGCGCCCTCACCGGCTGGCAGCTGGCCGCCCGCCGCCCGGACCTCGTCGAGGCCCTCGTCATCTGCGACATGCGTGCCTCCGCCCTCGGCGAGGCCTCCCAGCGCGAATGGGCGGAGTGGTTCCGCCACTGGCCCCTGCCCTTCCCCACGCAGGACGCCGCCCGCCGCTGGTTCGGCGAGGACGACCCCCGCGTGCAGCGGCCCGACCCCGGCCGCGGCGCCTTCTTCGCCGACGTGATGCACCGGACCCCCGACGGCTGGCGCCCTCTGTTCTCCCGCAGCGACATGCTGACGGCCCGTGAAACCTGGGTCCACGACGCGCACTGGGAGGAGCTCGCCCAGGTCCGCTGCCCCACCCTGGTCGTGCGGGGCCTCGACGGCGAGCTCGGCCGCGCGGAGGCCCAGGAGATGGTCCGCGTCCTGCCCGAGGGCCGGTACGCCGAGATCCCCGACGCCGGCCACTACCTCCACTACGACCAGCCGACCGCCTGGCGGGCCGTCCTGGAACCCTTCCTCGACGGCCTCCGCCCGACGGTGTCCCACTGACCCGGCCCCGCACACGGGAAAGGGGGTGACCGGCCTCCCCGGCCGTGTCACCCCCTCGCTGCGCATCCCGCGCTCAGCCCTTGCTGACCGCCTGCAGGATCTCCGGCAGCTTCCGGACCACGACCGGAGCCGCCAGCCGGACACCCGCCCAGGCCGCCACCGCGCCCCAGACCACGCCCAGCGGGAGCACGATCCAGGACAGGGACTGCATCCCGTCCGCCACCTTGAACCAGATCGTCAGCGCGATCACCGGCGAGCAGATCACCGCCGACGCCAGCAGTCCGCCGAAGATGCCCGTCCAGGCCAGACCGCCCTGGCCCGGGGCGACGTTCTTGAAGGCGCCGTCCGTCGGGATCGAGTACGGATAGTGGGCCGAGGCCAGCGCGCCCGTGCACAGCATGGACCCCATCAGGGCCAGTGCCATGCCCAGGCCGGCCGGGAAGGCCTGCCAGTCGTCCACCAGCGCGGCCGTGACCGCCGTGACCAGGACCGTGTACGGCACCGTGACCAGGGCCAGGGCGTACGCACGGGCGCGCAGCTCCACGAACGCGTCGCGCGTGCCCCCGATGGTCTGCGCGACCATCCAGAACGCCGAGGTGTCCTGCCCGAACTGGTTGTACATCTGCACACCCAGCATGCCCGCCCCGAAGCAGGCCAGGTACACCGAGCCCGTGCCCTGGAGCGCGTTGAACACCGGCACGATCAGGCCGACCGCCAGGGCCGATACCCAGGACATCTTGGTCTTCGGATCCCGCACCGCATAGCGCAGGGTGCGCTGGAGGGACGCGCCCGTCCGCCCCGCCGGCAGCCACGACCAGATGCCGCCGCCCGCCGACTCCCGCTTCTCCTTCGAGCCGGCCGCGGCGATCGTCGAGCCGTCCGGGGTGACCATCAGCTGGGTCAGGCTGCGCTCCCACAGCCACATCAGCAGCACCAGGGCGAGGACGGTAAGCGCCAGCTGGCCTGCGGCCGCCCCGTACGCGCCCTTGCTCACGGAGTTCACCATGCCGACGGCCGTGGCGGGCGGCAGCCACTGCACGACCTCCGCAGCCGGCTCCAGCCTGGCCAGGCCCCCGGCCTCCAACAGGCGCTGGCTCGCGAAGTTGGCGACCTGCGCGCCCACCGCGACCACCAGGCCGCTGAGCAGCGCGAGGTCGCGCCCCTTGCGGCTGGTCAGCAGCCGGACGTTGGCCGTGGCGACCGTGCGGGCCAGTGCGACGCACCCGAGCAGCAGCAGCGGTGCGGCCACCACACCGGCCACGATGCCCGCCGACCCCCGTGCGACGGCCACCACCGAGCCGACCGCCACGCACAGCGTGAACAGCGGCCCGATGCCGATGAGCGAGGAGGCCAGCAGGGCCCGCACCAGCGGGCGCGGCCGCAGCGGCAGCATGACCAGCCGGCTCGGGTCGAGCGTCTCGTCCCCGGCGGGGAAGAACAGCGGCATGAACGTCCAGCCGAGCGCCAGGATCGCGGCCAGCAGGACGACGACCGTGCCGGCGTGCGCGTGCCCGTGCAGCATGGCCAGGCCGAGAGTCACGAAGAAGGCCACCGCCAGCGAGAACGCCAGCGAGGTGAAGTAGGCGGCCTTGCGCTTCGACGACCCCTTGAGGCCGTTGCGTATCAGCGAGAGCTTCAGCCGGACGAACACGGCGGTCGGATTCACCGCGGCGGCGGCCGGGCCGGCCGCAGCGGACGCGGGAGCCGGCCCCGGCCCCGGCCCCGGCCCCGGCACGGGCGCGGAAGCGGAGGCGGATGCGGATGCGGTGGTGCTCATCGGGCGGCCTGCCCGCCCAGCCAGTCCAGCGAGTCGCCCGCGGCGCGCCCGCCGGCACCGACCAGCTCCAGGAACGCGGCCTGGAGCGAGGGCGCCGCGCCGCGTACCGCGGCCAGCGGACCCGCGGCGCGGATCCGGCCGCCGGCCATGACGGCGACCCAGTCGCACAGCGACTCGACCAGCTCCATCACATGGGAGGAGAAGACGACCGTGGCGCCCGAGGAGGTGTACCGCTCCAGTACCCCGCGGATGGTCTGCGCCGACACCGGGTCCACGCCCTCGAACGGCTCGTCCAGGAACAGCACTTCCGGGTTGTGCAGCAGGGCCGCGGCCAGGCCGATCTTCTTGCGCATGCCCGTCGAGTAGTCCACGACCAGCTTGTGCTGCGAGCCCGCGAGGTCGAGGACCTCCAGCAGCTGCGTCGCCCGCTTGTCGGTCTCCTCGCCCGGCAGGCCGCGCAGCCGGCCCATGTAGCCGAGCAGTTCACGGCCCGACAGCCGCTCGAACATCCGCAGGCCCTCGGGCAGCACGCCGATCCGGGACTTCACCTCGACCGGGTCCGTCCACACGTCGTGGCCGGCCACGACGATCCGCCCCATGTCCGGGCGCAGCAGTCCGGTCACCATCGACAGCGTCGTCGTCTTCCCCGCGCCGTTCGGGCCGACCAGGCCGATGAACTTCCCCGCCGGCAGCTCCAGGTCGATGCCCGCGACCGCGACCTGGTCGCCGAAGCGCTTCCACAGGCCTTCCACCCGTACTGCTGCCCGCTCGGTGGACGGCGCCGGTCGCGCGCCACCCGTCCCGGACGTCCCGCCCGTCGCATCACCCTGGTTCGGCATGCGTCTGCCTCTCGTTCTGGTCCCCGTGGTCCTACGTCTTCACCATAGGGCGGCCCCAAGAGGCAGGGCAGTTACGTATGTCATGACTTTCGGCCGCGAAACGCACCTGGTCCGGGCCGCGTTGGTCCGGGCCACGTTGGTCGGGGCGTGCGGCCGTCAGGGCGTGCGGCGGGCTGCCCGTTCCGCCGCGGCCTCGCGTCCGCACGCGTACGCCAGCGCGTCGATCAGCTCCTCGGCGTCCGGCAGCCAGCGGTTGGCCGGCGTGGGGCGGCGCGCCCACTGGACCGAGCCCCGGCCGCCGAAGCGGGTCGGCGGGGCGGCGACGTACTCGCCCTCGCCGCGCACCCCCAGGTCGATCGCGGCCGGCGACCAGCCGTACCGGCGGACCATCTCCGGCACCTTGGCCGAGGCGCCCGGCAGCACGAAGAACAGCATCCGGTGGTCGGGCGTCAGCGTGACCGGTCCGAGGGTGCGCTCCATGCGCTCCAGCCGGGCGAGCGCCAGGAATCCGGCGGAGTCCGGGACGTCCAGCGCGTCGAACGTACGGCCCGTCGGCAGCAGGATCGAGGCCTCGGGCCGCTTCCCCCACACCTGCCGGACCCGTACCGCGCTGCCCGTGGCGAGCGACGCCCACTCCTGCACCGCGGGGTGCGCGCCCGGCGCCGGGCAGTCCGCCGCCCCGCAGGAGCACAGCTCCCGCCCGTCCGCGTGCTCCAGCCAGGTGCCGGCGAAGACGTCCCAGTGGCGTTCTTCCGTGTACCGCACGGCATGGTCCAGCAGCAGCTCGGAGCGCTGCTTGGGGATGGATGCGGTCTCCGTGACTCCGATGGTCTCTTCCACGACCATCACAACTCCCGCGGTGAGGCGGGGTTACGGGGGCAAACCGGCCGGTGGGCGCTGCATCGATCCTGCATACGGGGCGCACTGGTGCACGGGTGGGGGCGCGTGGGAGGTCGGGCGCTGGAGTTGGGTAGCGATACGACGCAGAGCGGATGATTCTCCGCACATCAGGCGGGAAGTGATCATTCCAACGATCACCCGCGGCCTCTGGGGGTTTTCATGGCAGCCAGGCCTCTCGTCGCCCGCCAGCCGAACGAACGGCTGCAGGCACTGATTCAGGAAGCCGGGTGCTCGAACGCCGGGCTCGCCCGGCGCGTCAACATGTGCGGGGCCGAGCACGGCCTCGACCTCCGCTACGACAAGACGTCCGTGGCCCGCTGGCTGCGCGGCCAGCAGCCACGCGGCCGGGCTCCCGGAATCATTGCCGAGGCGCTCGGCCGCAAACTCGGCCGGACCGTCACCATCGACGAGATCGGCATGGCCAACGGCAAGAACCTCGCCTCCGGGATCGGCCTCCAGTTCTCCCCGACCGTCGGCGGCGCCATCGAGCAGGTCAGTGAGCTGTGGCGGAGCGACGTCGGGCGGCGGGACTTCCTGTCCGGGTCGAGCGTGGCCGCGTCCGCGCTGGTCGAGCCGAGCCGGGACTGGCTGATCACCGGCGCCGACGCGCAGGTGGCCCGCAGCGGCGGCTCCCGCGTCGGCATGTCGGACGTGGAGGCGGTACGGGCGACCACCGAGGCCCTCAAGGAGCTCGACCACCGCTTCGGCAGCGGGCACGTGAGGCCCGTCGTCGTGCACTACCTCAACTCCGTGGTGTCCGGGCTGATCGGGGGCTCGTACCGGGAGCCGGTCGGGCGCGCCCTGTTCGCGGCGGTGGCCCGGCTGACGGAGCTCGCCGGGTACATGGCGGTGGACACCGGGCAGCCGGGGCTGGCGCAGCGCTACTACATCCAGGCGCTGCGGCTGGCGCAGGCGGCCGGGGACCGCGCGTACGGCGGGTACGTGCTGGCGGCGTCCATGAGCCACCTCGCCGCGGAGCTCGGCAATCCGCGGGAGATCGCCCAGCTGGCGCGGGCCGCCCAGGAAGGGACGCGCGGGCAGGTGACCCCGCGGGTGGAGTCCATGTTCTACGCGGCCGAGGCGCGCGGGCACGCGCTGCTGGGCGATGCCCGGGCGGCGGCCGTGCTGTCCTCGCGGGCGGTGACGGCGCTGGAGCGGGCGGAACCGGAATCCGGGGACGACCCGGTGTGGATCCGGCATTTCGACCAGGCGTACTTGGCGGATGAGCTGGCCCACTGCCACCGGGACCTGGGGCAGGCGGAGCAGGCGGCCCGGCAGGCGCAGGAGGCGCTGGCCGGCCTGCCGGCCGGGAAGGAGCGGCGCCGCGCGATCGGGCTGCTGCTGCTGGCGGCGGCGCGGGTGCAGCAGCGGGAGGTGGAACAGGCCTGCCAGACCGCGGGGCAGGCGGCGGAGCTGCTGTCGGGTCTCCGCTCCAGCCGGGGCGCGGAGTACCTGGACGACTTCCGGGCGAGGCTCCAGCCGTACCGGGAGGAGGCGGCGGTCCGCGAGTTCGCGGCACGGCTGGAGGCGGTCGCCTAGCAGGAGATATGCCCGGGTATGTGGTTGATCGTCCGGGAACGTGGGCCTGACGGGGAGGGCGGGGTCCGGGTAGCGTGAGTCGGCGTTCCGTGGTTCGGAGTGTTCGGAGTAGTCGGCGAAGGAGTCCCGGTGACGGAGAACGGACAGGGGAACGCCCCGCAGGCGGCCCCGCAGCCCGGTGCGCCGTGGGGCCCCGATCCGGCGTACGCGCAGGCGCCGGCGGCCCCCGGCCAGCTGCCGCCCCCGCCCGTGCAGGCGCAGCCCGTGCAGGCGCAGCCCGGGCACGTGGTCGGGCCCGGCTGGGAGGGCCCCGGCCAGCCACACGGCTACGGCTACCCACCGCTGCCCGAGGCCGCGACCCAGTACATCCCGCCGGTCCCGGCCGACCCGGCGCCCGGCGCGCCCGGGATGCCGTACGCCCCGCCGGCCCCGGGCGCCCCGGCGCCGCCGGCGGCCCCCGCGTACGACGAGGCGGCGACGCAGTACATCCCCCCGGTCCCGGCGGCTCTCTCGCACGATGAGGCGGCGACCCAGTTCATCCCGCCGGTCACCGACGGCTTCGACGGGCTGTTCCGCGACGGCGACGGGCTCGCCGGAAGCGACGGGCACACCCAGCAGCTGCCGCCGGTCCAGGAGCCGGTGCTGCGGCAGCCGCCGCCGCGGCCGTATCCGCCGTACGGGCAGCAGCCCGTACCGCCCGGGCCGCATCCGCAGCAGCCGTTCCCCCCGGGCGCGCAGGGGCAGGGGCAGTACGCCCCGCCGCCCCCGCCCGAGCCGGCCCGGCGCGTGCCGCCGGCGGTCATCGCGGCCGTGGTGATCGGCCTGGCCGTGGTCGGGCTCGGTGTCGGCGCGCTGCTCAGCGACGGCAAGGCGCAGAACAACGACCCGGCCGCGGCGGCGGCCGCCCCCACCCCGTCCGCGGGCACCTCGGCCGCGGCGGCCGTCGAGGCGCCGGTGGACCCGGCCCGCTCCCAGGCCATCCAGCTGGACAAGCTCCTCGCGGACAGCAACGACAGCCGGTCCACCGTGATCAAGGCCGTCGACGACATCAAGAGCTGCCGCAACCTCGGCACGGCGGCGAGCGACCTGCGCGACGCGGCCCGGCAGCGCGAGGGGCTCGTCACCCGGCTCCAGGACCTGAAGCTGGACCTGCTTCCGAACAACGAGAGGCTGTCCGCGGCGCTGGGCAAGGCCTGGAAGGCCTCGGCGGACGCCGACAACAGCTACGCGGCCTGGGCGGACGACATCGCCGGGGACAAGAAGGGCTGCAAGGACGGGCGGGCCCGCAACACCGACGACGCCAACGACGGCAACAAGTCGAGCGCCGAGGCGACGCGGGCGAAGGAGTCGGCCGCATCCATGTGGAACACGATCGCGGCCAAGTACAACCTCACCAAGCGGGACAAGTCACAGCTTTAGGGCGGTCACGCGGTCACGGTCACGCGGTCACGCGGCGCGCGGCCCCGCATCACGCGTCACGCGGCGCGCGGGGCCTGCTCCAGCGTCTGCGTCATGTCCATCGGCTGCTCGCCCTGCTGGGCGACGAGCCGGCCGGACTGGACGACCTGGAAGGTGACCCGCCCGTTGACGATGCGCGGGAAGCCGGCGAGGGCGCGCATGTTCTCGTAGCGCCAGTTCAGGTCGGGGGTCAGGCCGCCGGTCCGGACCGGCTCCGCCTGGTTCAGGGCGCGCGCCACCTTGTGCGGGGTGACCGTCTCGCCGGACTTCAGGCGCTTGAGGGCCTCGCCGAGGACGGTGTACGCGATCCAGGTGGTCTGCGTCCCGCTGTCGTCGGGGTCCACGGCGTCGTTGCCGAAGGCGTGCTCGGAGATCACTTTCCGCATCGGCTGCCACAGCGGGTCGCCCGAGACGGGGTACCAGCTGGTGACGAGTGCGCCCTCGAAGGGGCTCTCGCGGCCGCCGGTGCGGTCGATGAGGGCCTGGCTGACGCTGCCCAGCACGGAGGCGATCTGCGGGTTCTTCCGCTTGTCGTCGGCCCGGCGGAAGGCGTCGAAGAACGTTTCGGTGCGCTGGCCGAGCACGGCCGCCACACAGCCGCGCTCCTTGCCGCCGGAGGAACTGGCCAGGGCCTGGCGGGCCTGCGGCATGAGGTCCGCGGAGTCCTCGGCGGCGCGGACGTCGGCGGCCTCGCCCGCCTTGCCGGCGCCGTCGGACTTCAGGCCGGCGTTCAGCAGGATCGGCATGGAGTCGCCGGCGAGGGTGTCGGGCCGGACCAGCGCCACCTGGGTGCAGGCGCGGCCCAGCTGCCGTCCGGCGCCGGCGAGGAGCACCGGCTGGCCGCCGTTGACGGGGAAGGAGAGGTTGCTCTGGAACTCCTCGGCGGAGACCCCGTACCCGCCGATGAAGGGGATGCCCTCGACCTCCAGCGGGGCCATGAAAGCGCGTCCGTGCTGGCTGTAGGAGCCGACGACGGCGACGGCCTTCTCGGCAATGGCCTTGCGGGCGCAGTCGCCGGCGCCCGACGGGGTGTTCTTCTCGTTGCAGGTGATCACGCGCAGTTTGTGGCCGTTGATCCCGCCCGCGGCGTTGACCCAGTTCTCGTAGGCCTTGGCCATACCGGTCATTCCCGGCATATTGGTGGCTCTGGTGTCCTGCGGGGCGAAGGTCATGACCGTGATGGTGTCCGTGGGGCCGCCCGAGCCTCCGGGGAGGATGCCGCAGCCGACGAGGAGGCATGCGCCCATCGTGGCAGCAACGGCGGTTCGGAAGCGGGGAGTTGTGCGTCGCCGATCGGTCATGTCCCAGCACCATTCCGTCCCGCGGGTAACTGGGCAGTGAGATGGACGCAACAGTGGGTGACATCCAGGTGAATGACAGGGATGTGATCCTGCACAGGTGCTTCAAGATCGCTCCAGACCGGAACGTACGATCGAAAGCGTGACATTCGCCCAAGGTTCGAAGAACTCTTCCCGACGCGGCGGCCGCTCCTCCACCATGGGCGGCATGCCCCTGAACGACATGCCGTGGTGGCGCTGGCGCAGCAATGTGCGCTCGGCGCTGCACATGCTTTCCGATCCGGCCTTCCAGGAAGAGGTCTGGCTCGCGGGCGCCGAGGGATACGGGGACGTCACCGACGCCGTGTACCGGCTCGTCGAGGACACCTGGCTGGACAGCTGGTCCGCCGAGAAGTACGTCGGGACGATCTTCCGCGACGTGCAGGAGGCCACCCTCGTCGACGCCGTCGTCCTGCGCGTGCTGCGCATCCTGCACCAGGTCGGCCCCGACGCCCCCGTCTCCGCCTACCTGGAGCACCAGGCCTGGCCCGAGGCGGTGCACGCCGCCCGCGAGGCACACGTACGGCTCGCGCAGGCCGACGGCGAGGACCCGGATGCGGCGCCCCGCTCGCTGGAACTGCTGAGACTCCTCACCCGCCCGGTGTGAAAGGCTGTGGTGCCATGAGCGACGACCCGCAGCCCCAGGCACCCCAGCAGTACGTACTGACCCTGTCCTGCCCCGACAAGCAGGGCATTGTGCACGCCGTGTCCAGTTACCTGTTCATGACCGGATGCAACATCGAGGACAGCCGGCAGTTCGGCGACCGCGACACCGGTCTCTTCTTCATGCGGGTGCACTTCTCGGCCGAGCCGCCCGTCTCCGTGGAGAAGCTGCGGGCCAGCTTCGCCGCCATCGGCGACTCGTTCCGGATGGACTGGGAGATCCACCGCTCCGACGAGCGCATGCGGGTCGTGCTGATGGTCTCGAAGTTCGGCCACTGCCTGAACGACCTGCTGTTCCGCACCCGGATCGGGGCCCTGCCGGTGGAGATCGCCGCCGTCGTCTCGAACCACACCGACTTCGAAGAGCTGGTGCGCTCGTACGACATCCCCTTCCGCCACATCCCGGTGACGAAGGACACCAAGGCGGACGCGGAGGCGCAGCTGCTGGAGCTGGTCCGCGCCGAGAACGTGGAGCTCGTCGTCCTGGCGCGCTACATGCAGGTGCTGTCGGACACCCTGTGCAAGGAGCTCAGCGGCCGCATCATCAACATCCACCACTCCTTCCTGCCGAGCTTCAAGGGCGCCAAGCCGTACCACCAGGCGCACGCCCGGGGCGTGAAGCTGATCGGCGCCACCGCGCACTACGTGACGGCCGACCTCGACGAGGGGCCGATCATCGAGCAGGAGGTCGAGCGGGTCGGCCACGAGGTCACCCCGGACCAGCTGGTGGCCATCGGCCGCGACGTCGAGTGCCAGGCGCTGGCGCGCGCCGTGAAGTGGCACAGCGAGCACCGCGTCCTGCTGAACGGCACCCGCACGGTCGTCTTCGCCTGACCCGTCCGGAGGCCCGCCGGCCCCACCCCCCCCCCCGCGTCCGAGGACGGTCCCCGACCGGACGGGGCGGGGGCGGGCCTCACTTCACCGAGGCCGCTTAGAGGTGGCTGAGGGAGGCGGCGGCGAAGAGCACGTCGCGGATCGCCTCCCGGTCGCCGTGCTGCCCGACGGCCGCCTCCTCCGGCGAGATGTGCCCGGCGGCCAGCTGGCAGAACTCCGCCCCGTCCAGCGCGATCCGCGCCACCGTGTGCTCCGCCGACGGCTTCGCGGCCGGCGAGTCCAGGGCGATGTCCCAGCTCCCGCCGCCCGAGCCCTCGATCTCCAGGTGCAGGGTCCGGCCGGGCGCCCCGGCCGCGACCAGTCCCCGCGCCGGAGCGGCCAGCCCGGCCCTCCGGCGGTGCGCCAGCGCGCTCGGCAGGAGCCTGGCCGCCAGGTCGATCATCCGGTGCAGGTCCTGCCCCGACGGCGGGTCGTACGGGTAGTCCACCGCCTCCGCGATGTCCCAGGCGTGCACCCAGCACTCGAAGGCCCGCTCCAGGAACGCGTCCCCGAGCGGCAGCGCGAAATGCCCGTAGTCCACGGACAGCTCCGCCACGCCCCGGCCCGCGAACGACACCGTCCGCACCAGCGTGTGGCCCTGCTCCCGCCACGGCTCGCGCACCTGCCGGGTGATCGGCTGCACCGCGGAGTTCCAGTACAGCTCCGTACGGGCCGCCGGGCCGCGCTCCTGCGCCGCCTCCGGGCCCAGCGGGTCGTCCAGGCCCAGCGCGCTCGCGATCATGCCGTCCACCGTGAGCAGGTGCCCGATCACCCCGGCGACCGTCGTGCGGCGGGTCTGCCGACGCTCCTCCTCGAACCACTTCAGCCGGACGGGGGTCTCCCACTCGGCGTCGCCGAAGTCCCGCAGCAGCGCGTCCAGCCGTGCGGTCTCCGTGTCGTACGGGCTCGCCCACGCCGGGACCGGGATCCGGGCGGGCCGCTTGCCCAGGCAGTCCTCCAGCACCCGCGACCGCAGCAGCGGCTTGAGGTCCAGGCTCTCCTCCGGGTGCAGCAGCCCCACCGCGTCGCGCAGCCGCAGCGCCTCCTCCGCGCACGGCGCGCACTCGGTGAGGTGCTCCTCCACCGCCTGGATCTCCTCGGCCGAGCAGGCGGCCAGCGCCCACGCACCGAGCAGGGATTTCAGCACGGCGTGCGAGCGGCGCTCGGGGGCCCGCTCGGGCGGCGTGGGAGACGGCGGCTCGGGCCGCGGCCGGGGGAGCGGCCGGGGCGCGCTCCGCGGGTCGAGGTCGTCGGCGGGCCCGCGCGGACCCGGTATCCGGGGCGCCCCGCCGACCTGCCGCTCCTCGTGACCGCCGGGTCCGCCGTGTCCGCCGCGTCCGCCGTGCTCGTCGCGTCCGTCGCGTCCGTCGTCGGGACCGTTCATCGGGGCGTTCCATATCCGGGCGGGCCGTAGCCGGGCGGGGCGGAGTCCCCCGGCGGGAGGACGTTGGCGGTCGACAGCAGCTGAAGGCCCAGGCGCAGCCGGCGCCGTGCCTCGTCCTCGCTGATCTTCAGGTCGGCAGCGGCCTGCCGGTAGTTGCGCCGCTCGAAGTACGCGAGTTCCAGGGCGGCGCGCAGCGGCGCGGGCATCGAGGTGACGATGTAGTCGGCGCGGGCGGCGGCGCTGGCGCTGCGCACCTTCTGCTCCAGTTCCTCGTGCGAGCCGCGGCCCAGCTCGGACTGGCGCAGCCGGGCGACGGCCTGGGCCTGGGTGATCCGGGCCACCCAGGAGCGCATGGAGCCCTGTTTGGGGTCGTAGGCGTCGGGGTTCTCCCAGATGTAGCCGAACACCTCGCGCGTGATCCGGTTGGCGGCCCTCTCGTCGCCCAGCACCCGGTGCGCCAGGCTGTGCACGAGCGAGGCGAAGCGGTCGTACAGCTCGCCGAGCGCGGCGGCCTCGCCGCGGGCCAGCCGCTGCTGCATACGGCGGTCCCAGCGCGGTGGTGCGTCCTTCGGCATCGTGCCCCCAGCCGTGTGTCGACGCATCGAATGTAATGGGCACGGGCCGGTGTCCGCCTGTTTTGCCGCAACCTCGCCCTGGAAGAGTGGCCTGCCGCGGACGGGTCGTGACGGGGTGTGAACGCAGGGACGCGGCGCGGCACATGAGCCCGGCACATGGGCACGGATGCGCGCGCCCCGCCGCGCTTCCCGTGCGCGGGTTCGATGCGGCCGCCTCCTTGACGCCTTCGCTTAACGCGCGGGCCACAAAGGCCTTACGCTCCCGCTTGTCTTGAACTGCACCCCACCGCACATGTGAAGGCGGAACCCCCGATATGGACAGCGCAGAATACGAGCGCAAGATCGCCAGCCGATTCGCCACCTTCGACCAGGACGGCAACGGATATATCGACCGCCAGGACTTCAGCGCGGCCGCCAAGGCGGTGCTGGCCGAATTCGGCACGGCCCCGCGGTCGGACAAGGGCCAGGCCGTGTTCGCGGGCGCGGAGGCGTTCTGGCAGGGGATGGCCGGCATCGCGGACGTCGACGGCGACCAGCGGGTGACCCGCCAGGAGTTCATCACCGGGGCGGCGAAGCGGCTGCGGGACAACCCGCAGCGGTTCGCGGAGATCGCGCGGCCGTTCCTGCACGCGGTGATCGCGGTGATCGCAGCAGCCGACGGGGGCGGCGGGGGCGTGACCACGGCCGAGGCGGCCCGCGTCCTGCGCGTCCTGGGCACCCCGGCGGAGGTGGCCGGCCCGGTGGCGGCGGCCCTGGACACGGACGGCGACGGCCGCCTCTCGGAGGACGGCCTCCTCGCCGCCTTCGCGTCGTACTGCGGCGTGGAAGCCCCGGACGCCTGACGCCGGCTGTCCGACCCGCAGCCGGTCCGCCCGGCAGGCCCCGCTTCCCACGCGGACGCGGGGCCGCGGGCCACGGCACCTGCGCCCCCCTCGCGGCCAGGCCCTGGCCCAGGCCCCGGCCCAGGCCCCGGCTAGGCGAAGCGTTCGCGGAGCCGGTATTTGAGGATCTTGCGGAGCGCCTCGTTGCGGGGGAGGGCGTCGAGGAGTTCCAGCTGCTCCGGGAGTTTGTGGGGGGCCAGGCCCTGGGCGCGCAGATGGTCCGCCAGCCGGTGCAGGGTCAGGGGGGCGGCGCCCGGCGGCTGTTCGACGACGGCGCAGACGCGTTCGCCGCGCTCCGGGTCCGGCAGGCCTATGACGGCGACGTCGCCGACCTCCGGGAGCAGGTGGACGAGGTCCTCGATCTCCTTCGCCGAGATGTTCTCGCCCTTGCGGATGATGACGTCCTTGCTGCGGCCGGTGAGGACCAGGTAGCCGTCGGGGGTCAGCCGGCCGAGGTCGCCGGTGATCAGGTAGCCGTCCGCGTCGAAGGGCCCCGCCGGGCCGTCCTGGTTCAGGTAGCCCTGGCAGACCGCCTCGCCGCGCAGCCGGACCTCGCCGTCCGAGCCGGCGGGCAGCGGGGTGCCGTCGGGGGCCGTGATGCGGATCGACATGCGGGCCGGCGGGCGGCCCTCGGTGGTGGCGAGGTGTTCGGCCGTGTCGTCCGGGGAGCCCATGGTGATCATCGGGACCTCGGTCATGCCGTAGCCGTGGGTGAGCTGGCAGCCCAGCTCGCGGACCACCGCGTGGTACAGCTCCGGCGGCTTCGGGGCGCCGCCTCCCGCGAGCAGCCGGAGGGTGGGGACGACGGGCTCGGACGGGTTCTTGCGCTGCTCGGCGAGGAACATCGAGTAGAAGGCGGTCGAGCCGCCCGCGACCGTGACCCCGTGGCGCCGGTAGCCGTCCAGCGCGTCCGGCATCGCGAACTTCTCGAAGAGCACCGCCGGGAACCCGTACAGCAGCAGCATCACGGTGTAGTCGGGGCCGGCGATGTGCGCGAAGGGGAACGCCATCGAGCCGACGTCCTGTGGGCCGAGCCGCAGGGCGTGGGCGAGGCAGGAGCCGCCCGCGATCAGCGAGCGGTCGGTGTGCAGGACGCCCTTGGGGTCCGAGGTGGTGCCGGAGGTCCAGTAGATCCAGCGTACGGAGGTCCCGTCGGCGGGCGGCGCGGGCAGGACGGCCGGGTCCCCGTCCGGGAGGTCGGCGGCCTCGTAGGCCCGGAAGACGCCGCGCGCCCCGAGCCGCCCGGCCATCGCCGTGTGGTCGAAGCCCCGCCAGAGGCCGGGGACGGCGAAGAACTCGGCCTTGGACTCGCGCAGCGCGAAGCCCACCTCGCGGTCCCGGTAGAAGGGGATCACGGGTGACTGCACGGCCCCGATCCGGGCCAGGGCGAGGGAGAGCAGGACCGTCTCGATCCGGGTGGGCAGCTGCCAGGCGACGACCGTGCCGGGGCGCACCCCCATGGTGTACAGGCCCGCCGCGACCCGTTCGGAGCGGTCGCGCAGCGCGCCGAAGGTGATCGTCCGGTCGTCGGCGGGGTCCGGGGCCGCCTGGATCAGGACGGGGGCGTCGGGGGTCAGCTCCGCCCGGCGGGCGACCAGCGCCCAGAGGGTGGGGGAGCCGTCCAGTTCCCGCGCGGTGTCGGCCGGCGTCCGCGTCGCTCCCGGCATGGCAGCCCTCCGTTCGATCGGTTCGCCCCGAAACAATTGCTGACGGATAGTCAGATGGCGGGGAGAGCCTATTGCCGGGGCGCTTGTCGGTCCAGGGGCGGCGGGGCTAGCGTGGAGCGACCGCACTATCTGACGGTCCATCAGATCAATCGGCTCGATCCGGCTCGCGGTGAGGGGAAGCCATGGAACTGCCTCGGATCATCAGCGTCGACGACCACGTCATCGAACCGGCGCACCTCTTCGACGTCTGGCTGCCCGCCAAGTACCGCGACCGCGGCCCCAAGCCGCTCACCGCCGGCATCGGCGAGCTGGAGTACCGCGGCGGCAAGTACGTGATCTCCATGGACCCCGACGGCCCGCCGACCGACTGGTGGATCTACGAAGACCTGAAGTTCCCGTACAAGCGGAACATCGCCGCCGTCGGCTTCGACCGCGACGACATGACCCTGGAGGGCATCACCCGCGCCGAGATGCGCCGCGGCTGCTGGGACCCCGGGGCCCGGCTCGCCGACATGGACCTCAACCACGTCGAGGCCTCCCTCTGCTTCCCCACCTTCCCCCGCTTCTGCGGGCAGACCTTCGCCGAGGCCCGCGACAAGGAGGTCGCCCTCGCCTGCGTGCGCGCGTACAACGACTGGATGGTCGAGGAGTGGTGCGGCGACAGCGGCGGCCGGCTGATCCCGCTGTGCATCATCCCGCTCTGGGACATCGACCTGGCGGTCGCGGAGATCCGCCGCAACGCCGCCCGCGGGGTGCGCGCCGTCACCTTCTCCGAGATCCCCACCCACCTCGGCCTGCCCTCCATCCACTCCGGCTACTGGGACCCCTTCTTCGCCGTCTGCCAGGAGACCGGCACCGTCGTCAACATGCACATCGGGTCCTCGTCCCAGATGCCGGCCGCCTCCCCCGACGCCCCGCCCGCCGTCCAGGCCTCGCTCAGCTTCAACAACGCCATGGCCTCGATGATGGACTTCCTCTTCAGCGGGGTCCTGGTGAAGTTCCCGCAGCTCAAGCTCGCCTACAGCGAGGGCCAGATGGGCTGGATCCCCTACGCCCTGGAACGCGCCGACGACGTCTGGCAGGAGCACCGCGCCTGGGGCGGGGTCCGCGACCTGATCCCGGAGCCGCCGTCCACGTACTACTACCGGCAGGTGTTCTGCTGCTTCTTCCGGGACAAGCACGGCATCTCCGCCCTCGACGCCGTCGGACGCGACAACGCCACCTTCGAGACCGACTACCCGCACGTCGACTCGACCTTCCCGCACACCAAGGAGGTCGCCCTCGACCACGTCGAGGGCCTCGACGAGGAGACGGTCTACAAGCTGATGCGCGGCAACGCCATCCGCATGCTCGGCCTCGACCTCGACAAGGGCCGCCGCTAGTGGACCTCGCGTACACGCAGGAAGAGCAGGAGTTCCGCGCCCGGCTGCGCGAGTGGCTCGCCAAGACGCTGCCCGAGCTGCCGCCCGGGCCCTCCCCCGACGACTGGCCCGGCCGCCGCGCCTACGACCTCGGCTGGCAGCGCAGGCTGTACGACGCCGGATACGCGGGCCTGCACTGGCCCGTCGACGCCGGCGGGCGCGGCGCCACCCCCACCCAGCACCTGATCTTCCTGGAGGAGACCGAGCGCGCCGGGGCGCCCTACGTCGGCGCGAACTTCGTCGGGCTGCTGCACGCCGGCCCCACCATCGCCGCCGAGGGCACCGCGGAACAGCGGGCCCGCTGGCTGCCGCCCGTCCTGCGCGGCGACGAGGTGTGGTGCCAGGGCTTCAGCGAGCCCGGCGCCGGCTCCGACCTGGCCTCCTTGCGCACGCGCGCGGTCCGCGACGGCGACGCGTACGTCGTCACCGGGTCGAAGACGTGGACCTCGCACGCCGAGATCGCCGACTGGTGCGAACTCCTCGTCCGCACCGACCCCGGCGCCCCCCGCCACCGGGGGATCTCCTGGCTGGCCATGCCCATGGACGCGCCCGGGGTGACGGTCAGGCCGCTGCGCACCCTGGCCGGGAGCACCGAGTTCGCCGAGATGTTCCTCGACGAGGTGCGCGTCCCCGTCGCCAATCGGGTCGGGGCGGAGAACGACGGCTGGCGGGTCACCATGGTCACCCTCTCCTTCGAGCGGGGCACGGCCTTCGTCGGCGAGGTGGTGGCCTGCCGGCGCACCTTGGGCGAGCTCGCCCGCGCGGCCAGGGCCAACGGCCGCTGGGACGACCCGGTGCTGCGGCGCCGCCTCGGGCGGCTGCACGCGGAGTTCGGCGCGCTGTGGCGGCTCACCCAGTGGAACGTGAGCGAGGCGCAGAGGTCCGGCGGGATCCCCGGGACCGGCGGGTCGGTGTTCAAGCTCGCCTACTCGCACGCGCGGCAGGAGCTGTACGACGCGGCCGCCGAGGTGCTGGGCGCGGGCTCGCTCGCGCTGGACGAGGAGTGGGTGCGCGAGCGGCTGTCCTCCCTGTCGTACACGATCGCCGCGGGCACCTCGCAGATCCAGCGCAACATCGTCGCCGAGCGGATCCTCGGCCTCCCGAAGGGCCGGTGAGGGGCATGGACTTCCAGCCGACGCAGGACCAGCGCGACCTGCGGGCGGGCGTACGGGAACTGCTGGCGCGGCGGTACGGGCGCGAGGTGCTGCGGGCAGCCGTGGACACCCCGGCGGGCGGCGGCGGTACGGCTGCGGGGGTCGACCGGGGGCTGTGGCGGGAGCTGGGCGAGGCCGGGTTCTTCGCGCTGCGGCTGCCGGAGGCGGCCGGCGGGGTGGGGCTCGGGCTCGCGGACGCTGTGCTCGTCTTCGAGGAGGCCGGGCGGGCGCTGCTGCCGGGGCCGCTGGTGGCGACACACCTGGCCGCCGGGACGGTCCCGGGCGCGGCACAGGGCACCGCGGTGGTCACGGCCCTCGACCTGGGCGGGTCGGGAGGGTCGGGAGGGTCGGGCGGGGCCGACGGGCCAGGCAGGTCGGGAGGGCCAGGAGGGCCAGGAGGGAGGGGCGGGGTGCTCGTGACGCATCTCGGCGAGGCGGACGCGGTCCTCGGGTCGGCGGTGCCCCCGGCGGTACTGCTCCGCTCGGGTGAGCCGGTCCGTTCGGCGGACCCCCTGACACCGCTGCACCGCGTGCGCCCATCCGCGGACGCCGCCGGGGCGGAGTGGCCCGAGGCGCAGGCGGCTCCGTACCGTGACGAGGCGGCGCTGCTGACGGCGGCCCTCCAGCTCGGCAGCGCCCTGCGCACCCTGGACCTGGCGGTGCGCCACGCGAAGGAGCGCGAGCAGTTCGGGCAGCCGATCGGGGCGTTCCAGGCGGTCAAGCACCTGTGCGCGGCGATGCTGGTGCGCGCGGAGGTGGCCCGTACGGCGGTCTACGCGGCGGCGGTGACGGCGGACCCCGCGGAGGTCGCGGGGGCGAAGCTGCTCGCGGACGAGGCCGCCGTGGGCAACGCGCGGGACTGCCTCCAGGTGTACGGCGGGATGGGCTTCACCTGGGAGGCAGACGTCCACCTGCACCTGAAGCGGGCCTGGCTGCGGGCCGAGCAGTGGCGGACGGCGGGAGAGGCGGAGGAGGCGCTGGCGGCCGATCTGCTGGCCACCGCCGGGGCCTGACGCGGGACGCATGTCCGATTACGGAGAGTTGATATCGGTTTGTGTCCTTGGTTGGGCCCCATACGGCCCGGATGCGGGGGACTGCTCCGGTACGCTCCCGGGAATGCGAGCGGTAGCGCGGCGCGAGCGCCGCACAGTATGCACCACGCCTCCTTCGTCGCGCTGGAATATGCCCGAAGCGCTTGTTGTGGTGACTGTGTGTCAACCATGCTGCTGCGAAGAAGGGTCACGTTCGGTGATCCTGTCCTGTCACAAGGCGACGTGTCCGCCGGTTCGGATGGTGTGAACGGTGCAGGTGCTTCAGGTGCAGCTGGAGGTAGGACCGGACCCCGCGGAGGTCGGCCGGGCCCGCCGGTGGGCGCGTTCCCGCCTGGCGGGGTGCGGGATAAAAGACGACGAGCCTCTCGCCGAGACGCTGATCCTGTTGATCTCCGAGCTGGTCACCAACGCCATCGTGCACACCGGGTGTCCGGCCGTGCTGCGGATGCTGTTCGGGGGGCCGGGCGTGCGGGTGGAGGTCGCCGACGTCAGCGACCGTGCCCCGGCCCGGCGGCAGGCTTGCGCGGAGGACGCCGGCGGGCGCGGGCTGGAGCTGGTCGACGGGCTGGCCGACCGGTGGGGCTGGCAGCGTGAGGGCGCGGGCAAGCGGATCTGGTGCGAGGTCGACCGCGCGGACGAGACCGCCGACCACGCCCCGACCTGTACGGACGGCTCGCGCGAAACTTTCGGGTCGATCCGGGAACCGCGCATGTACCTCTAACGAGGTGTTGACGGTTCGTCAACTGTTGATCACCCTGGTGTGGAGCGATTCGTCGCGAGGGGACGCCAAGGGAAGGCCTTGACGAGTGCGGGTCGCGGGGGTGGCGGCTGCCGTGCCGCGCTCGGGGCGTGCGCGACTGTACGCCGCCACCCGCTGTTCCGCGCCCGGGCGCGCCCGGCCCCACGCCTGCTGCCGGCTCCCCGGCCGATGTCACCGAGGCGGGCTGACCAGCCCCATCTCATAGGCCTTGATCACCAATTGGACCCGGTCGCGGGCGTCCAGCTTCGTCAGCAGCCGCGCCACATGCGATTTGGCGGTGGCCACCGAGATGAACAGGCTCTCCGCGATCTCGCTGTTCGACAGGCCGCGCCCCACCAGCGTCAGCACCTCCTGCTCCCGCTCGGTGACGGCCGGCACGCGCTCCGGGGCGGGCGCCGGGCCCGCGGCGAAGTCCGCTATCAGGCGGCGTGTGACGCCCGGCGCGAGCAGGGAGTCGCCGGAGGCGACGACGCGGACGGCCGCCAGGATGTCGTCCAGCGCCATGTCCTTCACGGCGAAGCCGCTCGCGCCGGCGCGCAGCGCCCCGTAGACGTGGTCGTCCTCGTCGAAGGTGGTGAGGATCAGGACGCGGGCGCCGTCCGCCGCGCCGGTCCGGCCGGGACGGCCGCCGGGGCGGGCGGCGGTGATGCGCCGGGTGGCTTCGATGCCGTCCATCTCCGGCATCCGGATGTCCATCACCACCACGTCGGGATCGAGCTCGGCGGTGAGGCGGACCGCCTCGGCGCCGTTCGCGGCCTCGCCGACGACCTCCAGGTCCGGGGTGTCGGCCATCAGGACCCGCAGCCCGGACCGCACCAGCGGCTGGTCGTCGGCCAGCAGGACGCGGATGCTGCCGTTCATGCCTTCCCCTCCTTCACGTACGCGTGCTCGTGCCTGCGCTCGCGGTCCTGCGCGTCGGGCGAATCGGGAAGTGCGACGGGCAGGCCGGCCGCCACCCGGAAGCCGCCCCCGGCCATGGGCCCGGCTTCGAACCGGCCGCCGAGCAGGGCGGCGCGCTCCCGCATGCCGGTGATCCCGAATCCGCTGCCGGCGTGCCCCGCCCGCGTCCCCCGCCCGTCGTCGGTGATCTCCAGGGCCAGTTCCCCGGGCCCGTACCCGACGGCCACCCGGCAGGTGGCGGCCCCGGCGTGCCGGACGACGTTGGTCAGGGACTCCTGCACGATCCGGAACGCTGCCAGCTCGATGTCCTGCGGCAGCGGCCGCCGCTCTCCCGACCGGACCACCTCGATCCGGACCCCGGTGTCGCTCGCGGTCGCGGCGGCGAGCTGCTCCAGCCCTTCGAGGCCGGGCGTGGGGGCCAGTGGGGCGGGCTCGCTGCGGCGCAGCGCGACCAGCGTGCGCCGCAGGCTCGCCAGGGTTTCCCGGCTCGTGGCCTCGATGGCCTCCAGCGCCTCGCGGGCCTGCCCGGGCCGCTTGTCGATGACACGGCTGCCGACGCCGGCCTGGATGGCGATGATGCCGATGCTGTGGGCGACCAGGTCGTGCAGTTCGCGGGCGATGCGCAGCCGCTCCTCGGCGAGGGCCTGCTCGGTGGCGCGGGCCTGCTCCTGTGCGGCGGACTCGCGGCCGCGCCGCACCGAGTCGCCTATCAGCCAGGCCAGTACGACGATCGGCAGCTGGCTCTGCGCGAGCACGAGGGCGGGGCCGCCGAGGACGGGCCTGGCGAGCTGCCCCAGGAGCACGGCCAGCACCGTGACGGCGACCGCCGTCAGCGCGACACGCCGCGGCCGGGAGGAAGCGACGCGGCCGAGCGCGACGGCGCCGGCCAGCACCGGGACGAACGTCATCTCCGGCGTGTTCGTCACGAATATCAGCGCGCACGCGGTGACCAGCATCAGCGAAAGGGTGACGAGCGGCGCCCGCCGCACCAGCACCGCGGCGACCGCGAGCCCGATCACGACGACCATCGGTGCCGGTCCGAATACCTGGTCACCGACCCCGAGCGGCACGCGCAGCACTATGTTCGAGAGCACGAGCGTGACCAGCCCGGCCCCTACCCAGAGCGCCGCCGTCTGCCACCGGTGCACGGCCCCGACCTGCCGCTCACCGCCTTCTGCCTTCCCCCGTGAGATTTCCATGCCCCGAACTTAACCACCGCCCCACAGGCGGGACATCGGCCCGCGGGCTGCATCCCCCAGGCTGATCGTCCACCGGTCAGCAGTCGGGGCCGGTCGTCAGGGCGAGGTAGCAGACGGGCGTGATGCGCCACTCGGGACGCCGCCCGTCGCACAGCACGATGCTGAAGCCGGTGCGTTCGCCCCGGTGCAGGGCGGCGAGGGCCTGGACCCGGCCGCCGCCGTCGGCCCAGGCGAGCGCGCGGTCCACCTCGGCGGGGGACAGGGCGAAGGGGTGGGTGGTCCGGATCTGCATCCTGACCAGCCGGACCGCCCTCTCGGGCGTCTCCAGCATGGTCCGGTATAGCAGTTCGGGGTTCTGGTCGTGGCTGTCCCGGTGACAGACGGCCTCGAACCAGTACCCGGTGTGGATCCCCGCCGTGCAGTCGCGCGGTGTCCGGGGAGAGGGTGAGGGCGAGTGGTCATGGCTGGTGCGGCACATGCGCGGTACTCCTGCCCGTGCGACGGATTGCCCCCTCCGAGCCGGTGCGAGCAGCGGGAGGGGGCAACGGTGCGCCCTCCCCAACTGGCGCAGGGTTGAGGAGGGTTGCGCGGCTCCGGGTCGGCCCGGACGGCGCGCGTCAGACGCTAACGCTGGCGACAGACAGGTATCAAGCGTTTGACGTCTAACGGGTGAGACTGGCATATGCCACGATGACGGGAGAGGTGAAAACTCGACCCCCTGGCCTGGGGGCAGGGGGTCGGGGGTACGGCGTCGCGCCGTTTAGGCGCAATGCCGTTGATTTACGGCGGCAGGATCGCGATGGCGTCGTGTGGAGGTCGGGTGGGCTGGGGCCAGTCGCGGTGGCGGCTGGCCTTGGCCTTG
>NZ_JBWKDK010000010.1:0-51814 GCF_056436005.1 Streptomyces sp. NPDC043854
AACATCTCGCCGTGTTCGGCATGGACCCCTCCACCAACACCGACCCCCTGGGAGACACACCGGGCAACGCGCCGCCCGCCGGCAGCGCCAAGCGCGGCCGCCGCGGCGGCCGGCGCCTGCCCGCCCAGCAGAGCGCGGCCCCGGCGCCGGCCGCTGCCACGGCCACGTCGGCCGCCACTGCGGGCGACTTCATCTCCGTCGGCCTGCTGCGCAACCTCACCGACCGGGGCAACGCCAAGCTGTTCGCGCACCTCCACCACGACCGGTTCCGCCACGTGGAGGGACTGGGCTGGTACGTGTGGGACGAGTACCGGTGGAAGCGCACCGGCGGGGAGAAGGCCGCGATCTGGGCCGCCGGCGAGATGGCGGAGGAACTGCCCGGCCACGACCCGCGCGGCGTCTTCACCGACCGGGAACTGGCCCAGCACCGCAAGCGCGCCATGTCCACCTCGGGCGTGAAGGCCATGCTCGCCCAGGCCAAGGCGTCGCCCGAGCTCGCCCTGGACCCGGACTCCCTCGACGGCGACAAGTACGCCCTGTGCACCCCGTCGGGGGTCGTGGACCTGCGCACCGGCGACCTGCACAAGCCCGACCCCACCCGGGACCTGCACTCCCGCGCCACCCACCTGGCCCCCGAGGCCATGCCGACGCCCCGGTTCCACGGCTTCCTCCACCAGACCTTCGGCGACGACGACAAGGGCAAGGAGATGATCAACTTTCTTCATCTCCTGCTCGGCTACTCCATCACCGGTGACGTCGGCGGCCAGGTCCTGCCCTTCCTGTACGGCGTCGGCGCCAACGGCAAGTCGGCCCTCCTCGACGTCGTCATCAAGATCCTCGGCGACTACGCGGACGTCGCCCCGCCCGGCTTCCTCATGGAACGCGGCAAGTTCAACGAACACTCCACCGAGCTGACGGAGCTCCACGGCCGCCGCCTGTTCGTGTGCAGCGAGCTCAAGCCGCACGACAAGTTCGACGAGGCCCGCGTCAAGCTCCTCACCGGCGGCGACCGCCTCAAGGCGCGCCGCATGCGGCAGGACTTCTTCAGCTTCGAACCCACGCACAAGCTGTGGCTGCTGGGCAACCACCGCCCGGAGGTCGGCACCGGCGGCCACGCCTTCTGGCGCCGCATCCGGCTGATCCCCTTCGAACGGGTCGTCCCCGACCACCGCAAGATCGACAACCTGGCGGAGGCGCTCGTCCAGGAGGAAGGCCCGGGCATCCTCCACTGGATGATCCAGGGCGCCAGGGCCTACCTCGCGACCAAGCCGGCCCTGACCGGACCCAGCGTGGTCCGTACCGCCACCCAGGCCTACGCCACCACCGAGGACCACATCGGACGGTTCCTTGCGGAATGCTGCACCACCGGGGCCGACCTGCCCGATTCCCGTGATCTGAAAGTGGAGCAGGGAGCTCTCTACCGGGCCTACAGTGCATGGTGCCTCGACGGCGAGGGCCTGCGTCCCGCCACCACCCGTGCGTTCGCCACCCGCATCCGCGCGGAGGTCGGCGTCGCCTCACCCAGTGAGATGCTCCGCTCGAACGGGCAGAAGTTCTACCCCGGTCTGGCCCTCCTGGGCGACGAGGAGTAGACACCACGCGACGCAAACCGGGCAAACGCGACGTGATCGGCCGACGTGTGCTGCCTCCCCGGGGTGGGCACGCCTACGATGGACAAGGAAGATGAACAGACCCACCAGCCGGCGGTGGTCCACAGGGCCCCATCGCATACCGGCATCGGCACCGGCGCCGCTCGCGGCGTGGAGGAACCAGGGGCCCGGAAGGGTCGACGTGAACGAGGAAGGATCCAGGCCATGAGCTCGCTACTGACGGCAAGCGATCTCACCCACGAGGACAAAGTGGTGTGGCTGGAGGACCCCGAAGAGCTCGATTACGTCCGCCAGGCCCTGGACAAGACCCCCCGGCGCCGGGGGAAGCCGCGCTACCACCGCGACGGGCGCATGATCGGCTTCACCGAGCTCGGCGACACCGCGGAGGCGGACCCCGACAGCGGCCTGCAGAAGCGGCGGGTCTTCTACCTGCTGCCGCACGACCGGGACGCCGAGCCCGAGGGACTGTACAAGGAAGGCGCGCCGGGCGAGGCCGTCGACCCGCGCACGATCGCGCCGAGGCAGGTCGGCAAGAAGACCGCTCGTTCACAGCGTGGGCTGTCTGCGCCCACAGTTGCCTGATTCGGTCCCTTCGGTCCCTTGGGACCCTTTCCGGTTCCGGTTCGGACCCTGCCCGGTGTGCTCTTTCAGTCCCTGTGCACTCCCCCGGCCCTTGCTTGCCACCTCGGCCTGCGCGGTCGGTGGTTGGCTGCTGTTCCGCTTCTGGGGCCGTGTCGGGCTGCCCGGATGTGGTGGCCGGAAACCGTCTGAAGGTAATGGCGGATTTGAGTCCCTTCAGTCCCTCCGGTCTCTCTTGAGTCCCTGTCGAGGCCCTGTTGAGCGCTTCTTGAGTCCCTCTTGAGTCCCTTTTGGGTCCCTGTGGGCTCCGCTGAGTCCGCCTCTGAGTCCCTCTGGGACCGTCGGGTCGCCATTAACGCCGTTAACGCCCCCATGTGAAACGTACGTGGGGGCGTTAACGGCGTTAATGCCGTCAGCGCCCCCGGCGTGGGTGGTGCCCCTCCCCCGACTCAGATGCGGGTGATCAGGAGTTCCGTCACCGCCTTGAGGTCGTCCGGGGTGAGGTGGGCGGTCAGGGCGTCCGCGATCGTTTCCGGGGAGTCCGTGGCGATCGTGATGCGGGGCGTGGCGGGCGGAGCAGCTGCGGGAGCCGTGGGTGTGGGCGTCGTGAATGTGGGTGTCGGCGTCGGAGCTGGGGCGGGGGTCCGGGTGGGCGTCGGCGTTGGCGCCGGGGTCGCCGGGGCCGGAGCCGTCACCGGCGGCGGCGGTGACGGGGTTGTGCGCTGGCGGGGCGGCGCGGGGGTGTTGATGGACTCCGTGGCCGCTGCCTCCTGCTGCTCCTGCGGGAGGCGGCCGATGCGGCGGGCCGGCTCCACCTTCAGCTCGCCCGTGTCGACCTTCTCCTGGAGGGCCGGGGTCAGGTTCAGCAGGGCCAGCCGCTGGGAGACCCAGGCCGGGGTCTTGCCGAGGCGCTTGGCGACCTGGGCCTGGGAGCCGTGCACGTCCACGAGCTCCTGGAGGGCACGGGCCTGGTCCATCGGGGCCACGTCGACGCGGTGCACGTTCGCGATGAGCGCCGATTCCAGGATGTCCGCGGCCGAAGAGGCGAGGGTGTCGTTCACGTGGATGTGCAGGGTGCGCAGGCCTGCCAGGTGGGCGGCGGCCAGGCGGCGGTTGCCGTCGATGACCACGTAGGGGGCGCGGCCCAGGCCCTCCGTCTGCCCGGGGTGCGCCTCCATGAAGGCCATGCGGGTGGCGACCGCGAGGGGCTGAAGCTGACCCCGGGAGGCGAGGGACTGAGCCAGCTCGTCGAGCTCGGTCAGGTCCTCGCGCAGGTTGAACGGGTTGTGGGCGAGGGCCTCGATGGGTACCTCGGAAGGCGGGAGCACACCGGAAGTGGGGGCTCCGGTGGCCTCCGCGATGGCCGTCCGGCGGGAGCTGACGCTCACGGGCTGGGCCCGCGCGAAGGACGCCGAGACTCCGAGTTTGTCGGCCTTGCTGCTCATGAGATCTCCCGGGCCAGGGCGCGCAGGGCGACAGCCTGGTCGCCCTTGGGGGCGTAGACGAAGAGGGGCTGCTTCATGCGGACGGCCTCGCGCTGTTCCTTGAGGTCGGGTACGACGGCGACGACACGCGGATCCTTTATGTCCATCCACGCCTGGAGCGAGGAAGTCGCGATGAAGCCGCGTCGGCCGTCGTAGAGGTTGACGACGAGGCCGAGGTAGTCGATGTCGAGGCTGAGGTCGTCGCGGAGGTCGTTGATCTGGGAGGTGAGGAGGTCGTACGCGTCGGCCGAGGAGTCCTCCGCCTGGACGACGATCAGCGCGCCGGACGCGCCCTGCTGCTCGGTCTGACGGCGCCGGCCGTAGTAGATCGCGGCGTCCATGCTCAGGCCCAGGCTCGGGGGGCAGTCGATGAGGATGACGTCGTAGTCGGACTCGAGGGGGGCGAGGGCGCGTTCGAGGGAGGCCTCGCGGGCACGCACCGTGGAGAGGCGGACGTCGAGGAGGAAGGCGTCCGTGCAGGCGGGGAGGAGGTGCAGGCGGTCGCCGAAGCGGTCGTGCTCGATGGGGACGACCAGATCGGCGAGCTGGCCCTTCGCCTCGCCGGCCATGTGGCAGGTGAGGCTGTCGCCGCCGATGGGGAGGGGGTGGTGGCCGAGCTGCTTGGTGAGGTGGCCCTGGGGGTCGAAGTCGACCAGCAGGACGCGCATGCCGAGGCCCGGGAGGTCCTCCAGGTCCAGGGGCGGGGTGCCGGTGTCCGGGTGGAGGGGGGCGGCGTCTTCGGGAGAGGAGCGGCGGGCCAGTTGGCGGGCCACGCGGACGGGGTGGAGGGCGTCCGGGTTCTCGGCCAGCGCTTCGCCGGTGCCGGCGGTGACGGCGGTCTTGCCGACGCCGCCCTTCTGGTTGCACACGACGATGCGGCGTACGACGGAGGGCCGCTTGACGGTGGGGGCCGGGTTCATCTCCAGCCAGAGGCGGACGGCTTGGGCCAGACCCTGGATGAGGGAGACGCCGCGATCCTTGGCGTCGGCGCGGAAGGACTCCCACTGGCCGGCGGGCAGCCAGGTGGAGAACGACTCGGCGCCCGAGGTGTCGACGGGGGAGGGGGTGGACGCGAGCGCGCTCCAGTGCGCGATGCCCTGGTGGACGGCGTCCTGGATGTCGACCCGGAGTTGGGCGGTGCGGATTTTCAACTCCTGGCGGAGCCACGGGGGCAGCTTGGAGACGACCTTCTCGCGGTCGCTCTGGGAGGAAGGCGAAGTCATGAGAGGGACTTTACTAACGTTCCGGGGTGGATGTGGGCGCCACGCTTGAGTTTTGCTAACGGATTGGGGTGCATGTCGTCCGTCCTGGTGCTGCTGCGGGGTGCGGCGGGGTTGCGGCGGGGGCGGAGGTCCGGGGCGGAGGTCCGGGGCGGGGAGGCCGAGTTCGGCGTGGCACTTGCGCGAGCCCGTCGCTGCGAAGTGCGGTATGCGGTCCGCGGGCGCGATCCCCGGGAGCGGGAGGTTCCACCGTGTTTGCCGTGTCGGACCGGGCCGCCGGAAGTGAGGCTGACACCAGGGCCAAGGGTAGTGGTGCGGCGGGGGACTGGGTGGGATTGGCGTTAACGCCGTTAATGGGGTGCCCGTGGCACGATTCCCCGTTGGTACTGGTCGCGCTGGTTATGCCGGTCACTGTTAACGGCGTTAACGCCGACCCCTGGAAGTGTGGGGGGATGTTCGTTGCGGCGCCGGGGTGCGGCGGAAGCCTGGTGCGGTGGGGGCGATACGTGATCCGTTCGAGGCAATGCTCGTTGCCGTGCCCGTCCGTGTTCTCGCGTGCGGTGCGGTGGTGCGGTGGTGCGCAGGCTCGGGCAGCCGGCCGTGGTGGGGGAGATTCATTCTGGTGGGGATCGTGCTCGGGCCGTCGCTGCTCGGGTGGCTCTGGCCGGAGGGGAGCCAGTGGCTGCTGCCGGGGGAAGTGCTCCCGTACCTGGGGGTGCTGGGGAACCTGGGGCTGCTGGTCTTCATGTTCCTCGTGGGGCTTGAGCTGGATCCCGGCCTGCTGCGGGGACGGGGGCGGGCCGTCGTGGCCGTCAGCCAGGCGAGCCTGTAGGTGCCGTTGGGGCTGGGGGCGCTCTTGACGCTGGCGATGTACGGCTCGCTCGCGCCGGAGGGTGGCTTTGGTGACGACAGGGGTTACGGAGCCGGTGGTGCGTGGGTTGAGGGGGCTGGGCGGGGTGGGCATTAACGGCGTTAACGGTGCGGCCCGCTGTGTGGGGTTTGGTCCTGGTGGTCTGTGCAGCAGACCTCGGCTGCGGCGTGCCCGTGGCGGGGGGCGCTGGCGCCCGGAGGCGGAAGGCGTTAACGGCGTTAATGCTGTTTCCCGGGCGGCGCTCGGGGGCGGTGCTGTTGTGGCAGCGAGCGTCGCGACGGGAGCCTGGGCGTTAACGCCGTTAACGGTCACCTGAGAGCCGCTCTCAGCCTTGCGGCGAAGACCCACGGACGCGGATGGAGTGGGGCCTGAGCGTTAACGGCGTTAATGGTTTGTGGTCGGGTGGGCGCCGGGGCGCGCGGGCCGGCTGGGTGCGGGTACGGGTGCGGCGGGGTTGTCCCCTACCCGGGCCGCGCCGGAGAGCCCGCCCGGGGTGGGCTGCCTCCAGGGTGGGTTCGGGCTGCACCGTTAACGGCGTTAACGGTGCAGCCCGTGCTTAAGGCGGTTCTGCTGTGGTGCTGGGTGCGGGGCGGGAGGGCTGGGCAGAGCCAGCAGGCGTTAACGCCGTTAACGGTCTGGGGCTGACCTGCTTCCTGGGGGCTTTGAGCTGTGCTCCCGAAGGCCGCTGTGTTCTCCCCGTTGGCCGACGGCGGCGGCATCCTGCTCACCGTTCACCCGCGCAGCTGATGCCGCCCAAAGGGTGCACCTGGGGCCGGCGCGGCCGCACCCCGGTCGCCTTCAGTCGTACCGGACCGGCATCCTCGACGGCTGCATGGCCGCAGTGCGCGTCGGTCGCGGGGCGTTAACGGCGTTAACGGCGTTAATGGTGGGCGTGGTTCCCGTTCCCTGGTGCGGGGGCCCGGGGCCCGGGGGACTCGGGCGCGGCCAGGGGTGCTGCGCTTGTTACTTGCCTACTCTGCCGTCGATGCGTTCGCGGAGGAAGTCGGCGTGGCCGCAGTTGCGGGCGTACTCCTCGATCCTGATCCCCTGCCCCGGTCCCGTCCGGTGCGGGTCCGGGGGCTGTGGGTGTTAACGCCGTTAATGGTTCCGGTTCGCGGGATGGGGGTGGCTGTCCACCGTGTCCAGCGCCAGCTGCCAGGGGAAGTGCGGCGGGGCGTCGACGCCGGGCGGGCCGGGGACGAAGCCGTCCTCGCCGAACAGGACCGTGACACCGGCGCCGCGCAGGGTGGCCAGGGACTGGTCGAACTGCGGGTGCGCGGCGAGAGCGGCGTTGGTGCAGGGCATCGTGACGACCGGGGTGCCCTTGCCGAGGGCCTCGGCGGCGACGCCCAGGGCGAACTTGTCGGTCAGGCCCAGGGCCCAGGCATTGAGCGAGTTGAACGTCGCCGGCGCGAAGAGCAGGGCGTCCGCGGCCGGCCAGACGTCGGGGTCGCCGGGAAGCTTGTACTGCCAGCGCACCGGGTTGCCGGTCAGCGCCGCCAGCCCGTCGAGGCTTTGGGAGATCCAGTGGGCGGCCATGGGGGTGAGGCCGAGGCAGACGTCCCAGCCGCGGGACTGCGCGTCCTCGATCACGTGGGCCACGTCGAAGACGGGTGGGGCGGCGGAGCAGAGCAGGTAGAGACTCTTGGTGCGGGTCATACCGACATGTGATCACATTCCTTGACCCCAACCACACTTGAGGCGGCCCGAGCGCTGCCATGAGGCTGCTGACGGCATGCCAGAACACCGAGCCGGAAGGCCCGGGTGGACGCTCGCGTATGCGGGTGAGGGTCTCGGCCATGGCCCGTCTCGGGCCGGCGGGCTTGACTGGGGGCATGGCCGACATCGAGAAGAACATGCAGAACGACGTGCAGGGTGTGCGCGATGTGTTGGTGATCGGGGGGCGTGGGAAGACCGGGCGGCGGGTGGTCGAGAGGCTCAGGGCGCAGGGCCGGGGCGTACGGGTCGGCTCGCGCAGCGGGGATCCGGCCTTCGACTGGACCGAGCCCGGGGGATGGGCCGCCACGCTCGACGGGGTCGACCGGGTCTACGTGACGTACTACCCCGACCTCGGGCTCCCCGGCGCGGAGGAACGGGTCGCCGCCTTCGCGAAGGGGGCCGTCGCCGCCGGGGTCCGGCGGCTGGTGCTGCTGTCCGGCCGGGGCGAAGAGGGCGCGCAGCGGGCCGAGGAACGCCTGAAGGAGTCCGGGGCCGACTGGACCGTCGTACGCGCCGGCTGGTTCGCCCAGAACTTCGACGAGGGAATCTTTGCGGACGATGTGCGCGGCGGCACCATCGCCCTGCCGACCGGGGACGCCGTCGAGCCGTTCGTCGACGCCGGCGACATCGCCGACGTGGTCGTCGCCGCGCTGACCGACGACCGGCACATCGGCCGGACGTACGAGCTGACCGGGCCGCGGCTCATGAGCTTCGCCGAGGTCGCGGCCGAGCTGTCGAAGGCGACCGGACGAGAGATCGCGTACGTGCCCGTCTCCGACCAGGCCTACCGTGCGGTGCTGCGGGAGCAGGCGGAAGTGCCGGAGGAGTTCGCGGAGCTGTTCGAGATGCTTCGGGACGGGCGCAACGCGCAGATCGCGCACGGCGTGCGGGAGGTGCTCGGGCGGGAGCCCCGGGACTTCGCCGCGTACGCGCGGGACGCGGCATCGACCGGTGTATGGGACGGGTGACCGCTGCGGCCGCGCGCAGGGCACGATGAGGCCGTGGACATGATGACGGGACTCCTCGAAGGGCCGAAGGCCCGCGGGGCGCTCCTGCTCAAATCGGTGTTCAACCCGCCGTGGGCGGTGCGGATCGAGGACCGGGCCCCGCTCACGGTGCTCACCCTGGTCCGCGGGTCGGGCTGGCTGCTCCCCGACGGGGGCACGCCGGTGCCGATCGGTCCCGGAGACGTGGCCGTCGTACGGGGACCACGGCCGTACACGATCGCGGACGCGCCCGGGACACCGGTGCAGGTCACGGTGGACGCGGACCAGCAGTGCAGCACGCCCGACGGCGAGGACCTCGGCAGCGCCATGGACCTGGGCCTGCGCACCTGGGGCACCCCGGTCCCGCACGAGGGGGCCGCGGTCATGCTGACCGGCACCTACCTGGAGCCGAGCGAGGTCGGGCGGCGGCTCCTGAACGCGCTGCCGGCCGTCCTGGTCCGGCCGGCAGCTGCGGCGGACACCACCCTGATCGGCCTGCTGACCTCCGAGATCACCCGCGACGAGCCGGGCCAGGCTCTCGTCCTCGACCGGCTGCTGGACCTGCTGCTGATCGGGGTGCTGCGCACCTGGCTCGCCGACCCGGCGTCGGGGGCGCCGGGCTGGTACCGGGCGCAGAGCGACCCGGTGGTGGGCCGGGCGGTGCGGCTGCTGCACGAGAACCCGGCGCACGGCTGGACGGTGGCGGAGCTCGCGCGGAAGGCCGGGGTGTCCCGGGCATCGCTGGCCCGGCGGTTCACCGAGCTCGTCGGGGAGCCGCCGATGGCCTACCTGACGGGGTGGCGGCTGGTCCTGGCGGCGGATCTGCTGCGCGAGCCGGACGCCACGGTCGCGTCGGTGGCCCGGCGGGTGGGGTACGGGTCGGCGTTCGCGCTGTCGGCGGCGTTCAAGCGGGTACGGGGGGTCAGCCCGCAGGAGTTCCGGGCCGCCGCGACCTCTGCTGCCGGGTGACGTGAGGCGCGGTCAGGCGGGCGGCCCGGGCGGACGGTCAGGTTTCGTTCAGGGGGTCGGCGGGAGGTCCCGTACGCCGACGGTCTGGCCTCCGCTGGTCTCGCCGGTCAGTCGGAAGCCGAGGGCCCGGTAGAACGGCTCGGGGGAGCCCGGGCCGGGCTCCCACGTGACGAACACCCGGGACGCCCCGCGGCGGCGCAGCTCGTCCGTGACGGCCTCGACGGCGAACCGGCCGTAGCCCTTGGCCTGGTGGGCGGCGTCGATGTTCAGGCGCCAGATGCCGGAGCGGATGTCGGAAGGATCGCGCTCGGGGTCCCAGGCTATGTCGACGAAGGCCATGACGAAGCCGACCACCGTGTCGCCGTCGACGATGGCGCGGGGCCAGGCGACCTGGCCGTGGACGTAGGCCTCGGCGAGGGACTTGACCACGGGGGAGACGAGGTGCTCCTGGTCGGGGCGGACCCGGACCGCGCAGACGGCGTCGAAGGTGGCGGCGGTGACGGGTACCAGGCGCAGGGCGGAGGTGCTCATGATCGCAGCCTACCGACACGGGCGACCGGGTCCGCGGGCGTCGGGTTAGACCGGTCGGCCCTTCGATCGCGTCAGGTCTGGGACAGGGCCCAGGCGAGGCAGGCGAGGGCTACGGTGCACAGGAGGGTGCGCCAGCGGTTGGCGGGGACCCACCGCGACTCGAACGCGCGGCGGACGGCCGCCGGGTCGGCGATCCGGTCCACCGGGCCGGCCTGCTCCAGGGCGTTGTTCAGCGGGATGTTGACGCGGCCGGTGACGCCGAGGGCGAGGAGGTACGCGACGAGGGCGGCCGTCAGCGGGACGCCCGCCCCGGACCACCCGTCGCCGACGGCGACGTGCAGGGTCAGGGCGAGCGCGGTGAACAGCAGGGCGCCGAGGAACACGAGCAGGAACAGTCCGTTGATGATGGCCGTGTTGATGCGCTGCATGACCTGGATCAGGGTCCGGTCGTCGAAGCGTTTCAGGGCGGGCATCACCGAGATGTCGAAGGCGAAGAACAGGCCCGCCATCAGGCCCGTCGTGACGGTCGCGGCGATGAGTGAGGCGACTCTTGCGGATTCCACGTTCGCTTCCCCCTGGTGGTGGTCGAATCGTCGGCGGCCGGTGACAGCCGATCGTTTCACGTCACCCCGGGCCTCCGATCGCGTTTTCCGCGCGCCGCGCGCGTTCCGTGAGGTGGCGTCGCTCGGGCGCGGCGGCGGTGCGGCGGGCCGCCGCGCGGAAGGCGTCCGCGGCGGCCGTGTGCTCGCCCAGCAGTTCCAGCAGGTGGCCGCGGGTCGCGAGCAGCCGGTGGTGGCCGGCCATGCGCTTGTCCTGCTCCAGCCGCGCCACCAGATCGAGCCCGGCCGCCGGGCCGTGGACGGCGCCGACGGCGACCGCCCGGTTGAGGGTGACCATCGGGTTCGGGCCGAACCGCTCCAGCAGCTCGTACAGGGCGAGGATCTGGGGCCAGTCGGTCGCGTCGGCGTCCTCGGCCTCGGCGTGCACGGCGGCGATGGCCGCCTGCACCTGGTACGGGCCCGGCTCGCCGTGCGGCAGGGTACGGGCGACGAGGTCCAGGCCCTCGGCGGTCAGCGCGCGGTCCCACTGGCCGCGGTCCTGCTCGGAGAGCGGCACCAGCTCCCCGTGCGGGCCGGTGCGGGCCGGGCGGCGGGCGTCGGTGAGCAGCATCAGGGCGAGCAGGCCGGCCGTCTCGGCGTCGCCGGGCAGCAGGCGGTGCAGCATCCGGGTCAGCCGGATCGCCTCCGCGGACAGCTCCGGCGCCGTCAGATCGGGGCCGCCGGTCGCCGTGTAGCCCTCGTTGAAGACCAGGTACAGCACGTGCCGTACCTCGGCGAGCCGCTCGGCGCGCTCCGCGCCCTGCGGCAGGGCGAAGGCGGCCGCGGCCGCTGACGCGGCCGCGGACGCCTTGACCGTCTGCTTGGCCCGGCTGATGCGCTGCGCCATCGTCGCCTCGGGCACCAGGAACGCCGCCGCGATCTGCGCGGTGGTCAGGCCGCCCACCGCGCGCAGCGTCAGGGCGATGCGGCTCGCGGGCGACAGGTCCCGGTGGCAGCACAGGAAGAGCAGGGCCAGCGAGTCGTCCCGGTCCGGGGCGGGATCGGCGTCGGCGGCGGGCGCGAGCAGGGCCGCCTGCGGGGTGGCCAGGGCGAGCGCGTCCTCGCGGCGCCGGCGGGCCGCCTCGCTGCGCACCTCGTCGACGAGGCGGCGGGAGGCGACCGTGACCAGCCAGCCGCGCGGGCTGTCCGGCAGCCCGGTGTCCGGCCAGCGGGTCGCCGCGGCGAGCAGCGCCTCCTGCACGGCGTCCTCGCAGGCGTCGAAGGCAGCGCGGCCGTGGCGGCGTACGAGGGCCCCGAGGACCTGCGGCGCCAGCTCGCGCAGCAGGCCCTCGATCGCGCGGGGCAGGTCGCCGGTCGCGCGCGGGAGGTCCCCCGTCACGGGGGGCAGGTCCCCGGTCGCGCGGGGCAGATCGGGCAGGCCGCCGGTCACAGGTCCGCCGCGGCCTCGTGCAGCACCGGCCACAGCTCCACCGGCTCCACATCGGCGAACGGCATGTCCGCGGCTATCCGCTGGGCCTCCTCCAGGCTCTCGCAGTCGAGCAGGTAGAAGCTGGCCACGTACTCCTTCGTCTCCAGGTACGGGCCGTCGGTGACCGCCGGGGCGCCGTTCTCGCGGCGTACGAGCCGGGCGGCGGCCGCGTCCGCGAGGCCGTACGCACCGATCAAGTGGCCGCTCTCGCGGTACTTCCGGTTGAACGCGTCCTGCCGGGCGATCGCCTCGGGCCAGGCCTCGGCGGGGAAGGAGTCCCACTTGGCCTGGTTGCCGTAGATCATCGCGACGTACTTCATGTCCGGGTGTCCTCCCGTCGTGCGCGCCCCTGCGGCGCGCTCTCACCCTTCGGTCGGAGCGGGCCGCGGGGCCTCGACATCCGGTGGCGGATTTCTCGGAGAATTTTTTCCGGGGGCACCGTCCCGGCCCCGGTGGTGATCAACTTATGGCCCGGGGCCGCACGCGGCCACCCCCGGGCGGCTTAGCCTGGGCAACCGGACCGCTGGGTGAAGGTGACGTGACGTGATCGCAGGAGGCTGGGCGTGCTGACCGCGCTGGACGGGGTGTACGGGGACCGCAAGGACGCGATCGCCGTCGCGGGGCGGACCGCCTCGTACGAGGAACTGCTCGGCGCGGCCCGGGCGGTGGCCGCCGACGTGGCCGGGACGCCGGCGTTCGCGGTGACCGCCACGGCATCGCTGGAGACGGTGGCCGCGGTGGTCGGCGGGCTGCTGGCGGGGGTGCCGTTCGTACCGCTGCCGCCGGATGCGGGGCCCGCGGAGCGGGAGCACATCCTGCGGGACTCCGGGGCGGTCCTCGTCGACGTGGACTTCGCGCGGCGGTCGTCGGGCTCTGCGGGATTGCCGGGCTCGGCGGGGCCGGCGGGCTCGGCGGCGCCCGCGGGATCCGGCGGCGCGCCCGGGGATCCGGCGCTCGTGCTGTACACCTCCGGGACCACGGGCGCGCCCAAGGGCGTCGTCCTGACCGGCGAGGCGATCGCCGCCGACCTGGACGCCCTCGCCGAGGCCTGGCAGTGGAGCGCGGACGACACCCTCGTGCACGGGCTGCCGCTGTTCCACGTGCACGGGCTGGTGCTCGGCGTGCTCGGGGCCCTGAGCACCGGCAGCCGCCTCGTGCACACCGGTCGGCCGACGCCCGAGGCGTACGCGGCCGCGGGCGGCAGCCTGTACTTCGGGGTGCCGACGGTGTGGTCCCGGATCGCGGCCGCACCGAAGGCGGCGGGCGCCCTGTCCGGGGCGCGGCTGCTGGTGTCGGGCAGCGCGGCCCTGCCCGCGCCGGTCTTCCGGGAGCTGGAGCGGCTGACCGGGCTGCGGCCCGTGGAGCGCTACGGGATGACGGAGACGCTGATCACGGTGAGCGGGCGGGCCGGCGGCGAGGTGCGGCCCGGCACGGTCGGCACGCCGCTGCCGGGCATCCGCACCCGTATCGCGGCCGAGCCGGGCGCGGAGATCGGCGAACTCCAGCTGACCGGGCCGACGCTGTTCCAGGGGTACCTGGGGCGTCCGGAGGCCACCGCGGCGGCGTACACGGAGGACGGCTGGTTCCGTACCGGCGACATCGCGGCCATCGACGAGGCGGACGGGGTGCACCGGATCGTGGGCCGGGCCTCCATCGACATGATCAAGTCGGGGGGCTACCGGGTCGGCGCGGGGGAGATCGAGAACGCGCTGCTGGACCATCCGCGGGTGCGCGAGGCGGCGGTGGTGGGCGTCCCGGACACGGACCTGGGGCAGCGGATCGTCGCGTTCGTCGTCGCCGAGGGGGTGACGGGGGCCGAGCTGACGGACTTCGTGGCCGCGCACCTGTCGGTGCACAAGCGGCCGCGCGAGGTGCGGTTCGTCGCGTCGCTGCCGCGCAATGCCATGGGCAAGCCGCAGAAGAAGCTGCTGCTGGCGGGGGAGACGGGCGAGGGCGCGGCGGGGTGAGGCCCGTACCGGGGGCGGGCAGCGTCGAGGCAGGCCTCGGCGATCTCCTCGATGCGCGGCGCCAGCAGGCCGATCCGCCGCTTGGTGGACTGGCCGGCCACCAGACGCCGGTAGCGGCTGTGCTCGGGGGCGTCCGTGCCGATGACGAAGCCGGGCTCGGCGGGCTGGATCGGCTCCGTCCCGAAGGGGTGGTCGTAGGGGGCGTGGTGGTGCAGCTCCCGGCGGGCGCTGAACTCGGGGTCGGCCAGCAGCGACCGCACTTCCGGGTGGCTGGTGATCAGCCAGCCGCGGTGGCCGTCCGGGAGGATGCCGTCGAGCTGCTGCAGCAGCTCGACCTTGGTCCCCTCGTCCTCGGTGACGGACTCGAAGACCAGCTGCCGATCGGCGAGTTCTCCCAGCTCCGTGCCGAAGGAGACCCGGGACAGCACGGCGGCCCGCTCGTCCTCACCGAGTCTCCCCTTGGCCGCGGCGGCGTCCAGGGAGCGCTCCAGCCGTGCCCGCGCGGCGTCCCGGGAGCGGTCCGTGGTGACGAGGACGCGGACGTCGCAGCCGGCACGGGCGCACACCTCCGCGATGCCGGCGCCGATCGGCACGTTGATCCAGAAGACCGCGCGCCAGCCGGTCCCGAACAGGTCGAGGTCGGTGAGCGGGCCGCCCACCACAGGGCCTCCGATACTGCCCGCGCTGATCGCAAGTCCGGTGACCACGGAGGCGATTTCCCACTCCTCGGGCCGGAACGGCCGCCTGATCACGGCCATGCCCTGGGGCAGGATCAGGGCAACCATGGCGCCCTGGGCGACCCGGCCCGCCGCGAGCAGCTCGGGCCAGGGCGCTGCCGCGACCACCCCCGAGGCCAGCCTGAAGCGGGCGATGCCGATCAGGAACACCGGAAAAAGCACACCACGGGACCCTGCGAAGTCCGGGGCTTCCGCGGCGACCACTTCGTCCTCACCGAGCACCTGCCGGAAATCACGGGGCTCGTCACCGAGGCGGCCGTCATCGGCTGAGTCCGCCGCTGCGCGCCTTTGCGGGTGCCGGAGCCTGGCGGATGTGTCAAGCCCCTTGCGGGTGTCAAGGACCTTGCAGGCGCCATCACCTTGTAGATGTCAGGGCCCAGTCAAGGCGGACCGGGTGATTCCGGACATCTTTTCGCCGCCGGCCCGCCGCGCCGTCGCTCCCGCCGTGGCGCGGACGGGCCGGGGCGATCCCCGTCCCGCTGACGGAGACCGGCGCGCCGGCCCCGCGCACCGGCCCGAAAGCCCGGCCGACCGACGAGAACCGGCCCTGCGGGGGATTGGCTGATATTCGATCGGACGCTGCCGTTCCGGCCGCCTCCGGCCCCGGCTCGGAAAATCCGTACGCTACGGTAACTTCGCTGTCACCGACAGTGTTGTTTAAACCCCTCTGCCATTTCCCGACCGGTGCCCGCATGCGGGCACCGGCGGATCGCCATGGAGGGCGAATATGCGTACCACCGAGCGCCGCAGCCGAATAGAGGCCCTCGGCGCCTTTCTTCCCGCGGGATCGCAGACCAACGACGAACTCCGCGCTGAAGCCCCGGGCCTCGGCGACGCGGACGTCGAACGGATCACCGGGATCGCCGAGCGCCGCGTCCACGACCCCGACCCGGCCGCCGGGGAGGACTGCTTCGCGATGGCCCTGGCCGCCGCCCGCGACTGCCTGGCCGCCTCCCGCCATCGCGCCGCCGACCTCGACGTCGTCATCAGCGCCTCGATCACCCGGGTCAAGGACGGCGGCCGCTTCCACTTCGAGCCGTCCTTCGCCGGCATGCTGGCCGGCGAGCTGGGCGCCCGTCCCGGCATCATCAGCTTTGACGTGTCCAACGCCTGCGCCGGCATGATGACCGGGGTCTGGCTCCTCGACCGCATGATCCGCTCCGGCGCGGTGCGCAGCGGCATGGTCGTCAGCGGCGAGCAGGCCACCCGTGTCGCCCGCACCGCGGCCCGCGAGCTCACCGACTCCTACGACCCGCAGTTCGCCTCCCTCTCGGTCGGCGACTCGGCGGCCGCGGTCATCCTCGACGAATCGACCGACCCCGCCGACCGCATCCACTACATCGAGCTCATGACCTGCTCGGAATACTCCCACCTGTGCATGGGCATGCCGAGCGACCGCAGCCAGGGAATCGGCCTCTACACCGACGACAAGAAGATGCACGACCGCGACCGGCTCAAACTGTGGCCGAGATTCCATGAGGATTTCCTCGCCAAGAACGGCCGCCGTTTCGCCGACGAGGAATTCGACTACGTCATTCACCACCAGGTCGGCACGCGGTTCATCGACTACGCCAACCAGACCGCCGAGGCCGAGTTCGGCACCCCCATGCCGGCCTCCCTCCAGGTGGTCGAGCGGTTCGGCAACACCGCCACCACCTCCCACTTCCTCACCCTGCGCGAGCACCTGCGGAGCAACGGACGGGCCATGCCCGACCACGCCCGCAGCGGAGCCGGAGCCCGGTACCTGATGGTGCCCGCCGCCTCCGGCGTCGTCACCGGAGCCCTGTCCGCCACCATCACGAACGCCGGGGTGTGAGCCGCCATGGGCATCGTCATCACCGCCGCCGCCACCGCGGCCCACACCGACCCGGCCACCCCGGCCACCCCGGCCACCCCGGCCTCCGCCGTCGACCTCGCCAGCCGCGCGGCCCGCAGCTGCCTGGACAGCGCCCGCGTCTCCCCGTCCGGGGTCGGAGTCCTCGTCAACGTCGGCGTCTACCGCGAGCACAACACCTTCGAGCCGGCCCTGTCCGCCCTGGTCCAGAAGGAAGTCGGCATCAACCTCGACTACCTCGCCGACCCCCAGCCGGCCGCCGGCTTCTCCTTCGACCTGATGAACGGGGCCTGCGGCGTGCTCAGCGCCGTCCAGGCCGCCCAGGCCCTGCTGGCGACCGGCACCACCGAACGGCTGCTCATCACCGCTGCCGACGTGCACCCCGGCGGGGACGCCTCCCGCGACCCCGACTACCCGTACGCCGACCTGGCCGGCGCCCTCCTGCTGGAGCGCGCCGCCGACCCCGGCACCGGCTTCGGGCCCGTACGCCACTACGGCGCCGACCGGCCCACCGACATCGAGGGCTACCTCGACCTCGACACCATGGGCACCAGCGGCCGCTCCCGCATCACGGTCCGCCGCTCGCCCGGGCACGCCACGCGGACCGGCGAACTCGCCGCCGCCGCGGTGGCCTCGTACGCGCGGGAGTTCGACCTCGACCTCACCCGGACCCTGCTCATCGGCCCCCGGGTGCCGCTGGACTCCGATCTCCCGCCGGGCGCCGCGGGGGAGCCGCACACCGCCGCCCCGATCCTCGGCTACCTGCGCGCCCTGGAGGGCGGCGTCCCGCCCGCCGATTACGACGGGATCCTGTTCGTGACCGCGGGCGCCGGACCGAGCGCGGCCTGCGCCTCCTACCAGCCGCAGGGGTGGTGACCGGCATGACCTCAGCAGCCACCCGGCCGCCCGCGTCCTACCGCCCCACCGCCGACGCCTCCTCCGGCTCCGGCTCCGGCTCGGGCTCCGGTTCGGGCCCGGGCGACCTCGACGCGCAGAGCCTGGCCGGGCTCCTGGAGCGCAACGCCCGCGCCCACCCCGACAAGCCGGCCGTCATCCACCCCGTCATCCATTCCGTCGGCCCCCGCCGGCTCCCGGGCGCACGCCCCGCCGGCCCCGCCCGACCCCCGGCGTACGGCACGCTCACCTACGGCGAACTCCAGCACGCCGTCGAGCAGTTGGCCGCCGGCTTCACCCGGGCCGGGATCACCAAGGGCACCAAGACCGTCCTGATGGCCCCGCCCGGCCCCGAGCTGTTCGCGCTCGTCTTCGCCTTGTTCCGGATCGGCGCCGTGCCCGTCGTCGTCGACCCGGGCATGGGGGTGCGCCGGATGCTGCACTGCTACCGGACCGTGGGCGCCGAGGCGTTCATCGGGCCGCCGCTCGCCCACCTCGTACGGCTGCTGGGCCGCCGCACCTTCGCCGGGATACGGGTGCCCGTCACCCTGGGCCGGCACCGGCTCGGCAGCGCCCGCACCCTGACCGCGGTGCGCGCGCTCGGGGCCGACAGCACGCGCCGCGGCGGCACCGCACCGGTGGCGGCCGGCCGCGACGACCTGCTGATGATCGGCTTCACCACCGGAAGCACCGGCCCCGCCAAGGGAGTCGAGTACACCCACCGGATGGCCTTGTCCATCGCCCGCCAGATCGAGGCCGTCCACGGCCGCACCGGCGAGGACACCTCGCTGGTCACCCTGCCGTTCTACGGGGTCCTCGACCTCGTCTACGGCTCCACCCTCGTCCTCGCCCCGCTGGCACCCGCCCGCGTGGCGCAGGCCGACCCCGCGCTCGTGGTCGACGCGCTGGAACGGTTCGCCGTGACCACGATGTTCGCCTCGCCCGCCCTGCTGCGCACCCTCGCCGACCACCTCACGGCCGCCGTGCCGGGCCGCCACCCGCTGCCCGCCCTGCGCTGCGTCGTCGGCGGCGGCGCCCCCGTCCCGGACACGACCGTGGCCGCACTGCGCCGCGTACTGGACGCCGACGCGCGCATCCACGTCACGTACGGGGCGACGGAGGTGCTCCCGATCACGTCGATCGAGGCCACGGAACTCCTCGGGGACACGGCAGCCGCCGGTACGCCCGCGCCGACCGCGCCGCCGACCGCCGCGCCGACCGCGGTGCGGGCCGGTACCGCCGCGCGGGCCGCCGAGGGCGCCGGAACCTGCGTCGGCCGGCCCGTGCCCGGCACCAGGGTCGCGATCCTGCCCGTCACCGACGGCCCGCTGCCCCGCCTCGGGTCCGGGGCGCGCCTGCCGGCCGGGCGGGTCGGGGAGATCGCGGTCCACGGCGACTCCGTCAGCCCGCGCTACCACCGCTCGCCGGACGCCGACCGCCTGCACAAGGTCCTCGACGCCACCGCGGCCGACGATCCCGACACGGCGGTGACGGGGGGCGGGGGCGGCACCCCGCCACGCACCTGGCACCGCACCGGAGACCTCGGCTACCTCGACGAGGAGGGCCGGCTGTGGTTCTGCGGCCGCGCCGCCCAGCGGGTCCGCGCCGAGCACCGCGACCTGCACACCGTGCGCTGCGAGGGCGTCTTCAACGCCCACCCCCTGGTGCGCCGCACCGCCCTCGTGGGCATCACGGACACCACCACGACCGCAACTGGCACCGGCACCGGCACCGGCCCTGCCGCGGACAGCGGCTGGGGCCGCGGCAGGAACGGCGGAGGCGGAGGCGGAGACGTTCGTGTGGGGCAACGCCCGGTCGTCTGCGTGGAGACCGAGGGGGACCTCGACACCGAGACCTGGCACCGCCTGGTCGCCGAACTCCGCTCTCTCGCCTGCGCGCACGCGCCGACCACGGGCCTGGAGCTGGTGGAGTTCCTCCGCCACCCCGGCTTCCCGGTGGACATCCGGCACAACGCCAAGATCGGCCGCGAGGAGCTCGCCCGCTGGGCCGAGCGCCGGCTCGCCCCGCCCACCCCCCTGCTCTCCCGGGACCGCGCCGCACAGCTCGTCCCGCTCGCCGGCTGGGCGTACCTCCTGGGCGGGGCCGTGTGGGCCGCGACCGCCGGGGTCCCCGCGGCCCGCCTCCCCCGCATCCTGTGGTGGACGGACGCGGCGCTGAGCATCGCCGGGCACGCCGCCCAGATCCCGCTCGCCCTGCCGCGCGCCCGCGCCGCCGGCATCGGCCGGCCCGCCGCGGCCGGACTGACCCTCCTCTACGGCGCGACCTGGTGGCGGAAGCTTTGACCACCCGCATCCTGATCACCGGGGCCACCGGTTTCCTCGGTGGCCACCTGGTCGACGCCTGCATCGACTCCGGCCACCGCGTACGGGCCCTCGTACGGCCCGGCAGCGACACGGCCCGGCTGCGCACCCTGCCCGGCGTCGAATTCGTCACCGGCGACCTGACGCAGCCCGCCACCCTGGAACGCGCGGCCGAGGGCTGCGAGGCCGTCGTGCACAGCGCGGCCCGCGTCGTCGACCACGGCAGCCGGGAGCAGTTCGCGGCCGCCAACGTCACCGGAACGCTCCGGCTGATGGCGGCGGCCCGGGCGGCCGGCGCCCGGCGGTTCGTGTTCGTGTCGAGCCCGAGCGCGCTGATGCGCGTACGCGAGGGCGACCGGCTCGGCATCGACGAGAGCACCCCGTACCCCACGCGCTGGTTCAACCACTACTGCGCGACGAAGGCCATCGCCGAACAGCACGTACTGGCCGCCAACGCACCGGAGTTCACGACGTGCGCGCTGCGCCCGCGGGGCATCTGGGGGCCGCGCGACCACGCCGGGTTCCTGCCGAGGCTGGTCGGCGCCATGCACGCCGGGCGGCTGCCCGACCTGTCGGGCGGGAAGCGCGTCCTGGTGTCGCTGTGCCACGTCGACAATGCGGTCGACGCCTGCCTGCGGGCCGCCGTCACCGCCCCCGCCGAACGCATCGGCGGCCGCGCGTACTTCATCGCGGACCGCGAGGTCACGGACCTGTGGCCGTTCCTCGCGGAGGTCGCCGGCCTGCTCGGCTGCGCCCCGCCGGGCCCGCGCATCCCCCTCCCGGTGGGCCGCGCCCTCGCTGCCGCGGTGGAGTCCCTGTGGCGGCTGCGGCCCGACGCGGGCACGATCAGCCCGCCGCTGAGCCGCTACATGATGGCCCTGCTGACGCGCTCGACGACGTACGACACCGCCGCCGCCCGTCGCGACCTCGGCTACGAAGCCCCCCGCACGCGCGCCGAAGGCCTCCACGCCCTGACCCACTGGGTCACCGCCCAGGGCGGCCTCCCAGCCTGGACCAACCCACCCCGCCCCACCACGCAGCCCGCGGCCGTGTCGCCCGCCGCCGGGTCGGCTCCTTCCCGGGCGGCCACCGCTGGGCCGGCCGGCGTCGGGTCGGCCGCGGCCGGGTCGGCTTCTTCCCGGGCGGCCGCCGCTGACCCACTGCCCCGCACCACAGACCCGGCCGGATCGGCCGCCCGAGGGGACATCCCGCGATGACCACGCACCCGACCACACCCGCCACATCCACCACCGCCCCGGCCGCCCGGACCCCCTCGGCCGCCTCCTACCGGCGCCCGGTGTCGCCCACCGAGCGCCTCTACCTCGCCGCCGGTCAGGCCCGCGGGGCGATGGCCCTGCGGATCGTCGTCGAGGGCGTCGGGCTGCCCGGCCGCCGACAGCTCCAGGCCGCCGTGGACCGGGCCGCCGAGGCCTGCCCCGGCTCCCGCCTGGTGCGCCGCGGCCCGCTGTGGGTGGCCGACGCCCCGCCGCCGCAGGTCCGGTACGCCGCCCCGGCCCCCGCGCCCTTCGACGCCTCCGCCCCCGCCGGCGCCGAGCTGCTCACCGGCCGAGCCGGCCCGGCCGACCCGCCCGGCTGCGAGGTGCTCGCCGTACCCGGCCAGGACGGCGCGCCCACCACCCTCGTCTTCAGCGCCTCGCACGCCCTGATGGACGGTCACGGCGCCCTGACCTGGGTACGGGAGGTCTTCCGCGCCCTGCGCGGCGAGCCCGCCCGGCCCGCCGCCGACCCGGCCACCGACCACGGCCTGCTGCGCTCCCTGACCGCCGACCGACGACGCCGCCGTCCGGCCCCGCTGCCCGGCCGGCCCTCACCGCTCGGCCCCGGCACGCCCGGAACCCCGGCCCGCACCCTGTGGCTGCGCCGCACCCTGCCCGGCCGGCACCCCGCGCTGACCGCGCGGCTCGCCCAGGCCGTCGCCGACACGGCACGGCGCGACACCCGCGTCATGGTCCCCGTGGACCTGCGCCGCCACCGCCCGCACCTCAAGGCGGCGACCGGCAACCTCACCCTGCCGCTGTTCCTGGACCTGCGTCCCGGCCGGGACTGGGCCGCGGCCCACTCCCGGCTGCTGGCCGGCCTCGCCGACGGCGCCGAACTCGCCGCCGGTTTCGAGGCGGGCCTCCCCGCCCGGCTGCCCTCGGCCGCCGTCGCCGCGCTGCTGCGCGCCGCCCAGGCCGTCTCCGTACGCGCCGACCGCCACCTTGCCTCGGCCGTGGTCTCCCACGTCGGCCTGCTGGACCTGGCGGAGCTGTCCGGCGGCGGCTTCACCGCCGCCACCGCGTACGCACTTCCCGTGCACGCACCGCTGGTTCCGCTGTCGTTCGCCGTGGCCGAGACCGCTGCCGCGACCGAGATAGCCCTCGGCGTACGCGCCAGCCACCCGGCCCTCCGACAGCACGCGTCGGCCTTCCTGGACACGGTCCTCGCCACCGCCACCGCCACCGCCGACGCCCCCGCCACGGACCCGAACCGCCCCGCAGCCCCCGACTCCCCGCCCGCACGGGCCGTATCCGGTCCGGCGGCCTCCGCATCCGGGGCGGCGCCTGCCCCGGCCGTATCCGGTCCGGCGGCGTCTGCTGCCGTGCCCGAACCCGTCTCGGAGGCACCGGCTTTCGTTCCGGCATCCGCCTCGGAGCTGACTGACGCAGGCGTACGGCCCGCCACGGGGACTCCTGGATCCCGATCCGCGGCCATGCCGAGTCCGGCGGAACCGGCCCCCGCGCCCGCTCCGGCCGCGGCCGCGGGAGCGGATACCGCCCGGGGCGGTGCGGGGGCCGCGGCCCCCTCCGCCACCGTCGTGGACCTCTTCCGCGCCCAGGCCGCCCGTACGCCCGCCGCCGTCGCGCTCGACGGGCCCGCCGGCCCCGTCACCTACGCCGAACTGGATCGGCGTTCCGACGCCGTCGCCGCCGAGCTGCTGCGGCGCGGGGCCGTCCGCGGGGACCTCGTGGGCCTGGTCGTCGACCGCAGCCCGGACGGGGTCTGCGCGCTGTGGGGAATCCTCAAGGCCGGGGCCGCCTACGTCCCGCTGGACCCGGGCCATCCCGGCGCGCGGATCCGCGACGTGCTGGAGTCCGCCGGCGTACGCCTGACCCTGACCCGGCGCCACCTTGCCGCGGACCTCGCCGGCTTCGTCCCCGGGAGCCTGCTCCGCGTCGAGGAGGTACCGGAGGCGCCGGCCTCGGCCCTGCCTCCCGGGCCGGCCGTCGGGGACCTGGCGTACGTCATGCACACCTCCGGTTCGACGGGCCGTCCCAAGGGTGTGCTGATCGAACACCGCGGGCTCGTCGCCTTCGTCCACTGGATGACCGGCATGTGCCGGGTCGACGCCGGCACCCGCTTCGGGTTCGCCGCCTCCTACGCCTTCGACATCTCCTGCTTCCCGCTCTTCCTGCCGCTCCTCGCCGGCGGTACGGCCGTACTCGCCCCCGACGCGCCGTCCCCCGCCGCCCTCCGGGCCCTCGTCGGCGAACACCGCGCCGACACCCTCGCCCTGACGCCGTCCCACCTCGCCCTCCTGGACGGCGACGGCGGCGGCAGGCTCCGCACCCTGCTGCTCGGCGGGGAGGAGCTCACCCCGGCCTCTGTCCGCTCCGCGTACGCCGCCTTCGGGTCCGACTGCCGGGTGATCAACGGCTACGGGCCCACCGAGGCCACCGTCGCCTGCCTCGCCCACACCGTCGACGGCATCGAGCCGGGCCCGTCCCTGCCGCTCGGCACCCCCGGCCCCGGTGCCCACGTCGACCTGGTCGCGGAGGACGGCGAGGTCATCGGCACCGGCCCGGCGGACACCGGCCGGGTGGGCGAGATCGTCGTACGCGGCCCCCAGGTCGCCCGCGGCTACCTGCCCGCCGCCGACGACGGGAAGGTCCGTACGGCTGCCGCCCCGGCCGACACCGCGGCTGCCGCCGGTTCCTCCGGGCGTGCGTCCGCCGCCGCGGCGGACGGCGTTTCGGGCGCAGGAGGTGCCGCCGCGGCGGGAGCCGGCGCCGCAGGGGCGCGTTCCGTCCAGGCCGGCGGCCTTCCGTCCCCGTTCTCGACCGGGCCCGACGGCGTGCGCTCGTACCGTACGGGCGACCTCGGCCGCCGGCTCCCCGGCGGTGCGATCGCGTTCGCGGGGCGGGCCGACGGCCAGTTGAAGATTTCCGGGTACCGGATCGAGCCGGCCGAGGTCACCGCCGCCCTCGAGGCGCACCCGGCCGTCGCCCGCGCCGCGGTGACGGCCCGCCGCCGCCCCGGCGCCCGGTCGGCGGCCTTGTGCGCGTACGTGGTCCTGGCCCGCACACCGGACAGCCCCGCCGCCCCGGAACCGCCCGCACCCCCGGCCCCGGTGTCGACCGCGGCCGGCCGGGCGACCGCGCAGGCGGGGGAGTCCAGCCCGGCGGGGGAGTCCAGCCCGGCGGGGGACCCCGCGGAGGCGGGAGCCGGGGCGGCCGCCGCGCTGCGCGCGGAGTTGGCCCGGAACCTGCCCCGGCACCTGGTCCCGGCGCACGTCGTCGCCGTGGCCGCCCTGCCCACCACGATCAGCGGCAAGACCGACTTCGACGCCCTCCCCGACCCCTTCGCCCGCACCCCGCAGCCGGGTGCCCCGGACCCGGACACACCCGACACCCAGGGCACCCCGAATACCTCGAACACCCCGGACACCCCGGCCGCCGAGGACCCCGACGGCCTCCGGGCCCGCGTCGCCGAGCACTGGGCGGCGATCCTCGGCGTGGACGCCTCCGGCCTGACCCCCGACTCCGACTTCCAGGCGCTGGGCGGCGATTCCCTCGCCCTCGTCGAGATGCTCAGCGCGGTCAGCGCCGATCTGCTCACCCCCGACCAGGCCCGCCGCTTCACCGAGGACCTCGCCTGCCTGGTCCGCGACCTGACGCTCGGGCAGGTCTGCGCCCGCCTCACCGCCGTTCGCGAGGAGACCCCCGCATGATCTTCGTCGGAGACGGCGCCCTGCTGCGCCGGGCCGTCGCCCACGCTGCCGCCCGAGGCCACCGCGTCGACCTGGTCTGCTCCGCCGACCCGCTCGACGCCGCGGCCGCCGGCCCGGCCACCCCGCACCTGGTCCCCGCCCCGGACGTCAACGCGCACGCCGCCGTCCTCGCCGCCGCATGCACCGACGGCGTCGTCTGGTCCGTCAACAACCGGCAGATTTTCCGCGCTCCGCTGCTCTCCCTCGGGCTGCGGATCGTCAACGTGCACAACGGGCTGCTGCCGCAGCACCGCGGACTGCCGTCCGCTGCCATCGCCTTCGCCCTGCTGCACGGCGACACCGAGTACGGGGCCACTGTCCACGAGGTCGACGCCGGCATCGACACCGGCCCGGTCCTCGCCGAGCACCGCTTCCCCGTCGGGCCCGAGGACCGCTTCCACCAGGTGATGCTGCGCGGCATCCGCGCCTGCCAGACCCTGTTCGAGCAGACGCTGCCCGCCGTCGCCGCCGGCTCCCTCCCGTCCCCCTCCCTGTCCCCGTCCGCCGCCGCGCCGTCCCGGCCGCCGTCCGCCCCGTCCGCGTACTACGGCAGCCGCGCCCTGGCCCGCCTCGCGGACCACCGGCACGACCCGGCGTTCGCCCGGGCCACCGACCTCGGCCCGTTCGCCGCCCACGCCCCGGAGCTCGCCCGCGCCCTGGAGCTCGTACGGGGGACGCAGCCGTAGCCGCACCGGCGCGAGGGGCGTGCGCCGGGCTGTGGGTTGCTGTCAGCTCCACTGCTCGGACGGCTTCACGCCGGGCAGCGGCTTGCCGATGAGGGCGATGGGGATGAAGAAGTTGACCTGGCCGATCGCGATCGCCAGCGTCGTGAGGGCCTTGTCGTCGTAGTGCTCGGCCACGCGGGCGTACAGCTCGTCGGACACCCGCTCGCCGTGCGGGGAGGGCTGGAGCACCGCCTCGACCAAGGCCAGCGCGGCGGCCTCGGCCTCGGTGAAGCAGGGGGCGTCCTGCCAGGAGGCCACGGCGGTGATCCGCTCCTCGGACACGCCGTCCTTGCGGAGGCTGTTGGTGTGCATGACGGTCAGGTAGGTGTTGCCGACGATCTGGCCGGCCCGCAGCTGCATCAGGTCGATGGTGGTCTTCGGCACGGAGCCGTTGCCGATGGCCTTGAACAGCGCCCCGGAGACGGGGCCGAGCTCGGGGACGAGCCGCGCGGGGTTGGGCAGGCGCGAGCCCTTGGTGTTGCGGAGGGTGTTCTGCGCGGTGTTCGGCTGGGCGGTCATCGTGGTGTTCCCTTCGGTCTGTTCCGTTGCCTTCACTGCACTGACGGATCGCGGCGAGCGGATGTGACAGCCAGGGGAAAGAAAATTCAGGACGTTCCCGCGCCTGCGCCTGCGCCCGCGCCCGCGCACGGGCCTGGGATCACGGGGTCGCGGGCGTGGCCGACGTGCGCGTGAAGAGCCGGCCGGCCAGGTCGATGCCGACCACCGCGCCGTTCTCGTCCCGGCTGAAGAAGCCGCGCTCTCCCTTCAGCCCGCCCTCGGTGATGACGTACTCGTCCCCCTCGCCGGGCAGCAGGCCCATGGCGGCCGGGGCATAGTCCGCCGGCATGTCCACGTCCGAGGCCGCCCGGATCTCCGGCTTGATGCCGGCCGCGAGGGTGAGCCGGGTCCCGTCAGCGGCGATGTCGAGGTTCATGGCGTCGTTCTCGTAGCGTCCGGCGACCTCCCGCGCCCGCGTGTCGTCGTACGGGACCGGCTCCGGCTCCCGCTCGACCACGCCGAGGTAGTGCTCCAGCGCCCAGCGGACGACGGTCTGGTTGAACGGGTGGCCGTCCGGGCCGCAGTTGGCGAGCGAGACGACGGCGAAGTTCCGCTCGGGCACGATCAGCAGCTCGCCGAACTGGCCGTTGCCCGACCCTCCGAGCCCGATCGCGCGGACACCGTCCACCTCGCGCAGGAACCAGCCGATCCCGAAGCCGTCGCCGAGGCTGCTGCCGCGCAGCTCGACCGTCTGCTGCTGCATGCGGCGCAGCGCCGCGGCGGGCAGTACGCCGTCCCCGCCGCCGAGGTGGAACCGGGCCCAGCGCAGCAGGTCGCTCGCCGACGAGATCCCGCCCCCGCCGGGGTTGTTGCCGCGCGAGCCGCCCGGGTACGCCTTCCACGGCGTCGCCACCCGCAGCCCGCCGTCCTCGCCGCGGTTGTACCCGAGCGCGAACTTCCGGGTGACGATGTCGTCCAGGTCGAAGCAGGTGTCCGACAGCCCCACCGGCTCCAGGACCAGCGAGGCCATGGCCTTCTCGTACGGCATGCCCGTCACCTTCTCGATGACCCGCCCGGCGAGGTTGTAGGCGGCCTGGCTGTACGAGGCCCGCGCGCCCGGCGCGCCGATCAGCTCCAGCCGGGACAGCTTGGCCACGAACCCGGCCAGGGTCTCGTCCTCCTCGTCGGTGTCGATCAGGTTCCAGCCCAGGCCCGAGGTGTGGTTGAGGAGGTGCATCACCGTGATGCCGGCCGCGGCCTCCTCGTCGGCGAGCTCGAGCTCGGGCACGTAGCGGCGCACCGGGGCGTCGAGGTCGACCTTTGCTTCGGCGGCCAGGCGCATCAGGGCGGTCGCGGTGAAGGACTTGGTGGCCGAGGCGATGGGGAACAGCGTCCGCTCGTCCATGGGGAGCGGGTTCTCCAGGCTCGTCACGCCGTGCGGGGCGTAGAACTCCCGGCCGTCCACCAGTACCCCGACCGAGACGCCGGGGATGTCGAACTTCTCGGCCGCCGCCGCGACGAATCCGCTGAGCAGCCTGCTGTCCTGCGTCATGGGGTTCCTCCGAAGATGTCTTGAACTAAGTGCAAGTTGCTATGGGCATGACTGTAGGCCTCTCTTGAACAATGTGCAAGTACCTCTTCTTCCGGGTACTGCACGCCGCGTGACGCCCCGTCATCGACAGCGCCGGCCGCTTCCGTCGGAATCCGCTGCTCCGGCGCGGGCGAACACCGTTAGGCCTGTTTTGTCGGGATTTCAGGGATTTCAGGCATGATGGGGTGATGGAGATCATGAGCCCTTCCTTCGCCGACGGCGGCTGGATCCCGGTCGAGCACTCCGTCGACGGCGAAGAGTCCCAGGTTCCGCTGGAGTTCGACGCCGTGCCGGACGGGACCGCGAGCCTGGCGCTCGTCATGCACGACCCGGACGTCCCGCGGGACCTGCGGCCGGACGGGAACTTCGACCACTGGGTGGTGTGGAACATCCCGGCGGGGCAGCGGCGCATGTCCGCGGACGAGGGCCCGGTGGGGGTCGTGGGCCGGACCACCCGGGGAACCAACGCCTGGATCGGCCCGGCTCCGCCGCGCGGGCGCGGGGTGCACCGCTACTTCTTCACGCTCTACGCCCTGGACGCGGTCCTGGACGACCTGCCCGAGTCGGCCGGGCGGGGGGAACTGGAGGCCGCGATGCAGGGTCACGTGCTGGAACGGGCGGTGCTGATGGGCCGCTTCCAGCGCGACTGACGCCCGGCCCCGGCCCTGCCCCCGGCCCCGGCCGCCCTGCCCCCGGCCCCGGCCGGGAGGCAGGCGGACCCCGCGATGCGAGGAGTCAGGCGGAAGGGACGGCCGGGGTCGCCGACCCGCTCTGCGGAGCCCGGTCCAGGCGGCGCGCAGGGCGGCGACCTCGCGGTCGATGCCGTCGCAGGACCCCCATGCAATTCCTCCCCAGGAACCTGCCTTAGGCATGGCCCGTCATCGCCTGCACGCAGGGGGCGGCGCGGCACGGGTTGCGGTCGGTCCCACGCCCCGATTTAATAAATGAACAGGCATTTATTAACCCGCAGAGGCGGAAGGCGGGCAGCCATGGCACGTCCCCGTGGGGTCGAGGACGCGGTGATCCTCCGCGCGGCCGCCGAGGTCATGGGCCGGGTCGGCCCCGTCGGGTTCACCCTGGCCGCCGTGGCGGACGAGGTCGGGCTGGTCGCGGGCACCCTCGTACAGCGCTTCGGCTCCAAACGCGGCCTGCTGCTCGCGCTCGCCGAACAGTCCGCGCGCGACGCGGACGACATGCCCGCCCGCGTACGGCAGGCGCACGGGACCGCCCTCGACGCCCTCGAGGCGCTGGTGGTCGAACTGACGGACCAGATGGCCACCCCCGAGTCCTTCGCCCACCACCTGGCCTTCCTGTGCACCGACCTGACGGACCCGGAGTTCCGCCGCCACGCCCTCGTCGTCCACGAGGCGCAGCGGCGGGCCGTCGAGGTCCTGCTCACCGAGGCCGTGGCCGAGGGCGAACTCCGCCCCGGCACGCACACCGGTGCCCTCGCCGACACCGTCCAGGCCGTCACCGCCGGCACCGGCGTGGTCTGGGCCCTCGACCGCCGGGACGCCCTCGCGACCCGGCTGCGCCGCGAGCTCGCCGCCGTACTCTCCGCCCACCGCACCCACCCGGAGGCATGAATGACGACGACGCACGAGGACACCACGACCGCCGACACCCGCCCGCTCCACGGGAAGGTGGCCCTCGTCGCAGGCGGCACCCGCGGCGGCGGGCGCGGCATCGCCGTCGAGCTCGGTGCCGCCGGGGCGACGGTGTACGTCACCGGCCGCAGCAGCCGCGGCGCCGCCGGGCGCTCCGGGCTGGACCGCCCGGAGACCGTCGAGGAGACCGCCGAGCAGGTCACCGCCGCCGGCGGCCTCGGCATCCCGGTCCGCGTGGACCACAGCAGACCCGACGAGGTCCGCGCCCTGGTCGCCCGCATCGACGCCGAGCAGGGCGGACGGCTCGACGTCCTCGTCAACTGCGTCTGGGGAGGCGACCCGCTGACCGACTGGGAGCACCCGCTGTGGGAGCAGGACCTCGACACCGGCCTGCGGCTGCTGCGCCAGGCCGTGGAGACCCACGTGATCACCAGCCGGTTCGCACTCCCGCTGATGGTCGCGCGGGGGAGTGGCCTCGTCGTCGAGGTCACCGACGGCAACACCGCCCGCTACCGCGGCTCCTTCTTCTACGACCTGGCCAAGTCGTCGGTGATCCGCCTCGCCTTCGCGCAGGCCGCCGAACTGCGCGAGCACGGCGTCGCCGCCGTGGCCGTCACCCCGGGGTTCCTGCGCTCGGAGGCCATGCTGGAACACTTCGGAGTCACCGAGGACACCTGGCGCGAAGCCGTCGCCAAGGACCCGCACTTCGCGCACTCAGAGAGCCCCGCCTACCTGGGCCGCGCGGTCGCCGCTCTCGCCGCCGACCCGGCCGTCATGGCCAAGTCCGGCCGCGCGCTGGCGACGTGGTCCCTGTACGGGGAGTACGGCTTCACCGACGCGGACGGCACCCGGCCCGACTTCGCCGCCCACTGGACCACCGCCCTGGAACCCACCCTGGGCCCCCTCGGAGCCCCCCTGTAACCACCGCCCTGTCGCCGCCTGCACCTCCGTCGTTCCTGCCGGCCGGGCTGACTGTTGCTCCGTGCCGCGACCAGGCAGCGCGTCGCCTCGTCGCGCCCGACCCCGGGGTCGGGTTCGGGGTCGGGTTCGGAGTCGGGCGCCGGTCAGCGCATGCTGGGTATCGCGACGGTCTGTCGGACCGTCAAGTACACGTCCGCACAGGGAGAACCACGATGTACCCGCGCATCCGCACGATCACCTTCGACTGCACCGGCGACCCGTACGACCTCGGGCTGTTCTGGAGCCGGCTGCTGGGCCACCCGCTGGCCGAGGACGACAAGCCCGGCGACCCGGAGGCGATCATCAAGGACCCGGCAGGCGGCCCCACGCTGCTGTTCGTCCGCGTCCCGGAGGGCAGGACCGCCAAGAACCGCATCCACCTCGACCTCCGGCCGGAGGGCCGCACCCGGGACGAGGAGGTGCAGCGGATCCGCGACCTCGGGGCGCAGGTGGTCGCCGACCAGACCCGCCCGGACGGCGGCGGCTGGGTGGTGCTCGCCGACCCGGAGGGCAACGAGTTCTGTGTCGAGCGCGGTGAACTGGGATGACGGACGGCACCCGGCAGCCCTGGCTGAAGCGATTCACCACCACCGGCGGCGGCACCGATGCCACCGGCGCAGCGCACCCGCACCCGGGCCCGCATCCGGGCCCGCATCCGGCCCCGCTCTCGGCCCCGGCCCCGGCCCCGGCCCGGGCCCGCATCGTCTGCCTCCCGCACGCGGGCGGCGCCGCCACCGCCTACCAGGGCTGGGCCCGCCACCTCTCCCGGGACACCGAACTGCTGGCCGTGCAGTACCCGGGCCGCCAGAACCGCTTGGCGGAGCCCTGCCTCGAGTCGATGGCGGAACTGGCCGACGCGGTGTGTACCGCCCTGGCCGCCCTCCCGGCGCTCCCCACCGCCGTCTTCGGGCACAGCATGGGGTCGCTGGTGGCGTACGAGACCGTGGTCCGGCTGGCGCGTCGCGCGCCCGGGGCGCTGCCGGTCCACCTGTTCGTCTCCGGCGCGGGCGCTCCCCACCGCGACCGCAAGGACCTGCCCGCCCTGGACGACGAGTCGCTGATCGCCTACACCCGCCTGCAGAACGCCGTCGACATCGCCGCCGACCAGGACCCCTACGCCGTCCCCGAACTGCGGGAACTGCTGCTCCCCTCCCTGCGCGCGGACTTCACCCTGCTGACCGGGTACCGGCCGGCGGAGCCGCCCGTCGCCGTGCCCGTCCCGGTCACCGCGCTCGGCGGCGACCAGGACCCCGGCTGCCCGGTCGACGCCCTGCCCACCTGGGCGGACCTCACCACCGAGGGCTTCGCCTCCCGCGTGTTCCCCGGCGGGCACTTCTACCTCCAGGGACGCGAGGGGGCCGTGGCCTCCCTGGTCGCCTCGGCCCTCGCCGCCGACGCGCGGCGGCAGACGGAGTAGCGGGGTAGTCGCAGCGGCAGCGGCAGTGGCGGCGGCAGCGGCAGCGGAAGCCGCGTCGAGGTCGTCCCCCGCCCGGAGCCGGCGGGGGCTCAGCCGCCGAGCAGGAGGCGCCGCAGGTGCGCGCAGGCCTCGCCCTCCGTGGCGTGCGCGGCGACCGGCTCGAACGCGCCGCGCTCGTACACGCCGGTCTCCCAGCCGCCCTCCGGCCGCTCCCGCAGGTAGACGAAGTCGGGCGGCGTCGGCGCCGGTTCGTGCACGCCCTCGATCCAGTAGTGCCCGGCGGGCACCCCGCTCTCCCGGAGCGCCCGTTCGAGCCTCTGGCGCTCGCTCACGACGCCGCCGGCACCACATACCCGTGGTCGAGCAGCCACTTGACGTTCAACCGCTGCCCCTCCCCGGGATTCAGAAAGGCCGGATCCAACTTGATCTGCCGGCCGCCGCCCGGCTGCTCGAACCAGGGCGCGATGGCCCCCTCCCACACGGTGAACGGCTTGGCCACCTCGTACACGTGGTAGTCGCAGGGGAAGGCCGCGTCCCGGGTGTTGAGGTTCTGCGGGGGCAGGGCGCGCTTGGCGTACGGGTCCCCGGCCGGGGCGAGGTACGAGCCGTACTCGGACCCGAAGCGGTCCAGGCGCTCGCCGGGCTCCAGCAGTTCGGGCGCCTTGTCGACGGTGCCGTTGACCTCGGCGAAGCCGTCGTTCGGCGGGTACTTCCAGCCGCCCGTGTCGGCCGGGCCCTCCCAGTACTTCTTCAGGAACTCGGCGGACGTCAGCTTCCCGGTGCGCTGGTAGTGCCGGAGCAGCGGCCCGACCGGCTCCTGCCACCGCTTCGGCAGGAACTGCGGCCCGAGCCGCTTGTCGCCCTGGAACTCCCCGGTGCACGGGGCGGCGGGGGCCGCTGCGGCGGCGGCCGGCGCGGAGTCGGCCTGGGCGGTGGCGGGCGCGATGGCGAGGGCGACGCCGACGCCCATCGCGGCGAGGACGGCACGGATCCTCAGCTCGGTACGGGTGCGCTCCACGCGGATCTCCTTTGACGCGGTCGGACGGGCCCGCCACACCGTAGTGGATCTCTGACACTCCGTTACCATCGCCCGGCGCGAACCGGCCACGGCTCGCGCCGCGGCGGCCCGTACCCCGTCAGACCACCGGCGGGCCCGCGGCCGGCACCGGTACGGCCGTCGGGGTCGGGGCCGGTGCCGGGGCCGACACCGATGCGACACCGCGGGCGTCGGCCAGCCGGGCCACCACGAGGTAGTACACCGGCGCGCACACCAGCTCCACGACCAGCGCCTGCCACGGCGCGTCCGCGGCGGTACCCGCGTCCGCCAGCTGCCCGAGGGCCAGCGCGGCCATGAACGAGAACACGTTGTTGGCGGTGTGTATGGCGATCACGGCCTCCAGCCCGCCCGTCCGGATCACCAGCCACCCCCACCACAGCGACGAGTAGAAGAGGAGGAAGAACCCGCTCCACCCGCCGAACCCGTGGGCGAGCGCGAACAGCACCGAGGCCACGGCCACCCCCGGCCACGGCGAGCGCAGGAACCCGCCGAAGAACTGCGCCAGCCAGCCCCGGAACACGAACTCCTCCGCGCCCGCCTGGAACGGGATCAGCACCGCGAACAGCGCCAGGCCGAGCAGTAGCTTCCCCGGCTCCGGGGCGTCCCCCGCGAAGACCTCGCCGCCCTCGTCGAGCCATTCCCACAGCGTCAGTACGCCCATCTGCACGGCCATGAGCGGGAACGCGACGGCCGCGCACACCCCGAGCCAGCGCCACCGCATCCGCCCGGCCACCGACACCAGCGTCCCCGCCGGCCGGGAGCCGCACCAGCGCACGGCGAGCATCACCACGGGTATGCCGACCGCCAGCACGAGGAGCCCCAGCGCGGTGTCCGCCAGCGGATCCGCGAGCAGCCGGTCGCCGCTGTCGGGGGCGGACTCCACGCCGAGGGCGGTTCCGGCCACCATGCCCACCCCGGTCACGACGACCAGCCCCACGGCCAGCAGCACGACCACCGTGAGCGCTTCGCCGAGCCGCCGCAGCCAGCCCTGCCGCCCGTTGCGCGCCTGCTCGTGGTACCGCGACCCGGCGGGAGCGGCAACCACCCCGGGCACCGCCCCACCGCCATACGCCGCGGCCCACTCCTGCGCCGAAGGCCACGCCTGCGCCCCGCCCCCCGACGGGGCGGCCCACGGCTGCGCGGGCGGGTACGGGGAGGGGGAGGGGGAGGGGTACGGGGAGGGGTACGAAGCCCCCTCACCACCACCGTCTCCGCCCGGCCGCTCCCGATCCGCGTCCCCGCCCGCGCCCGATATCTCCGCCACCCGAAGCCCCTTCCTCTCCACGCCCCGCGGCCACGACCCCACCGGCCAAGCCGCCCCGGCACCCTAATGGATCACCCAACCCCGACGACTCCTCCAGGCCGACCCGGCGCCCCCTTCGGCAGCTCGGCAGCTCGGCCGTGGCCGCATCAGCCACGCCACGGGAAGCGACAGCGGCTGCCCCCTCGGACACCGAGGGAGCAGCCGCCGCCGGGCTCATGCGGATGTGCTTACGGGGTGGGGACGGGGAGTGGGGCCGTGCTCAGCGTGGGGATGGTCCAGTGCTGGGCGGGGCTGGTGCTGCAGTCGAACAGCCAGAGCTGAGTCCCGGGGTTCGTGTTGAAGTTGCCGAGGTCGAGGCAGCGCCCCGAGGCCGGGTTGTGGATGCGGCTGTCGGCCCGGGGCAGGAACTGCTGGCTCGGGGCCGCGCTGTCGCAGGTCCGGAGCTCGATGGGCGTGGCGTTCGCGGTGCCCGCGTTGGCCGCGTTGAGGCACATGCCCTGGGTGCGGATGGTGCCGTCGCCCCGGATCTGGAACTTCTGGGCGTCGGTGCCGTTGCAGGCAGCGATCTGGATCCTGTTGCCGTCCTCGGCCCGGTTGAAGTCATTGTCGACGCAGTTGCCGGCCGCTGCCGTGAGGGCGATCGGGCTGGTGGCGTCCGGTGCGGTGGGGGCGGCGGCGTACGGGTAGACGGCGAAGTTGCTGATTCCGCCCAGCTTGAGGGGTTCCTGGGCGACTCCGTCCGCCTTGTACCGGCCCAGCACGAGCGGCCCGCTCGGCGCCGGGCTCGTGGCGGCCCGGTGGATGCCGCTGGCAGCGAGGACACCGTTGACGTAGAGGCTCATGCGGCCGGTGCCGGCGTCGTAGACGGCGGTCAGCTGCGTCCAGGTGTCGGGCGTGAACCGGGCCGCGTCGGTGGTGATGTGGGTGTAGTCGAACGGCCAGCCGTTGTCGTCGGCCGAGGCCAGGGCGAACTGCCAGCGGCCGGAAGGGCGGTCGGGGTAGAGGATGAACGTGCTGGCGCGGTTGCCGTCCTGGCTGGCGATGACACCGCCGTCGGCGCCGGCCTTGGCCCAGGTGCTGATGGTGAAGCTCTTGCGCGTGTCGACGGCCGGGCGGGCGGCGGTGAGCGTCGCGGGCGACTGGGTGCCGTCGAACGCCGTGTACGGGGTGGAGCGGCCGCCGACGGCCTCACCCTCGACGATCTTGACGTCGCCTGCCGCCGTGGCGTGGTTGGTGCCGACGGCGTCGGGGGCGGTGGTTCCGTTCTGGCCGGTCAGTTTCCACTGCGCGATCGGCATATTGAGGTTGCCCATGAGAATCGGCGCCGTGTCGACTCCGGTGGCTGTCGGGTGCGGGACGGTGTTGCCGTTCGGGGCGGTACCGAGCCCCTTGAACGCGACGATCTGGTGATCCGAGGCGACTGCCCAGAGGTCGGGGATGCCGTCTCCCGTGAGGTCGCCGTCAGAGCCGGCACACGGGTACCGGATCGGATCGACCTTGCCGCCGATCGTGCCCGAAGCAGGGTCCCGGAAGGCAGTGAGGTCGGGTGCCTGTGCCGTGCCCTTGACGGGCAGGGCGTGCAGGGTGCCGTCGCTCTTCGAACGGGCCCACAGCGTCGGCAGGTCCGTGCCCTGGGCACGGCCGGGGGTGATCAGCTCGTACCCGTCCCAACGTGTGTCGTTGGCGGAGAGCAGCATGGCCTCGGCGGCGAGCTCGTTCGTCGCACCTGCGGTGGCGAGCCAGAGCCGGCCGCTTTCCACGAAGAGCAGGGAGGTGCGCCCCAGCGCCCCATCCCGGGCGGTGTCGCCCGTGAGGGAGCCGAAGGCCGCGATCTGCGTCGTCTTGGACCAGTCGCTGCCGTATCCGTGGGTCGTGCAGTCGACAGTCGCTCCGGCCGGGGTGATGCAGCTGGTGGGCTTGTCGATGCTGACCGGTGCCGTACCGTCCAGCCGGCCTCCGGTCACGTTGTTGCGGTAGATGTAGAGGTTGGGCCGGCTCGGCTGGTGGGCGAAGAGGTCGTCGACGTTCTTGTCGCCGAGGCTGCCACGGTGCGTGGTCTGGATGCCGTTCCAACCGTTCCACCCGGGGGCGAGCTGGGGCCGGGCGCTTGGGGCGCCGGCCGGGTCGGCGTCGGCACCGATCACCCGCAGTGCGCCCGAGCTGTCGGGCAGCAGGATGTCGGCCTTCCGGTCGCCTGTGACGTCACCGAAGATCGGCGCCGGGCTGTTCGGGTTGGACGGGACGTAGAAGCTGTAGGCGGCCGGCTGGGACAGGTTGCTGGCGTTGTCCTGGGTCTGGAAGTAGAGGAAGTTCGTACCCCACTGCTGCGGGGTGAACCTGATGGTCGCCTTGCCGTCGGTGAGCTTGGCGATGTTCGTGTCGGTGTCGGTGCACTTCCAGTTGACGGCCGCGGCCTTGACGGGGTCGGTCGTCCAGCGAGCGCAGGCCAGGCCCGAGCTGCGGCCGCCGCCTGGCGGGGCGGGGTCGGTGCCGCTGAGGGTGAAGGTGCCTTCCTCACCCACGCGCTTGGGGTGCGCGTCGATGGTGCCCGAGGCGGGGAAGTCGGTGGAGGTGACGGTCGCGGTGGGCGGGGTGCGGTCGACGCGGAAGAAGCACCACTCCGTGTTCGCACTGGTCAGCGTGCCGTCCGTGGTGCGGGCGGCCCAGCCGTACTGATGGCCGTCGACGAGCGGGCCGACGTCGACGGTGGCGTCGCCGTAGTCGCTGTTCCAGCCGGTCTCGGCGGAGTACGTCTTGCCGTTGTCGTCGTCCCAGTACTGGAAGGCCGTCCACAGCTGCCGCTTGGTGGCCGAGTACGTGGCAGTGGTGAGGGTGACGTTGTTGTTGGCGCCGACCCAACCGGGGCTGTCCCAGGGGTTCGCGGTGCCGGGCGTGCGGCAGTCGGCGTACGAGGCCGAGCTCGCGAAGCCGGGAGTGGGCCGGGTGCGGGGCCACCACACGGTGGGCGTGATGTCGTACTCGACCGTGATGTGCGGGGTGTTCTCGTAGCGCTGCCGGTGGTACTTGTTGTACTCGTCGTCGGGCGCGAGGCCGACCGTGATCGTGGGCCACTGATACCGGACGGCGTTCTTCACCAGGTCCGTGACGTTGAAGTCGATCTGGCCCGTGCCCGACATGTTGGTGTGGCCGACCTTGCTGCAGCCCTGCATCGTGGAACGGGTGCCGCAGGGCTGCCGGTTCCAGCTCGTCGGGTTGCCGATGGCGTTGGTGGCGTACAGGCCCATCGGAGTGGCTGTGTTGGGGCTGGAGGAGGAGATCACCGTCCCGGAGAACGTCGCGCTGATGACCTCGGTGTTGTACAGGCGCGAGTCGACGCCGATCTGGAAGTAGGCCCGGGTACGGCCGATGCCCGTACAGGGCGGATTGCCGACGTTGTAGCCGCAGTAGCCGGTGGCGGGCTTGTCCTGGCCGTGCTCGGTGCCGTTGAACTCGTTCGTGTCGGGGTAAGCCTCCTGGACCTGCGCCCAGGCCTGATTGCCGTTGTCGATCGTGGGGTTCCACCCAGGGTCGATGTACCAGGGGCCGGTGCCCTTGCTCAGCAGCTCCGGGTCGGGGACCAGTTCGATGCCCTTGGCATCGGTCGTCGTCCGGACGGGCTTCACGATCGCGCCCGCACCCGGGCCGTCCGCGCTGGACGGAGAGGGACCTTGTTCGGAGGCGCGCGAGGCCTGCGGGGCGTCGGCGCCCGCCGACTTGCTCAGGCGCTGGGCGGAGCCGGCGGCGGCCGGGCCCGACGCGGCAGCGGAAGAGTCCCACATGAAGGAGGTCGGGCTGGTGAAGCGGGTCCGACCGCTGGTGTCCTTGACCTCGAGGTTGCCTGCAGGGTCGCTTCTGATGGCCAGCCCGTCGGCCTCGACGTCGAGCCGGAGCTTGCGGATGGCCGGGTTGGCGGCTGCCTGCGTGGTACGCACGATCAGAACCTGGCTCCAGCCGCCCTGCCGGTCGGCGGTCAGCCGCAGGTCCACGTCGGGAAGCACATTCCGGTAGAGGGCGCTGTCGCCGACAAGGGTGGGCTTGGGGAGCTGGAACGGGGCCTTGAACGCCACCTTCTTGCCGTCGGCGGTCGTCATCGCCGCCATGGGGCCTGTACCGCCGCCGGAGAAGCTGAGCTTCGAGGAAACGGCGGTGGGGACGACGGTGCCGTCCGCAGCGGTGCGGAGCGTCGCATCGAGGGTGCGCCACTTTCCGTCCTGGCCTTTGACGCGCTCCGGTACAGCGCTGGTGTCGGTGGTGAGCGTGCCGCTCGGGTTGGCGAAGGTCTCCCTGTCCGCCGTCGTCAGCTCGGCGATCGCCACCGGCTTTCCGCTGCTCTTGGCCTCGTCGAGGGCTTTGGTGACGACTGTCTCCTGGGCGCTCGGGGCTGGCTTGGGCGGGGGAGCGGGCCAGGTGCCTTGCGCCGGGCCGTGACCGCGGGGGCCGGCGTCGGCCGCGGCTGGCGGAGCCGCGACGAGGCTCGCGCCGAGTGACAGAACGGCTGCCCCGACAACGGGCAGCAGCGCGATGCGCATGGCGCCTCGCCTGTGGCCCGGCGGCCTTGGTGTCCGCGGTGTCCGAGGAGTCCGCGGTGCAAGGAATGACGGCCTCACGTGCATTGCCCCCCTGAGCTGTGAGACGGACAGAAGTCAGCCGCACTTTCCATTCACTACTGCAATCGTGTCAATAATATTCAGGATTCGGCGGTCCGTTTTGAGCAAAGATCATCCGATACGCCCAGGGGGTGACATGGGTCACGTGTGGGGAATGTAAAACTCCGCTGTCAAATCGAACGCGGGCTCCGTAAGGTGCGTTTCCTCTGGGATCCGTCTGCCCGGAGTTCACGGTTCTTCTGTGTCCTGTGGGGGGATTCGGTTGTCTCGTAGACGTGGCTTCTTCGCGCGCTCACGCCCCGGGCGCTCTCGTGTCGCGATCGCCGCCGCATTCGTGGTGCTCTTCTCTGGCCTTGGGCTTCCTGTCGTCGAGGCGGCGGAGAAACCGCCCGAAGTGTGGGTTCCGCCGAATACCCCGCTGCCGGGCGCAAAGCCGGTCAAGGGATCTGACGCGAAGCGCGCGGTGAAGTCTTCGCCGTCTGGCCGAAAGTGGATGCCGGATTCGAACAAGAAACTCCCGTCCGGGGTGTCTGCGGTCGCGGTTGGATCAAAAAGTGGCGCCCGCGGAGTTACAGGAGCGGGGGCGGTCCAGGCCGGAGAACTTCCTGTCTGGATTACGTCTGTAAATGGCGCGAATCAGTCGGCGGCTTTTTCCAGCCAGGTCATCGGAGTTTCGGGAGCGGATCCCGGCCAGGACACGACCCTGCGCGTCGAGGTGAAGGACCCGGCCAAAACCCGTGCCGCCGGGGTCAATGGCGCGCTCGTCGCCGTCAGCAGTGCCCCGGGAGCCGCTCCGGCGGGCAAGGTCGAGGTCGGTCTCGACATCTCGGCCTGGGCCAGGGCCGCCGGCGCCAACTGGGCCGACCGCGCCGCATTGGTGCAACTGCCCACCTGCGCCCTGACCACCCCCGGCGCCCCCGGATGCACCACCCGCTCGCCGCTGGCCTCGTACCGGGACGCCTCCGGGCGCCTGGTCGCGCAGGTCGACGTACCCAGGACTCCCGCCGCTTCTGACCCTGCGGCCAAGAGCCGGCCCGGCGGAGCCAAGTCGGCACCGGCGGCCCCGCAGATGCTCGCCCCCCAGGACCTCGCGATCGCGGTCGAGGCGGGCCCGCAGGGAGCCAGCGGCGACTACACGGCCACCCCGCTCCAGCCGTCCGCCTCCTGGCAGGCCGGGGCCAACGCTGCGAACTTCACCTACGGCTACACCGTCGAGGTGCCGAACGGCATCGCCGGCGCCGGACCGGGTATCTCCCTCGGCTACGACTCGTCCTCCGTGGACGGGCGTACGGCGTCGACGAACGCGCAGGCAGGCCCGATCGGCGAGGGCTGGGACTGGAGCCCCGGCTCCATCTCGCGCTCGTACAAGCAGTGCAAGGACGCCGGCATCAAGGAATCCGGCGACGAGTGCTGGGCCGGGGACATCCTGTCCCTGAACCTGGCAGGCCACTCCGGGCAGATCGTCCGCGACGACGCCACCTGCGTCTACCGCCTCCAGAACGACGACGGCACGACCGTCGAGCGGCTGACCGGCCAGCGCAACTCCGCCTGGAAGGGCGAGGCCTTCAAGGTCACCACCACCGACGGCACCCAGTACTACTTCGGGTCCAACCGCCTCCCCGGGGGCGACGGCACCGATCCCGAGGCCAAGTCGGTCTCCACGGTGCCCGTCTACTTCAACAGCGGCCGGGACAAGTGCCTGGGCGCCGACACCCCGGCCAACGGCACCTGGCAGCAGCTCGGCTGGCAGTGGAACCTCGACTACGTCGTGGACCCCCACCAGAACCTGACCAGCTACCGCTACGAGCAGGAGGACAACCACTACGGGCGCGGAGGCGGCCAGAACAACGGCAACGGCGCCGCGACCCGCTACCAGCGCGGCAGCTACCCGACCTGGATCGGCTACGGCCAGCGCCTGCCCGAGCAGATCGCGGCCAAGGGCGCGGCCAAGCCCGCCGCCCAGGTCCGGTTCGACACGGCGGAGCGCTGCTTCGCCGCAGGCGCTGTCACCTGCGACCCGGCACAACGCACCAAGGCCAACGCGAAGTCCTGGCCCGACACCCCCGTCGACCAGGAGTGCGCGGCCACCGGCCAGTGCCTGAACCTTTCGCCCACGTACTTCACCACCAAGCGCCTCACGAAGATCAACACGGAGGTGCTGGCGGGCAGCAGCTACCGCCTGGTCGACACCTACGTCCTCAACCAGTCCTTCCAGGACCCGGGCGACGGCTCGTCCCCTACCCTCTGGCTGGATTCGATCGAGCGCCGCGCCACCAACGGCAAGCAGGAACTGAAGCTGCCGCCGGTGACGTTTGAGCCGCTGCAGATATCCAACCGCGTCGACGGCGTGGTCAAGCGCCCCGACGGCACGGAAGCCTCGGCGCCCCGCTACAACCGGCCCCGCATCCAGAAGATCACCACCGAGACCGGCGGCCTGATCAACGTCGTCTACAAGGCCCCCGAGTGCTCCCGCGTCAAGGGCACCATGCCGTCCTCCGAGGACGGCAACACGATGGCCTGCATGCCGGTCAAGTGGTACCTGCCGAAGCAGTCCTTCGAGGACCCGGTCAACGACTGGTTCCACAAGGTCGTCGTCCAGTCGGTCACCCAGCAGGACATGGTCGCCGGCCAGGTCACCACCGTGACCGACTACGAGTACGGCGGCGGCATCGCCTGGCACCGCAACGACTCCGAGTTCGCCGACCCCAAGACCCGCACCTGGGACCAGTTCCGCGGCTTCGCCACGGTCACCACCCGCACCGGCAGCGGCAACGCCGCCGAGGCCCCGCGTACCAAGAGCGTGGCCACGTACCTCCGAGGCATGGACGGCGACGCCCTCGCCAACGGCGGCAAGCGCAGCGTCACCCTCACCGACGCCCACGGCGGCAGCATCAAGGACGAGGAGATCCTGTCCGGACGGGTCCTCCAGACCGAGACGTACGATCGTGACGGCGGCACCGTCATCGCGGACGAGGTCACCACCCCGTGGCTCGGCAAGAACATCACGGCCACCCGTGCTCAGTCCGGCGGCATGCCCGCCATCACCGCCCGCGCCCAGAACACGGCCAAGGTCACGAGCCGGGCCAAGCTGGCGGACGGTACCTGGCGCATCAGCGAGCGCACCTCCGAGTACGACGACACCCCCTTCTCGCGCCCGCTCCGGGTCGACGACAAGCAGGACCTGTCCCGTCCCGAGCAACGGCTGTGCACCGAGTTCGAGTACGCGGCCGGCCCCGGCGGCGCCCCGACCGAGCTGGTCTCCCGCACCCTCGTCCTGTCCGGGGCCTGCGGCCAGACCCCGACGACGGCGAACACGGTCGGCGACACCCTCACCTACTTCGACAACCAGCCCGCCAAGCAGTCCGCCGCGACCGGCGACCAGACGGGCACCGCGGTCCTGGAGAAGTACGACGACGTCGGCAAGCCGGTCTACCGCCTCAACTCCACCTCCACGTACGACGCGTACGGCCGCGTCACCAGCAACACCAACAAGGTCCGCAAGGACGCCGCCCACCCCGACGGCGCGGTCACCAAGACCGAGTACAAGCCGGCTACAGGAAGCCTGCCCACCGCGGTCACCCACACCAACCCGCTGGGGTGGAAGACGACCACGACCCTCGACCCCGGCCGCTCGCTCCCGCTGAAGACCACGGACGAGAACAAGCACGTCGCCGAACGCCAGTACGACGCCTTCGGCCGTGTCACGGACATCTGGCAGCCCGGCCAGGAGCGGGCGAAGGGCGCGCTGCCCGTACGCAAGTACTCGTACGCGATGAACGGCACCAACGCGCCGTCCAGCGTCCTGAGCCAGGCGCTCATGAACGACAAGACGTACACGTCCAGCTACACCATTTACGACGGCCTGGGCCGCATCCGCCAGACGCAGGCGAACCCGGCTTCCGGTACCACCGGTCGTCTGATCACGGACGCGCTGTTCGACTCGCACGGCCGGCAGGTGAAGACCACCGCCGCCTACTACAACGACGAGGGGAGCCCGTCGGGAGCGCTGTTCCTTCCCAACGGGGGAGTCAACCCCGACAGCAAGCTGCCCGCACAGACCATCACCGTCTTCGACGGCCTGGGACGGGCCACAGCGTCCATCCTGCAGTCCTACGGTGTGGAACAGTGGCGGTCGAGGACCGAATACCCGGGCGCTGACGAGACCCGCACGATCCCGCCCAACGGCGGCTACGCGACGGCGACCGTCACCAACGGCACCACGTCGTTCCTGCGCCAGTACAAGTCGAACACGCCCACCGGCCCGTACGACGAGACGACGTACGAGCGCAATGCGCAGGGCAAGGAGCTCCGGCGGAAGGACGCCGCGGGCAACGAGTGGACCTTCTCCTACGACCTCCTCGGCCGGATGGTGAAGAGCACCGATCCGGACTCGGGCACCAGCACCACCGTCTATGACGACAGCAAGAACCTCACCACCGTCACCGACGGCAGGGGCAAGAGCGCCACCACCCTCGTCGACCTCCTCGGGCGCACCGTTGCCACATACGAGGGCAAGGCCGTCGACCCGGCCAAGCAGGTGGGCGGCTTCACCTACGACACCAAGGCCCTGGGCAAGCCCTCCAGCAGCACCCGTTACGTCGGCGGAGCCGGCGGCAGCGCCTACGTCTCGGAAGTCATCGGGTACGACGCCGGCTATCGCCCGCTCGGTACGAAGACCACGATTCCCGCAGCGGAGAAGGGGCTTGCGGGCACCTACGAGTCCAAGAACACCTACGACGCCTACGGACAACTGGCCACCACGGCCCTGCCGGCCATCCCGCAGGCAGGCCTGTCGGCAGAGACGCTCACGTTCTCCATGGACACGGCGGGCAACCTCGTGTCCTTCGACGGCACGATCGGCGCGGCCCGGTCCCCGTACGTCGTGGACCTGCAACGGGACCCCCACGGCCAGGTCATCCGCACCACGGTGGGCAAGACCGGCAAACAGATCGTCTCCACGCTCGACTACGACATCGCGACCGGCCGCCCCATTCGCTCCACGCTCGACAAGCAGACCGCGGTGACCGCGAGCGTCGACGTGGTCGACTACACCTACAACCAGGTCGGCCAGCTGACCTCGATCGGCAACACGCAGGACGGCGCCCAGCGCGACCTGCAGTGTTTCACCCACGACTACCTGGGCCGGCTGACCCAGGCCTGGACCGACACCGGCAACCAGACCACCGCGCCCAAGCCCAGCGTCCCCGGTATCGGCGGCTGCGCCAACGCGAACGGCCCCGCGGTCGATGCCGCGGGCAAGCCCAGTGTGGGCGGCCCGGCGCCGTACTGGCAGCAGTACGAGTACGACCTGATCGGCAACCGCAAGAAGCTGGTCCGCAAGGACGTCACGGGCGACGCGGCCAGGGACACGACGGTCACCCAGACCTTCGGCGGCCGCCAGAACACCCCTTCCACCGACCCGAAGACGGGCGGCGGCACGGGCGGCCCGCACGCCCTGATGACCTCGACGGAAACCGGCCCGGCCGGCACCAAGGTCACCTCCTACACGTACGACGCAGGCGGCAACACCGCCTCCGTCACCGACACCCCCGGCACCCGGACCCTTACCTGGAACGACCAGGGCAAGCTCGACAAGATCACCGGAACCGGCGAGAAGGGCAGCACCAGCTACCTCTACGACACGGGTGGCAAGCAGCTCATCCGCCGAGACCCCGAAAGCACCACCCTCAACCTCGGCACCGACCAGATCACCCTCAACACGACCACCGGCAAGGTCAGCAACGTCCGCAGCTACGCGGCCCCCGGCGGCCTGTCCGTCACCCGCACCACCACCGGCGGCGAGTCCGACCTCACCTACCAGGCCTCCGACCACCACGGCACGGGCGGCGTCCAGTTCAAGGCCACCGACCTCGCCCACGTCCGCCGCGCCTCAGACCCCTTCGGCAACGACCGCGGCACCCCGCCCGCCCCGGACACCTGGGCAGGCGACAAGGGCTTCGTCGGCGGCACCAAGGAGAAGTCCACCGGCTTCACGCTCCTCGGCGCCCGCGAGTACGACCCCAAGACGGGCCGCTTCATCAGCCCTGACCCGCTCATCAACGCCGGCGATCCACAGCAGTGGAACGCCTACGCCTATGCAAGCAACAGCCCTATCAACGCGTCCGACCCCAGCGGACTCATGACGCCCTGCACCAGCGGGTGCAGCGACTCGGAAGAGTTCGTGAGTCCTCCTCTCTGGGAGGACGACGCGGTCTCGAGCGCCGGCCGGGATCTGCGTCAGGCCAACGCATCGCTTGACAAGGCCAAGAAGAGGCGCGCCCACCTCATCCACGAGGTCGTCAACCTCATCGGCGACCTGATCGGCTACAACGACGCCCGCGACTGCTTCACCAAGGGCGACGTCATGGCCTGCATCAACACGGCCCTGGGCGCCGTCCCGTGGGGCAAGATCGCCAAGGCCATCAAGGTCGGCATCAAGGCCTTCAAGATATACAAGGAAGTCAACAAGGCCTACGACGCCATCCACGAAGCCGAACGGGGGGTCTCCCGCGCGTCCGATGCGATGACCCGGGCCAAGGCGGCGGCCAAGGAAGCACGCGAGGCCGAGGCCAAAGCAGCCCAGTCGGCATCGGAGAAAGCCGGCAAGGAAACAGCCACCGACAGTGCCGGAACGGAAGCCAAAGCCACACGCGAGACATCCGACGCGGAGGTGAACGCCGGCTCTGCCGAATCCCACAGCAGCGGAGGCGGGGAGTCGAGCGGAGGAACGGCATGCAAGGTCAAGCGGAACAGCTTCCCGACCGGCACCCGCGTCCAGATGGCCGACGGCACGACCAAGGAGATCCAGGACGTCCGCGTCGGCGACACCGTCCTCGCCACTGACCCTCAGACAGGTGAGACCCGGCCGCAGCAGGTGACGGCCACCGTCACCACCCCCGACGACAAGGAGTTCACGGACCTCACCCTCACCGACGATTCCAACCCCCGGGCCCCGCCCGCCCAGCTCACCTCCACCTTCCACCACCCGCACTGGAACGAGACCCGGCGCCAGTGGGTCGACGCGGGCGACTTCAACCCTGGTGATCAGCTCCGCCGCCCCGACGGCACCACCCTCACGGTCAAGACCAAGCGCAACTACCCCTACGCAGTTACCACCCATAACCTCACCGTCAACGACTTCCACACGTACTATGTGCTTGCAGGCGTCACACCGGTCCTCGTTCACAACTGTGGACGGAACCAGGACGGGTATCTGTATCGCGGTCTTGCCGAGGGGCACAACCGTTACGATGCCGCTGCTGAAGGCCGTTCGGTTCCCATCGGAGGCAACCGGACCATCGAACAGCACTCGGGTGCAAACCTGACAGACAGCAACTTCACGTCGTGGACGGATGACCCCGAAGTCGCCGCGGAGTCTGCCCAAACTCTGGGCGAGAAGTGGGTTGGCAGGGGTGTGATGCTGCGCATCAGGGTGGCAGACATCGATCCCGCCATCGGGCCGTCGAGGAATATCCAGATCCACGACACGCCATATGAAAACTGGGGTGAAGACGAGCATCTCATTGTCGGTGAAATTTTGGCCGGCGAGATCAGCTTCGACCTCGGGGAGACCTGGTCAACCGTCAGGCGGCGATGAGATGAACGAGGTATCCGCGAGTGAACTGCTCGCTGCGTGGGAGTCCGGATCCGAGGTCAGTATTCAGGCCAAAAATGCACTGCTTTCTGGAGCACATTTCAATGTCTGGCTCGACCCCGTTCTGGCGCCGATGCTTCGGGGCACCCTGCGTCGCAGGGTGACAGCCACGCAACGGCGCGGCAGGTCGGTCGTCGGGGCCACGGAATGCCTTGCGAGTCTTGCCGAAATGGGAGAGCGGGGCCTTCTTGTGGGCTACGTGGACGACCGCGAGCGAGCGGGATACTACTTTCAGCTCTACCTCGATCCGCATCCGCTCAAAGTGATCGGATGCGTCAGGGTCGGCATCTCCCCGGGAGATGACCCCGTCACTGGTTCCACATAAAAACCCAGCGGCCCCACCGGATCTCTTTCTGGTGGGGCCGCTGGGTTTTTTGACGGTTGACGGCGGACCCGCACCTCGCCGCCCCTGCCAGGGCGGTTGCAAAGTTCGTTGATCGTGCGTTGGCGCAGGTCAGTACTGCCGCCCTTGCCAGGGCCGACATGGACGACAGGATCCTTGACCCGAATGCGAAAGGGGGTGGGATACCGGACGAACTTCTGGATGAATTGATGCTCGGTGTCACCGATGTCGAGGATGCCTATATTCGGGCATGGCATGCGTGCGAGACAGGCTCCGCGGAATGGCGCAAGAGTGAGGGGCTGGCGGCATTGGAGGTTGCGCTACGGCGTGCCGCCGAGTATTTTCTTGAGGTTGCGACCCAAGAATAGTCATCCTCTAAATTGAAATCGCCATCCCTTCAGTCATGCGGGGAGTGTCAGAGGCCCCACTGGTTCGTTTCCGGTGGGGCCTCTGGCGTGTATTGGGATGTCTGACGGCAGTAGATGACGCTGAGGTTGAAAGGGTGGGGTGACAGCGGGCGTTGGCGGGGCTACATCCTCGTCATGCGGTACGCGGATGGCGGCGGTCTGACCGCTGTGGGGCGGGCGAAGCGTGAGGCGGTGCGTTTCGAGGCCGCGGAGATGTTCGGGCAGGGGGAGCGACCGCCAGAGGTGGCCCGCAGGTTACGGGTGTCGCGCAAGTCGGCGTACGCCTGGCATTCCGACTGGCGCCAGGGCGGCAGCGCCGCCCTCGTCTCCAAGGGGCCCGGCGGCCTTTCGTGCCGGCTGGACGATGTCCAGGCCGAGCGGTTGCAGGCCGAGCTGGAGGCGGGACCGGCGGCGCACGGCTGGAGCGAGGACCAGCGGTGGACCTTGGCGCGGGTCGCGGAGTTGATCCATCGCCTGTTCGGCTACCGGTACACCCCGCGCGGGGTGTCGTATCTGCTGCACCGGCTGGGCTGGTCACCGCAGGTTCCCGTGCACCGGGCCATCGAGCGGGACGAACAGGCCGTAGGGCTGTGGCGGACGGAGCAGTGGTCACGGGTAAGAGGACAGCCCAGCTCCTGGGCGCGTGGATAGTCTTCGAGGACGAGGCTGGCGAGGACCTGAAGCCCGGCAAGGGCCGCACCTGGTCAAGGCGCGGGCGGTCGCCGCTGGTCAGAGTGACGGGCAAGGGGTCCGGCCGGGTCCTGATGGCCGGGATGATCTGTGCCAGACCGGGGCATGAGACCAGGCTGATCTACCGGACCCAGACGTACCGGGGCCGCACCGGCGAGAAGAAGGGCTTCCGGGCCCGCGAGTTCGCGGACCTGCTGAGCTCTGCCCGTCGGCAGCTTGGCGGTGCCCCGCTGATCGTGGTCTGGGACAACGCCAGCACCCATCACGCCAAGCCCTTGCGGGAGTTCTGCGAACGCAACAGCGACTGGCTGACCATCGTCAGGCTCCCGCCCTACGCGCCCGACCTCAACCCCGTCGAAGGCGTCTGGGCCCACCTGAAGAAGTCCCTGGCCAACCTCGCACCCCACGCGATCGACGACCTCGCCCCGCTCGTGAAGAACCGCCTACGCGGCATCCAACGCTGCCCCGAGATACTCGACGGCTTCATAGCCGAGACCGGACTCGGGCTGGAGCCTCCGTAGCCTGTCACCCCACCCTTTCAACCTCAGCGGCAACGTCAGCGGACGACGACTGTGCTGGGCGGGTCGTCTGGGGATCGTCCTCAGTGCTGAGTACGTCGTTGAGGGTGTCGACGGCTTGGCGTTGGAGGCGGAGTCGGACGTGGGCATAGACGCCAGCGGTGACGCCGATGTGGGCGTGGCCGAGGAGGAGGACGTAGCCGGTGGCTTCCCAGCGGCCGTCCTGCGCTGGTAGATGGTGCTTCGCCGTTGGCGCGGGCCTTCTTGCGCTTGGGGGCGGTCATCGGGCGGGTTCTTCCAGGTGGCGCTGGACGTAGTCGTCCAGGGCGTGGGCGGGGATGTGGCGGGTGCGGCCGATGGGCAGGGAGGCCGGGCGGCGGGTGCGCAGGAGGCCGTAGAGGGCGGAGCGGCCGATCTTGAGGCGGGCCATCGGCTCGGGGACGGTGAGGAGTTCGTCGTCACGCACCGGCTGTCCGGCTTCGACACGGCCTCCGCAGTGGCGCTGCAGGCCGACGGCAAGATCGTCGTCATCGGAAGCAGCGACTCCAGAGGCCCCGGCGACTTCGCGCTGGCCCGCTACTTGGACGGTGTCCCCACCTTGACCATCGACAAGAGCCACACCGGGAACTCCACTCAGGGGGAGCAGGGCATCTACACCATCACGGTCGGCAACAGCGGGGCCGCGCCCACCAATGGCAGCCCGGTCACCGTGCAGGACACCCTGCCGACGGGACTCAGCGTCCTCAGCATCACCGGTCCGGGGTGGCACTGCAGCTGGGCGACCCCCACGTGCACTCGCAGCGACCCTGGCCGACGGGGACAGCCATCCGCCCATCACCCTGCGGGTCGACGTCTCCTGCGATGCCCCGTCCCAGGTCACGAACACCGCCACCGTCACCGGAGGTGGCGACAGCACCACGCACACCGCCAAAGACCCCACCACCGTCAACCCCAGCAGCTCGGACCACCCCGGCCGCTGTTGCACCCCGGCGACCGGGGAAGCCGGGGTCCTGCCACTGCCCGTTGCTGAGCCCGAGAGGGCTGTCCCTTCCGGTCGGACAGCCTGGAGGGGACAGTCACGCATGTGGCCACGACCCGAACACGCGGGTGTGTTGACGATGAGCCCGAGCTCATACGCCTGACCGGGCCTGACGGGGGCGCGAAGCTACGCGATGCGCGTCTCCAGGCCCGTCAGCAGGGACTCCAGGCCGAAGGAGAAGGTGTTCTCCGGGGCTTCGTTGTACTCCGCAGCCGCCGTGTTCAGTCGGCTCTGGAGTCGCGGCAGGCCGCTCGCTGCCGCGACTGCCCGGGCCGTGGTCTCCTGGAGGACCTCCTCCGGGTCGCGGCCGTCGCGGCTGATCTTCCGGCTCAGGGAGGCGGTGGCGGAGGTGCCCAGCGCGTTGCCGAGTACGTACGTGAACACGCTCGCCGCCGCCCGGTCGGCCTCCGGCCCGCGGAAGCCGGCCGCCTCGTACACCGCCAGGATGTGGTCGTCGTGGCGCGCCTTCCGGGGCCCGTAGAAGAGGTGGGAGCCGAAGGCCTGCACGAGCCACGGGTGCCGGGTGAGCATCGCGTGCAGGCTGAGGGCCATGCGGGTCGCCGCCGTTCGCCAGTCGACGGCGTCCAGGTCGGGCAGCTCGATCTCGTCCCACACCTGGTCGCCGACGAGCAGCACCAGGTCGTCCTTGTTCTTGACGTGCCAGTAGACCGCCGTCGCCGCGGCCCCGAGCCGTTTGCCGAGGCTGCGCATGTTGAGGCCTTCCAGCCCCTCCTCGTCGAGCAGCTCGATCGCGGTCCGGATGATTTGTTCCTTGGTCAGGGTTTCGCGCGCCATGGGCTCACCATAGGCACCGCCACCCGTCCTGCACAAAGTTCAGGACCTTCGGGGGCGTCCCGTCGTAGCCGTCGTCCCCCGAGACGCCCGGGCCACGACCAGCAGCAGTACCCCGCAGCCCGCCACCAGCGCCCACCCGGGACGCGACGCCGCCGCGATCCCGCCGGGGCCGGTGCCCGCGACCAGGCCTCCCGCGAGGGCGATGCCGACCGCCGAGCCGACCTGCCGTGCGGTGGAGGTGACGGCCCCGGCCACCCCGGCCCGGGACTTCGGAAGACCGCCGACCGCCGTGTCGGTGAGCGGCGCGTTGGCGAAGCCGAACCCGATCCCGATCAGCAGGAACGCGGCCAGGAGCAGCAGTACGCTCGTGTCCTGACCCAGGTTCACCAGGCACAGTCCGCCGGCGGCGGTGAACGTGCCCGCCAGCACCAGCGGACGCCGCGGGCCCAGCCGCGCCACCAGGCTGCCGGACCACGGCGCGCACAGGGTCGCCCCCACCGCCATGGGCAGCGTTGCGAGGCCGGCCGCGAGCGGGGTCCAGCCGCGGGCCTGCTGGAGGTACAGGGTGGTGAGCAGCAGCGTCACGTTCAGCGCGACGAACACGGCCACGGCGCCCAGCACGGCCGCCGCGAAGGCGGGCCGCCGGAACAGTCCGAGGTCCATCAGCGGCTCCTCCTGCCGCAGTTCGACCCGTACGAAGGCGGCTGCCGCCGCCGCGGCCACGGCGTACGCGGCCAGCGCCGGCGCCGAGGTCCAGCCGATCCGCGGTCCCTCGATCAGGAGGCCGACCGAGACCCCCAGCGCCAGGGTGAGGAGCAGTTGCCCGGGCAGGTCGATCCGCCGGGCCCGCTGCCCGCGCGACTCCGGTACGAATACGGCGACCAGCACCAGCGCGGCCGCGATGACCGGCGCGTTGATCCAGAACACCGACCGCCAGCCGAACGCCGCGACGAGCGCCCCGCCGGTCACCGGGCCCGCCGCCATGCTGAGCCCGAAGACCGCCGCCCACACGCCGATCGCCCGTGCCCGCTCCCGCGGATCGGGCATCGCGTTCACCACGATCGCCAGGGCCACCGGGCTCAGCATCGACGCCCCGACGCCCTGCACGGCCCGCGCCGCGATCAGGAAGCCGAGCGACGGGGCGAGCGCGCATGCCAGGGAGGCCAGGCCGAAGACGATCAGCCCGCACCGGAACACCCGGCGCCGTCCGAAGCGGTCGGCGAGCGCGCCGGACGCGATGAGGAGGCCCGCCAAGACCACCGTGTAGGCGTCGACGACCCATTCCAGGCTCCGGGTGTCCGCGCCGAGCCCGCGGCCGATCACGGGCAGGCCGACGTTGACGATGGTGGTGTCGAGGCCGACGAGGAACATGCTCAGCGCGCACACGGCGAGCACCGTCCAGCGCCGCCGCGCACTCAATTCGGGCGCAGCAGCGGGGGCGTTGGGGGCAGCACCTGTATCAGGTGCATCAGGTGCATCAGGTGCATCAGAGGCGGCTGGGTTTGTCGGGTTTGCGGTGGTCACGGGGTTCGCCTTCCGGTCGAGAGCAGGTGCCGTCATGCTCGGACCGCGTGCCGAAACAGCCCAGAAAACTTGCCGGAACCGCAAAATCGCACCGCATCGCGCACCGCGGCCTTCCTGCGGCCGGAAGACCCCCGTGGAAGCTGCGGCAGCGCGAACGCCCCGTCATCCCGTGATCCCCGTCAGCGACGCGGCAGGGAGGGCGGATTCAGAGATTCGCCCATTCGGGCGCTTGATCCTTCAAGTACACGAAATAATACTCTCTGTCATGAAACTAACAGAAGTCTGGCGTCAGGAGTGGACGCAGGGTTGGACTTCGCTCGTTCCTATCGAGGTGAACGGGTCGTCGTTCCTGCTGTCGTACAAGAGTGGGTCGGGTGC
>NZ_JBWKDK010000010.1:51909-55774 GCF_056436005.1 Streptomyces sp. NPDC043854
GGTGCTGCGGCTCTGGATCGTGTTGATGGGAATGGTGGTCTGGCTGAGGTCTGGCGTCAGGAGTGGACGCAGGGTTGGACTTCGCTCGTTCCTATCGAGGTGAACGGGTCGTCGTTCCTGCTGTCGTACAAGAGTGGGTCGGGTGCTGCGGCTCTGGATCGTGTTGATGGGAATGGTGGTCTGGCTGAGGTCTGGCGTCAGGAGTGGACGCAGGGTTGGACTTCGCTCGTTCCTATCGGGGTGAACGGGTCGTCGTTCCTGCTGTCGTACAAGAACGGATCGGGCGCCGCCGCCAGCGATCTGGTCCACCCGAACGGGAACCTGACAGAGGACTGGCGTACCACCTGGACGTCAGGGTGGACCTCGCTCGTCCCCCTCCAGGCGAGCGGTATGTCGTACCTGCTGTCGTACAAGAGCGAGTCGGGCGACGCCGCCCTGGATCGCATCACCAACTGATCGAGGGGTCGATCGGCCACGGGGGGCTGCGGATCCTGACTCTTCCGTAACGGGCCGTACGCCGGCGTTTGCGTCGACGCACGGCCCGTTACCTGGTGTTTCTGAGCGGTTGACGAAAGGTGGCGAACCTCTATGGGCATGGCCGAGGAGGTTTCTCGCGAGGCTGGTGCACATTTCCGCTTCGCGGACAGCTTCATCCACGGCGACGTGCAGCAAGGAAGGTTGCACTACCACCTCCTGCGGCTGACCACTGCCGGCCTCACGCAGGAGGAAGTCGAGGATTTGCGTGAGCTCGGTCGCCTCGCCTTCAAGGACGTCGATGTCACCGACCAGTCAACCAAGATCAAGCAGCGGGCCGGTGCCAGCGCCCTCGCGGTAGCGATCGCGGGCCTCGTCGAGCAAGCGGCGGCAAGGGGCGGTCCCGAATCCCAGGGACAGGCGATGGTTGGCGCAGTCCTCGGCGCATATGCAGGTCTTCACAGCGTTTCAGGCATGGACGACGCGACAGTTGCTGTTCTGGGGGCAATTGGTGGTGCGATTGCCGCATCGATCAGCCCTGTCGTCTTCGAGGCAATCGAACGAGTGGGCCTGACGGAATACCTCAGCCCGGACTGATACTGCGCCCCGTAGGTGCGGCCCCCGCCTCCGACATCACCGGCGTTGGCGGCACGTCGAACGCATGTCGGCTACGCCCCCGGAAGGTTCCGGGGGCGTAGCACCTCACCAGGACCGCGGGGTCACGCCTCGGGCGCGTACGCCACGAAGCCGGCCCATGCGGTGGGGGAGAGGGTCAGCCGCGGGCCGTGCCGGTCCTTGGAGTCCCGGACGTGGACGGCCGAGGGGCAGGCGGCAACCTCCACGCAGTCGTCGCCGGAGCCGCTGCTGTAGCTGGACTTGTGCCAGGAGAGGGCCACTTCGACGCAGCTGTCCCCGTCACCGCCGCTGTAGCTGCTCTTGAACCAGGCCAGTTCTTCCGTGCTCATAGCGCTCCTCGGATCTCCCGCAGCAGGCCCACGGAGTCCTCCAGGGAGAGGGCCTGTGCCCGCATCCTGGCATATCGGCGCTGGAGCGTGCTGACCACCTTGGGATCGGCGATGAACTGGCCGTGTTCCTGCCCCTCGCAATACGCGAACCAGCGCGGCTCCGGTGTCTCCAACAGCCGCATCGGTCCGTGCAGCCCCGCATGCGACGGCCGCTCCAGCGGCATCACCTGGAGCTCCACGTTCCGCAGCTCCGCGACCTCCAGCACGTGGTCGATGAGCTCCCGGGTCACCTCCACCCCACCCGTCTTCCGCCGGAACAGGTGCTCCTCCAGGATGAACCCGAACGTCGTGTTCGGGCGTTCCCTCAGCAGCCGCTGCCGTTTCGCCCGCGCCGTCCACTGGGCCTCGATCTGCTGGTCGCTGAGCGGCGGCACCTGGTCCACGAACAGCGTGCGCGCGTACGACTCCGGCTGCAAGAGGCCCGGAATCATGCGGCACTCGTACGTGTACAGGGTCACCGCCAGCAACTCCAGCCGCGCCCACCGCCGGAACCAACTCGCCAGCCCCGGCTGGCGGGACAGGTGGCGGGCCGCCCGCCGCAGCGCGCCCGTGTTGCCGAGCGCATCCTCCGCCCGCTCCACGAAATCCGGATCCGGCATGCGCCGCCCCTGTTCGACCGAGGCCACCGTGTGCTTCGAGAAGCGGACCCGCTCCCCGAACTCCTCCCGGCCTAGCCCCGCATGCTCCCGCAGGGCCTGGACGACTGCCCCGAAGGTGCGCAGACTGTCCGACGCCTCCGGTTCCCCGCCGGTCGGGTCGCAGCCGCCGCCCGACTCCCCGTCCGTACCGCCCTCGTCCGTGTTCTCGTAGGCCATCCCAGGCCACCTCCCGCGCACGTGCTTCCGTAACGCTCCCGACGGACCCATGCTCACGCTCGGTGACGCGTACTGTCCACCCTTCGTGCGCGTACGCTGACCGAGCGTACGCGCCGCGGCCCTGGTGAACGCCGACTCCCGCCGCCACATTGGGGCCATGACGCCACCTCCTGCACAGCAGACCCGGCAGACGCCGGTCACCGTACGTGTGTTCTCCCAGCAGTTCAGCTCCACCCGGCGCGGAGCCCGGCTCGCCCGGTGCCTGGCCCTCTACGAGCTGCACACCTGGGGCGTTCCGGCCGGCAGCGACACCTCCGACGCCGCCGCCCTCGTACTGGCCGAACTCACCGCGAACGCCGTCACCCACGGCCGGGTGCCCGGCCGGAACTTCGAACTCGTGCTCACGCTCGGCGCGGACGCGCTCCGCATCGAGGTCTCCGACACCCGAGGCGAACGCCGTCCCCCGGCCCCGGGCGGCGCGGCCACCGCGCCCGCGCCGCTCGACGACACGGGCCGCGGCCTCCTCCTCGTACAGGCCGTGGCCACCCGCTGGGAGGTCCGCGACCGCCCGCCCGTCGGCAAGACCGTCGTCGCCGAGCTGGCCATGAATCGTTGAACTGCCCTGTCGGACCCCGTTGTCAGGGGAATCCGGTTGTGCTGTACACCGAGGGAGGGGCAGGTGGCGTTCGACGAGAGTGGGCAGAGGCCAAGCGGACTGGGGCGGCGGGGAGCGGCCCGTTACCGGATGCCCCTGCTGCGGGCTTGCCCCGGCGCTTTGAGACCGATCTGTGAAGCGGACGATCCCCGTCCACTGCTAGGGTGACGTGCGCCCGTCAAGACAGGGCCTTTATCCATTGCCATTTCAACGGGGGTTGAAACGTGAAGCTTCGCCATGTCCGCGCTGTCGCCGTCTTCGGTATCGCAGTCTTCGCCCTCACCGGAGCCCGCGGTTCCCACGGCGCGAGCTGCGGCGGCGGCCACGGCTCCAGCTCGAACTCCAGCAGCTCCGGCAGCTCTGGCAGCTCCGGCAGCACCAGCGGCAGCAGCACCACGGGCGGCAACCAGGACACCGACGTCACCGTCACCACGGGCGGCACGGGCGGCACCTCCGTCCCGAACGGCTCCAGCCGCGGCGACAAGGCCGAGCGGGACATCCGGATCGACGGGTGCAAGCTGGAGGGCAAGAACCTGGTCGCCCGACTCACCGTCACCAACAGCGGCGCGCTGGACTACACGTACGACATCACCATGAAGTTCCGCGGTGACGCCACCTCGAACGCGAACCTCGCGATCGCCAAGGTGACCGGCCTCAAGGTCGCGAAGGGCGCGTCCGCCAAGGCCGAGGCCACCACGCCGTACACGGGCAAGGGCGACGGCAGCGAGTACAAGGAGTGCGTGGTCGTCAGCGCGTCGAAGTCCGCGTTCTGACACACCGCTGCCTGGGCGCGTGCCGTACCGTACGGGGGGGGACCCGGGGAGTTTTTCCTCCCCCGGTTTTTTTTAGGGGAAAAAGACCCGGAACTTCGGCCCTGAGGGAGACTACTCCCCCCC
>NZ_JBWKDK010000010.1:55784-197652 GCF_056436005.1 Streptomyces sp. NPDC043854
CTGCCTCCCCACCCCCCCCCCCCCCCCCCCCCCCCCCCCCCCTCCTCCCCCTCCCCCCCCCCCCCCCCCCCCCCCCCCCCAGGCAGTTTTCCATTCACCTGGTTCTGTCGAGGAAGCGAAGCCCGGAGCTCCGGCCCCGGGAGGAATCGGCTACCCGCATGACGCGGATGCGCCGGCGGCGACTCTGCGTGCCTGCAACCGGGGCCGCGAACCATGCGTCCGAGGTGGCGTTCGCCAAGAACCTCAAGCGGCGGAACGTGTTGCAGAGACCGAAACCGAGACCGAGTTCGAGACCGAGTTCGAGACCGAGATCGCGATCGAGGCGTCGGGCCGGCAGACCTGGGGGTGGGCAGCATGGAGGACTCGAGGCGGCGGCTGGGCCGGCGTCGTGGAAGACCGGGCACCGGCATGCCGGCCGCAACGGCCACGGCGGTGGCAGCGGCGTGCGCGGCGGTGATGACCATGACCAGCGCCTGCTCACTGAAGCCGCAGCCGCAGCCCGGCATCGCAGAACTGCGGGCCACCGCCAACGGAGCGGACGCACAGCACGAACGGAACGCGGAGGAGACCCGCCTGCGCGCGTTCCTCGAACGGCTGAACCGCGTGGAGGGACTGCACCACGCGTACACCGAACTCGACGACCACTGCGCCGGACCGGCGAAGGGGAACCTCCTCGAGCCGGCCGGCATCGATCTGCTGACCTGCTCGATGAGCGTGAACGCCGTGTACGGGGTCGAGGGCGAGGTCACGGACGTGCTGCGGCGCATCGATGCCGCGGACGTCACCCTGTGGCAGGCCAACGTGAACGGCCCCGGCAGCGCGAGCGGCGGCACCCTCGACCATGCGCTGGAGTACCACCGCTCGCGCGGCGTGTTCCCGGACGGGAGGTGGATGCCCGCACCGTCCCTCGTCTCGGAGGACGGGGGCCTCGAGATCACCTGGGACCATCCACCCCTCCCGGACCACCCGGCCGCATCGAGCCAGGTCGAAGGCAAGGACGCGCCCACCTGCCCCCCGGCCGGCCTCGTCTACTCCCGGTGCCGCATCGACCCGCCCCGGCCGGACTCCGTCCCGGCCGTCCGCGCCCGCTACGGAACGGTCCTCAGCGTCAGGATCAGCCGCCCCGGAAGCATGCCGTACCTCACGGTCCCCCGACCCTGACCCCGAGCCAAGTAGGCCGAGCCCGGCCCCGCGGCCGGGTTGCGGCAGCCGCCCCGGCCACGGCGAACGCGAGCGGGCGGCGGTACGCGGAGTAGCGGACGACGCCCGGCCGCAGCGTGGAGTGCGGCCGGGCGAACGAGGGGGGCGAAGCCCCCGCCGAGGCGATCTCCCTCGGCGGGAGGGGCGGCGGCGGCCCGGGCTGACGGCCTATCGGCCGTCGGTCGAATCGCCGGGCTGCGGCGGCGCGGGCGGCGCGGCCGGTGCCGCGGGCGCAGGCGGCGCCGCGGACGGCGCCGGGGCCCCGGGCGCCGTACCCGTCCCGGCGGCCACGTCGGCGAGGATCGCCTCGGCGAGGCCCTCGCGCCGCATCCGCTGGTCGACGTACAGCAGGGCGCCCACCAGCTGCGTGAACCCGATCTGGAACATCTGGCCCACGGCGCCGCCGAAGAGCACGAGGAGGAAGGCGAACACCAGGGCGGCGATCAGCCCGGCCGACGGGCCGCCGTCCTCCGGCAGCCCTGCCATGGCGGGGATCAGCGCGAACGTGCCGATGAAGTTGAACGGCAGCTGTATCGCCCACCCGATCGCCCCCGCGATCAGGCCGCCGAGCAGGGTGATGCCGAAGATCCGCCACCAGGCACCCCGGACCAGTGCGGTCGAGCGGCGCAGCGCGGCGACCGGACCCGAGTCCTCGAGCACCACCACGGCCGAGGCCAGGCCGAACCGGTTGCTGAGCCAGACGGTCGCCGGCAGGGCGGCCAGCATCAGTACGGGGAGCAGGCCGATGAGCACGGGCGGGTTGTCGTCGGAGGCGGCGGCCGAGGCGACCATCACCGGAATCCCCACCGCCAGGGCGGCGAACATCGGCAGGCCGGCGATCAGACCGGCGAGGATCGTGGCGCCGGCCACCGCGGGAGCCCGCCGGACGGCGGCGCGCCACATCGTGCGGAACGTGGTGGGGCGGCCCGTCACCGCCTCCTTGAGGACCGCCGGGCAGAGCGCGGCGAGCACCGCCATGCCGAACACCCCCACGACGAGGAGCACGACGAACAGCACCCCGCCCGAGACGAGCAGCGGAACGACGTCCTCGGAGGCGGGTTCCTCGCCGAAGGGCGGGTTGAAGACGGGCTCGAAGTGGTCGTACACCGAGGCCACGGCGATGCCCGCGGCCAGACCCATGACCGGCAGGACGAGGGCCAGGACCGCCAGCATGACACCGGCCAGCTGCTTCCAGTGGCCGCGGATGGTCGCGAACGCCCCGCCGAGTATCTCCCCGAGCTCCAACGGGCGCAGGGGTATCACCCCCGGCTGCGGCGCCGCCGGCGCCGGGTACCCCCACTGCGGGGCCCCACCCCAGCCGCCTCCGTACTGCCCCGGCCCACTGTTCTGCGTCATGCCCATTCTCCGTATGTCGTCCCCCGATGGAAGGCACAACATATATCCCGGCAGGTCAGCAGCCCAGCACCCGCAGCCCCATGCGCCGCTGGCGGGCCCGGCCGACGCCGTTCGACTTCGAGCACCCGCCGGCGGGGAGGCCGGGGCGGCTATGCCGCGTCGGCGGAGGAGGCGAGCCGGTAGCGGAGCAGGACCGTGCGGCCGTCGAAGGCGCGGGTGTCGGCCAGTTCCAGGCCCGTGCGGTGCGCGCCGGCCGGGAACGCCGGCCGCCCTCCGCCCAGCAGCAGCGGGTGTACGACGACGTGGTACTCGTCGATCACCCGGTGCCGGGTGAGGTAGGCGGCGAGCTCGGCACCGCCGAAGAGCACCAGGTCCGTGCCGGAGCCCTTCATGTCGGCGATCTGCTCGGCGGCGTTCCCGGAGATGATCCGGGTGTTGAAGTCGGCCGTCTCCAGGGTGCTGGAGACCACGACCTTCGGTGCCGCGCGCCAGACCGGGGCGAAGGCGAGGTCGTGCGGGTCGTCGGACAGCTGCTCGGCGTTCGGCCAGAACCCGACCATCAACTCCCAGACCTTGCGGCCGTACAGGAAGACCGTCCCCTCGGGGGTCAGTTCCCTCGAGTACGCGGAGAGCTGCGCGCCCATCACGGGCCAGTCGAACTCCCCGTTCGGACCCTCGATGTAGCCGTCGAGGGACTGGTGCACGAAGTGGATGAGCTTTCCCATGGGCCCCATGATCCCCTCCGAGGCAGCGTGTCGCTGGTCCACGGCGCGGGCATCGGGTTCAGGCGAGGGCGGCCTCCACGCTGGGGGCGAAGGTGAAGAGTCGGCTGGTGCTGGTCAGCTCGAACAAATGCTGGAGCTGGCGCGGGGTCGGGCCGGCCAGGATCAGGTGCTGACAGGCGCGGGAGTCCAGGAGTGCGTGGAGCATGGACGAGTCCGCGAAGATCACCTTGGACAGGTCCAGGACGGTCCGCCGGATGTGGGCGTCGTGGGCCGCTTCCGTCAACGCCCGGCGCAGGGGGGCGACGGTGTCGATGTCGAATTCACCGGTCAGGCGCAGGACGCAGATGCCGTCGCCGTGGTCGGCATCCCGGGTCACCAAGTCGTGGCCGACGCAGTTGGGTGCGAAGCCCGGCGGAGGGTCGCTGGGCCGGGGTAGGGGGTCATGGGAGGTGTGCATGCCGTCCTCCTCGCTTGGCGAGGATGCGGGGCCACTCCCCGAGAGAGGCGGAGTACACGGTCGTCATGGTGGCCGTGAGGAGGAGGTGCAGGAAGGCCCCCAGCGGCGTCGTACTACGAGTCTGTCACAGCATTCCTCCCGAAACAGCCCTTTTCGGTTCCTATCGGTGTTCGTGGGCCTCCGCTGCCCGCTCGGCACCGAGCCGGGCCCGGCCCCGGCGCCGCCGGCCGCCGTCAGCCGGTACCTGCCCACCTGGACCGTCGCCGCGCCCTGCCTGCCAAACCGGTCGGCGCCGCCCACACCGCCACCGGCATCGAAGGCTGACCCCCGCACCCGGCGTATCGCCCCGCACACCGTCCTCGCCGACCGGCCCCGCGTCGGCAGGGTCATGCCTGGGTGCCGAAGCGGACATCCTGCCGGTTGTTGTTGCCGACCTGGAACGCGGTCGGGCCCTTGAAGGTGTTGCCGGACACCCCCGCAGCCTCACCTGAGGACGGGGGAGCGGCCTGCTCCAGCAGTTCCTGCAGCAGTGCGGCTGCCTCGTCGCGCTGCTGGTCGTCCAGGCTTTCCAGCAGGGTCTCGATGCGGGTCTGCCACACGGTCTCCTGCCGCGCCCCGACCCGGTCGGCCGTGCTGTCGTCAGCGGCCGTGACCTCGGCCGCGCTGCGATCCAGACGCTCCAGCTCGCCGCGTTCCCGCTCGGCGTCCCCGCGGCCGAACCACCGCGCCAGCCGACTGCGCAGCCCCTCCCAGGCATCGGTGCCGGCCGCCTGCACCACGGCGGCACCCCCTGCCGCGGCCAGCGCCGTCAAAGCCTCAGCCAGCATGTCGTCCTCCTGCTGTTTCCGCTGCATGCCGATGGATGGGTCTGAAAACGTTGGGCCCTGCCAGTGCGTGGACAGGGCCTTTGCCCGAGTGGGCACTCACCGCTCCTCGGCCCCCCCGTGCCCGCCCGTCCGCCCACTCACCCGGCAGGCACGGGGCACACGGGACGGGCGGGTTACTTGTGGACCGCCTCGACCGCGGCGGTGATCCGCTGGACCGCGTTGTCGCGGTCCGGGGCGTTCTTGCTGCTGAACACCGGACCGATCCGGCCGCGCAGGACGAGGTAGTGGCGCGTTCCCCCAGTCTGGAGGTGGACGGCCATCAGGGACGGCCCGTCCACCGCCTCGACCCCGGTGACGACGGCGTTGGTGCTCTCCCCTGGCCACAGATCGGTCATTTCGCCCTCCCCAGACGGACCAACCCTGCCGCTGTACGTTTCCCGTCCGCGCGGCCCCCGAACCCGGTGAGGTGCGGTGTGCAGGGCGGTTGACGGCTGGGTAGGGGACCCGGGACCGATGGAAGGCAGCTGACGCATCGATGCAAGGGGGAGCACATGCTGGCTGAAACACTGACGGCACTGGCGACTGCGGGCGGGACGGCGGTCGTGGAGGAGGCCGGAACGGCGCTCTGGGAGGAGACGCGGGCCCGGACGGCCCGGCTGTTCGGACGTGGGGACGCACGCCGGGAGCGGTCGGAGCTGGAGCACCTCGACGCGACCGCGGCCGCCCTGGCGGCGTCCGGGCGGCCCGAGGCGGCCGCGGCGCGCATCCAGCAGGAGATCATCTGGCAGACCCGCTTCGCGGGCCTGCTGGAGAGCGTCGGCGACGCGGAGCGGGGCGCCCTGGCCGAGCAACTGCGGGCGCTCGTGGCCCAGCACACCGCGGCGGCGGCAGCGGGACGGATCGAGATCACGCACAACACCTTCTCCGGACCGACGGCCGTGCAGGTGGGCGACGGCAACACCCAGGAGGTCACGTTCGGCCGGCCCACCGGGTGACCCCGTCAGCCTCCGGCCCCGCCGAACCGGCCGGTGCCGGCTGAACCGGGCGCCCCGGTCGGCGCGGGCGCCCCGGCCGCACCGTTCGCGCCGGCCTTCGACGCGAGCGCCGCCGACGGGCAGCGGTCCGTTGCCGCCCCGGCGGGGAGCTGGTTCAGCGCGGGCCGACCGCCGTACAGTTCGGCTTCGGGAACGTCCAGAACATCCACTTCCCGGCACCCCCGGCCCCCGTCGCCTGGCCGTACGTCGTCGGCCTGCCGCCGCACCGCGCCGACGGGTTCCGGCGCCGCGAACTGGCGGTGGACCTCGCCGATCCGGCCCGCACGGACGCAGGCGGCGATGGCGACGGCGACCTGACGTCCTGGGTGATCACGGGCCTCGGCGGGACCGGCAAGACCCAGATCGCGGCCGACCATGCCGGCCGCATGCTGCGCGAGGGCCGGATCGACCTGCTGATGTGGGAGACGGCCGGCACCCGGGACGCGGTGCTCGCCGCCTACGCCACGGCCGCCGAGGGCCTCTTCGGCGCGACCGGCGGCAATCCGGAGCGGGCCGCCGCCGAGTTCCCCACCTGGCTGCTGCCCCGCCCCGCGGGGCCCGGGTGGACGCCCCGGCACTGGCCGCGCTCCGGCGCCGACGCGGTGACTCGACCGGGCCGACGGGACCGGTCGGGGGCGGTCAACTGCCGTTCTGCATGGCGGCCGCGGCCCGCTTCTCCAGCTCCTCCTGCGGGACGTCCTCCACGTGCGTGGCGAGGTTCCAGCGGTGGCCGAAGGGGTCCTCGATCTGACCGGTGCGGTCCCCGTAGAACTCGTTCCTGACCGGCCGCAGCTCCTTGGAGCCCTGGGCGAGGGCCTTGGCGAAGACCGCGTCGACGTCCTCGACGTAGACGTGCAAGGTGACGGGAGAGCCTCCGACGGCCTTGGGCGAGCGGAATCCCATCTCCGGGTACTCGTCCGCGAGCATGATGACGGAGTTGCCCAGATCCAGCTCGGCGTGGCCGATCTTGCCGCCGGGCGCCGCCATCCTCATCCGCTCGCTCGCACCGAGCACGGACACGTAGAAGTCGATCGCGGCGGCGGCCCCGTCGCAGCAAAGGTACGGCGTGACGCACGGATATCCCTCGGGAACGGGCTTGACGGCCACCGGACTCCCGCCTTTCCGACCAGTGGCGGCCACCGCCGACCGCCGCCTGCGACCACTGATATCCCGCCCCGGGCCGACACGCGGAGCCGCCGCGCGGCAGCCGGCCCCGGATGCCCCGGACGGCCGCGACCGGGAACTCCTCGGTGTCGGTCCGGCATCGCGTCCGTTGCGTCACATCCGATGGCCTTCGCCCGTCTCACGGGGCTTGGTTCCGGACGGGTGACAGCGGAGCGCAGGCGAGCGTAGGGCTCGGACTCGGGCGTGAACGGAGCCTAGGCTCCGTTCGGCTGCGGTGTGCGCAGTGGTGGGCGGGACAGGATCTCGCGTTCGTGAGGGGTCAGTTCGGGGCCGTCGAGGGGGGTGCGGCGGGGGCCCAGGGCGGCTGCCAGGAGGACGGTGGGCGCGGCCAGGACGCGGGCCGGCTCGCGCATGGTCATCACGTCCGTGAGCTTCCGGACGACCAGCCCGTTGCCGGTGGCCGCGTGGGTGAGGCGGTGGGTGTACCGGGCTCGCAGCCGGTCCGTCAGGGTGGGCCTCCCGCCGATGCAGCCCGGGTAGAAGCGGTCCTGGCCGACCGCCAGTGACCAGGCGGCCGACGCCGCCCGGGCGATCGCGGCCTGGGTCTTCCGCGCGAAGGCGGGGGAGGAGAGGGGGGCTCGGGCGGCGGCCTGGGTACGCAGCGCCACGGCGCTGAGGGCGGCGACGGACATGCCGTGCCCGTAGACGGGGTTGAGGCTGGTGGCGGCGTCGCCCAGGGCGACGAAGCCCGCCGGCATGTCCGACTGCTCGAAGTAGCGGCGGCGGTTGGCGGTACGGGCGAACACGGTGACCCCGCTGATCGGCTCCGCACGGGCCAGCAGCTCGGCGACGAGCGGGTGGCGGACGCGCCGCGCGAAGTCCTCGAACAGTTCCTCGCCGGAGGAGGGCTCGGCCCCGCGGGTTCCCGAGAGGCTGACGTGCCACTGGCCGCCCTCGATGGAGATGATCGTCGCGACGAGCCCGGGCTGCCTCCGGCGCGGGTCGGCGGCGACGTGCACCACCGGCCAGTCCTTCTCGGCGCCTTCCGGTGCCCGGTAGCGGCGGCTGGCGTAGCGTACGCCCGCGTCGACGACGGTCTCGCGGACCGTCGGCCCGCCGATGTCGCGCAGCCACTGCGTGCTGCGTGAGCCGCGGCCCGCCGCGTCGACGACGAGGTCCGCCTCGACGAGCTCGCGCCGCCCTTCCCCGTTCAGCAGGTGGACGCCGCGTACCCGCACTGCGTCCCCGGTCAGCCCCGTGACCCTCACGCCCGTACGGATCCGGACGCGCGCGAGCTGCCGGACCCGACTGCGTACGGCCCAGTCGACGAGGTCCCGGCCGGCGCTGATCAGGTAGTGGGTCTCGGCCCACGAGCGGCGGTACCAGCCCGCCGGCGAGAACGACACCATCCCGTTCGGGATCGGGACGCGGTGGGCGCCGGCGGCGAGCCAGTCCTCGACGACACCCGGAAGCAGTTCCTCCACGGCTTCGGCCCCGCCGGCCCACAGCATGTGGGCGTGGGCGGCCTGCGGGAGCCGGGCCCGCGGCGCCGGGGTCTCGGGAAGGGTGCTGTCCTGTTCGAGGACCAGTACGTCACCTGCGTACGGGGCGAGGGCCGCCGCGGCCAGCGTGCCGGCCAGGCCTCCGCCCAGGACGACGACACGGGGAAGGTCTGCGGCAGGGGGCGGTGTCATCGGGTCGTCGTGCTGCTTTCTTCGAGGGCGGATCGGCGGAAGGAGCGGACGGTGGCCGACCGGGACAGCGCGAGCGACATCCTGACGAGCCCCTGGGGGCTGCCCGGCGAGGTCAGGACCGCGTCCGCGGCCGCCCGGGGCAGAGGGCTCGGGGAGGCTTCGGACCGGGCGCGCTCCCAGTACACGACAGCGCTGACCAGCGCAGCGGCGTCCGCCACGGCCGCGGCTTCCTCCACCGGGCGCCCGTCCGCCAGCTCCTTGTGCAGCGCCCGCTCGCGCAGCTCTGCCCGCAGGTACGGGATGACGGTGAGGATGCCGTCGTGGATGTCCGACTCGCGCTGCGTCAGCCGGATCTCGATCGGCACCCAGCCCCCGCCGGCGGACAGGTCGATGCTGCGCGTGGTCGCCACCCGCAGCTCCTCGTGCAGGGGCCGGAGCCGCTGGTAGCGGCGCCACATCCGCCACCGCCTCACCGCTGGCTCCGCGACGAGCGGCAGCACGAACCCGGCCGCGATCAGCAGCGCCGACACGGAGGCGAAGGCCGGCGCCACCTCGACGGCGAGCACGTCCCAGTCGCGGTCCGCCCACCGCGCCCCGACCGCCGCGAACTTGGCGACGTCGTAGCAGAGGTTGAGCACGTATCCGACGACGATCAGCGCCAACCCCGCGCGCAGCGCGCCGCGCACCTCCCGGGCCCACCGCCAGCACAGCACCGTCATCGTGACGGCCGCGGTGGTGTGCGCGGTGAGGTAGAGGAGGATCGTCTCCCTGATGAACGGGGTGTTGGCGTAGTACGTGTCCAGGTCGCGCAGGCGCTCCACGGGGGTGTCGCCGAGGACGAACAGGGTGTTGATGGCCACGATCACGGCGACCGTCACCGCGGCGCACAGCCGGGCCCGCCGGCGCGTCCGCTCCCCGTCGGCGTCCGCGGCGCCGCGGCTCCAGTGGAGGATGAGGACGATGTTGGCCCCGGAGAAGGCCGTGATGAGGGAGTAGACGACGGGCGCCGCGGCGTTCGGGACGCCGGTGATCCGGTTGACGGCGACGAGGCTCGGTATCGCGGTGAACGCGAACACGGCCGTCGCGAGGGCGAGCAGGGCACACACGGAACGCAGGAGCTCGTCGCCAGGATTGCGCCGGAGCGCGGGCAGCTTCAGGAGCGTCGCGAGGAGGAGGACGGCGCCGGGTAGGTAGAAGCCCAGGCCTTGGGGGTCGTTCACCGCGGGTTCCGCCGGTGGGGGGACGGCAGCGCCCGGGTGGCGGTCCCCCCGGCGGTACGAGCCGTAGGCGCCGTACTGGCCGTGGTGGCCGTACGCGCCCGGCGGCCGGTGGGCCCGGGGGGCTGCTGTGTCGTCATGCGGTGCGTTCCTTACGGGCGTTCAGGGATGGGTCCGGCGGTGGCGGTGCCGTATCCGTTCCCACGCCTCGTCGCTCGACCCACCAGCGCGATCACGGGCACGACGAGTGATCATCGTACTAACCTGCCGAAATGGCGGATTGTCCGAGCTTCGGTGGTGTCGTCGGGCAATGCCCGTACCGGGCCCCTGCCGACGCCACGGGACCGGGCGGCTCGGGCCGCGCGGGGCGCCGGGCACGCCCCGCGCAGCGAGGAACGCGCCCGGCGTCCGGCGTCCGGCGTCCGGCGCCCGGCGTCCGGCGTCCGGCATCGGCGCCGACGACCGACCGACCGACCCGAGACGCTGCCTACAGCGTGTGGGTCAGGCGGGTTGTGAGCAGTCGGGTGAAGCGGGCCGGGTCGGGCAGGTCGCCGCCCTCGGCGAGCAGCGCGCTGCCGTACACGAGCTCGGTGATGTCCGCGAGCGCCGGGTCGTCCGCGTTGACCTCGTGGGCCGAGCGCAGGGCGGTGACCAGCGGGTGGCCGGGGTTGAGCTCCAGGATCCGCTTGACGGGCGGCATCTGCTGGCCCATGGCCCGGTACATCTTCTCCAGCGTCGGGGTCATGTCGTGGGCGTCGCCCACGATGCACGCCGCCGACGTCGTCAGCCGCGACGACAGCCTGACCTGCTTCACGTGCTCCGACAGCGTCGTCGCCATCCAGGGCAGCAGGGCGGCGAAGTCCTGTTCCTGCTTGGCCTTGTCGGAGCCGGTCTCCTCGTCGCCGTCGGCGGCCGGGTCGAGGTCGACCTGGCCCTTGGCGATGGACTGGAACCGGTGGCCGTCGAAGCCCGGGACCTGCTCGACCCAGACCTCGTCGATCGGGTCGGTGAGGATGAGGACCTCGTACCCCTTGGCGGCGAAGGCCTCCATGTGCGGGGAGTTCTCCACCATCGCGCGGGTTTCGCCCGTCAGGTAGTAGATCGCGTCCTGGCCGTCCTTCATGCGCTCGACGTACGCGCGCAGCGTGGTCGTCTTCTCCGCGTCGTGCGTGGATTCGGCCGACACCAGCCCCAGCAGGGCCTCGGTGTTGTCGGCGTCCTCGAGGAGGCCCTCCTTGAGGACCCGGCCGAACTGCCCCCACAGCTTCGCGTAACGCTCGGCGTCGTCGCCCGCCTGGATGCCCTTGAGCGCGCCGAGGACCTTCTTCACCAGGCGCCGGCGCACGCCCTGGATCTGGCGGTCGTGCTGAAGGATCTCGCGGGAGATGTTCAGCGACAGGTCGTGGGCGTCCACGACACCCTTGACGAAGCGCAGGTAGTTCGGCATCAGGGCTTCGCAGTCGTCCATGATGAACACCCGCTTGACGTACAGCTGCACGCCGCGCTTGGTCTCGCGGGAGAACAGGTCGAACGGCGCCTGCGAGGGGATGAACAGCAGCGCTTCGTATTCGAAGGTGCCCTCGGCGCGCATGTGGATGGTCTCGGCCGGGTCGAGCCAGTCGTGGCTGATCTGCTTGTAGAACTCGTTGTACTCGGACTCGGACACCTCGCTGCGCTGCCGGGCCCACAGCGCCTTCATCGAGTTGAGCGTGTCCATGTTGGGGACGGCGTCGCCATCGCCATCGCTGTTGCTGTCGCTGCCGCCGTCGTTGCCGGCGTCGCCGCCGCTGTCGGTGCCGCTGTCGGTGCCGATACGCTCGGCAGCCATCTTGATCGGCCAGCGGATGAAGTCCGAGTACTGCTTCACGATCTGACGGATCTTCCACCCGGCCAGGTAATCGGCCAGCCCGTCCTCGCTGTCGGCGGGCTTGAGGTGGAGCGTGACCGAGGTGCCGACCGGCAGGCCGTCCACGGCCTGGATGGTGTACGTACCCTCGCCGTTCGACTCCCACAGCGTGCCCTCGTCGGTACCGGCCCGGCGGGTGCGCAGGGTGACCTGGTCGGCGACCATGAACGCCGAGTAGAAGCCGACGCCGAACTGACCGATCAGGCTCTGCGCCGCGGCGGCGTCCTTGACCTCCTTGATCTTCTCCAGCAGGCGGCCGGTGCCGGACTTGGCGATCGTGCCGATCAGCTCCACGATCTCGTCCCGGCTCATGCCGATGCCGTTGTCACGGACGGTCAGCGTGCGGGCCTCCTTGTCGACTTCGAGGGTGATGTGCAGCTCGGCGGTGTCGACTTCGAGGGTGGAGTCGGTCAGCGACTCCAGGCGGAGCTTGTCCAGGGCATCGGAGGCGTTGGAGATCAGCTCGCGCAGGAAGATGTCCTTGTTCGAGTAGATCGAGTGGATCACCAGCTGCAGCAACTGACGGGTCTCGGCCTGAAACTCCAGCGTCTCGATACTGCTACCCACGTGGGTCTCTCCTTAGGGAACGAAATCGGTGATGGTGATGGTGTTGGACGGTTGGTGCTGGGGAGCCCAGGCGGCTACACGCCCCGCCCCGCCGCGCCGTCGGCAGCAACGCGCTCGCGACGGCCGGTCGGCAGGGCGTTCGCTTGGACGCGGTGAGCAGCCGCGACGGCATGCGCGCGCCCGGGGCGGCTGCGTACCGGAGCCCGAGCAGGCCCTTGTCCGGCGGTCTCACGGCCGGGGCGGGGTACGGCGCTGCCGGTCGGTGCGGCTGTCGGCGCGCAGCCGGTCGGTGCGGTCGGCGAGCCGGTCGAGGCGGGAGGCGATCGCCGGGTGGCCGGCCGCGAGGTGCGGGCGGGTCTCGGCGAGCGGGGCCAGGAGCCGGGCCGGGTCGTCGTCGCCGAGGGCGTCCAGCAGGCGGGCTATGGCCGGGGCGGCGCCGGAGGCGAGGTCATCGAGGGCGCCGATCTGCCCGGCGAGGCGGCGCAGGTCGGCCGCGTTGTCGCGGGCCCAGGTGGTGACGGCGCGGTCGGCGGCGCGCTGCTCGCGGGCCGCCTGGACGCGCTGCTCGCCGGTACTGCCCGCGGCGGTTCCGGCGGCGGCGTCGGGCCGCAGGCGCAGGTAGCGCCGTTCGGCGGCCTGACGGCTGGCCACCCCGAGGGGCTGGGCCAGGTCCGCCCAGGTGGCGCCGGCGGTGCGGGCGGTCTCGATCAACCCGGTTTCCCAGGCGGCGAGTTCCTCGCGGAGGTGGCGCAGGAGCAGCAGCGCGGCCAGGGCCTGCTGCGGGTTGTTCTGGCCGGTGTCGTCGGGCGGTGCGTGGCGGGCGGTGCGGGCGGCGGCGTTCATCATGCCGAGCGCCGCGGCAGCGGCCAGGAACGAGGCCGGTCCGGGTCCCGGTCCCGGCCCCGGTACCGGGGCGTCCTGCGCTTCCATGGTCGTCACCTTCTCGCCGCCGGCGTGCATGTCATCCAGATGGTGACATGCTACGACCATGCCGACCGAACCGCATCGGCAATTCCTTTACTCAGGCTCCGTTCCCCGGTACGCCCGGCCCGTCCATGTCGTCCATGTCGTCCATGGGGCGACACGGAGGCATGTGGCGAGCTGGGACCGAGACCGAGAGCGGTCGGCTGTCGGAGGCAGCCGTTAGGGTCGTCCGATCATCAGAATTCGATCAGTGAAGAGGGGCCATGTTCGAAGAGCGGCTCGCAGAGTTCTCCCGCGAGCGCCTGGGCGGCCGTCCGATCCCCGACGACCTGCGCGCCATGCTGGTGGCGCAGTGGGAGGGCCGCGCCGACTTCCGCGAGCTCCTCGGCATCACCTTCCTCGAACCCGGGCACCTCCAGCCGCTCCTCGACACCAGCTACCTGAGCGAAGCGGAACTCGCCGACCCCGAGATGCAGGCCATCAATGCCGGTGCCGCGGCGATGGCCGAGTACGTGAAGATCGTCGCGGAGTGCGACCAGGGCTGGATCGGCTACTGGATGCACCCCGGTGAACCGGCGGACCGCCCTCCCGTCATCGTCGCGCTCGACACCGAGTTCTCGTACTCGGGCATGGCCGGCCGCACTCTGGCCGAGGCATGCGCCGCCGACCAGGCCCGGTACCAGGGCGGGCCCGACGATCGGAGCGCGTTCGCCTTCCTGGCCGCCCGGCTCGCCGAGCTGGGTGTGCGCCTCGGCGGGGGAGGCGACCACGAGGATTTCTCCGAGCCCGAGTTCACCGTGGATCCGGAGGCGCTCACCGAGGAACTCATCGATGCCGAGCGAGCGAGGCGCGGTCTCGCCTGACCTCGCACGCGCCGGAGTCGCCGTGTCGTGCGGGTTCGCCCGGTGCGGCTGCGACGGACGGCCCGAGCGGAAACAACGCCGTAATGCGCGCCCCGTACCGTCGCGCAGATGACGACGAAGGCGAACGGAAACGGGACGGACTCGGGCTCCGGCTCGGGCTCGGACTCGGGTACACGGATACGGCCCGGGGCCGAGGCCGACCTCGAAGAGCTGACCCGGATCTACAACCACTACGTTACCGAGACGCCGATCACCTTCGACACAGAGCCGTTCACCGTGGACCAGCGTCGGCCGTGGCTGTTGTCCCATCCCGAATCAGGCCCGCACCGGCTCCTCGTGGCCGAGGAGGGTGGAAAACTCCTCGGCTACGCGACCAGCAGCGCCTTCCGGCCGAAGCCTGCGTACGCGACCTCCGTGGAAACCAGCGTCTATGTGGCGCCGGAACACGTGGGACGTGGCGTCGGCAGCCTGCTGTACACCGCGCTCTTCGAGGTGCTGGAGCAGGAGGACGTGCATGCGGCGCTCGCCGGAATCGCCTTGCCCAACGAGGCGTCACAGCGGCTCCACGAACGCTTCGGATTCCGGCCGGTGGGCGTCTACGAACAAGTCGGGCGGAAATTCGGGCGGTTCTGGGACGTGGCCTGGTTCCAGAGGCTGCTGTGAGGGACTTGGGCCGGGCCCTCGCGCGGTCGGCCCTGACTGGCGCATGCCGTATGCTTGATCTCGAACTCGCGGCCACGACGAATGGCTGTGGGACTGGCGTTGGTGGTCCAAGGAAAGGCACCCCACTTCCTGTGGGGGGATGCAGGTGCAAGGCCTGCCCAGCGCTCGACTAAGGCCCCGGCCTCCGCAGGGAGGCCGGGGCCTGTTTGCTTTGCGCGGGTGCGCGATGGAGTCACGGGGCACCCCGTTCGTGAGTTGCGGCCTGGCGGCCTGGCCCCGCCCGGGCAGCCAGCCCCTCCCCGGGGGCCGCCGCATGGGCGCCGTCAGTCGGACAGGGCCGCCTGCCAGCTCCACGACGTGAGCCGGGCCCGGCCTTCGAGTTCACCCCGCCCCGTGCACCAGAGCAGGACCCGGGCCGGGTCGCCGGACGGGGCATCGGGGAAGAGGCGTTGCAGGACCGCGGCACACAGCCGGGCCGGCGGCAGCCACGGAACCCCCAGGCCCCGGGTGATGTCGTGGGTGTGCAGCAGGATCTCGGCGACGCCCATCGCAGCGAAGCCCGGCGGGTCGCACGGCCCCCAGTGCCAGGCCCGCATCCGCGGGTCCGCCGCCGCCAGGGCGCTGACCAGCAGGCCGGCGCAGGCAGCGACCACGCTCAGCACCTCACGCGGATCCGCCTCAGGGCGGACGAGCAGGTCGAACGGGAGGTAGGCATCGGCAGGCCGGGCCGCCACCTGGCCGGCGTACGCCAGCAGATCGTGCGCCACGTGGGCAGCAGTCGCCCGGCAACCCCACTCCAGCGAGCCCGCCCGCACTGACCAGTCCGCCTCGACGTGCGGGCCGAGGACCTCGCGCATGACGGAGGCCGCCAGTTCCACGTCCCGGAAGTCCACGCCGCCCATGCGGCGACCCTAAGCGGCCTCGGGGAAGCGGGGCACGCCCCGGCGAACGTTTCCGGTCACGGGGCCGTGCGGACTGCCCCTCACCCTCAACGGACGATCGCCATCGCGTGAGACGTCCGGTTGAGGCGGCGCCCGCCGTCCGCGGTGACGGTCACGATGTCCTCGATCCGCACCCCGAACCGGCCCGGCAGGTAGATCCCCGGCTCGATGGAGAAGCACATCCCCTCCACCAGCGGGAGCGCCTCGCCCTCGACCATGTACGGCGGCTCGTGCGTCGTCGTCCCGATGCCGTGACCCGTGCGGTGGATGAAGAACTCCCCGTACCCGGCCCGCGTGATGTGCGACCGCGCCACCCGGTCGATCTCCTGGCAGGCGACGCCCGGGCGGACCGCCATGAAGGCCGCCTCCTGCGCCTCGCGCACGATGTCGTGCACCCGCCGCTCCTCCTCGCCCGGCGCGCCGACGTGGACGGTACGCGTCGTGTCGGAGCCGTAGCCGTCCATCAGCCCGCCGAAGTCGAGGACCACCATGTCGCCGTCGCCGATCACGCGGTCGCCGGCCTCGTGGTGCGGGTCCGCCCCGTTCGGGCCCGAGCCGACCACCGTGAAGTCGACCTGCTCGTGCCCGAACCGGCGCAGCAGCGCGGCGAGGTCCGCGGCCACCTCCGTCTCCGCGCGGCCCGCGAAGCGCACGTGCAGGATCTCCTCGTACACCGCGTCGGCGGCCGTCGCGGCTGCCGCCATCCGGGCCAGCTCGGCCGGGTCCTTCACCGCGCGCAGCATCGGCAGGGCCTCGGTGAGCGACACGTACGAGGTGTCCGGCCGCGCCCGCTGAAGCCCCAGCAGGTGCGCGGCCCAGGCACTGTCGCTGATCGCGAACCGGCCCGCCCGCCCGCCGCCGAGGAGCGGGGCCGCGAGCGCGTACGGATCCTCGCCGTCGGCCCAGCCCCGCAGGGTGACGGCCGGCGCGCCGGGCGCCTTCCGCGCATCGGGCCCCTCCAGCACCGGCACCACCAGCACCGGGTCCCGGCCGGGGACGAGCACGAGCAGGGTGAGGCGCTCGGTGATCGCGGTCGGCCGGTACCCCGTCAGCCACACCAGGTCCGGCCCGGGCGCGACGACCACCCCGGACAGGCCGGCGCCGACGGCCGCCTGCACGGTACGGCGCATCCGGGCCGCGTACTCCTCCGCGGCGAAGGGCTGGGGCGTACCGGTCATGCGACGCACCTCCCGGGTCCGGGCCGCGAACCCTGCCGGGCCCACACGAGTCGGCCACCATGATCCCCCGCCCTGCCCGGCGCCGCGACCACATCGGGCCGTGTCCGGCTCCTCAAACCTGTGGCGCGTCGATCTGGTGCTCGCGCACCCGCGTCCGGGCCTGATCGTGGTCGGAAGCTCGACTGTCAGGCGAACGGATGCGCTGCGAGGTACGCACGCCGGCGCCACCACGCCTCGGGCGGCAGTTCGATCAGCGGCATGATGTCCGCACTCCCCGTCGGCGTGTCGGCTCGCCGCGGAGAGCTGATCGGCGAACCGGCCGGGTCGGCCCGGTCCGTTGGACGGACCCGGCCGGCCCGGCCGGCGGGCTGCCGTACGCCGCTCAGTCGGGCAGCCGGTCGAGGACCCACTCGCCGAGCTCGGGAGTCATGACGGCGTGCGGGTCGTTCGTCCCGGAGAGCATGAAGTCGTCGAGCTCGGACTCGTCCGGGGGCAGTTCGTCGATGTTTGCGTACAGGTCGTCCTGCCGGTCCAGGTCGCGGATGGCGACCGCGCTGACGGACGGCACGAAGCACACGGACCGGTGGGCCATCTCGACGGCCTCGCCGACCCCGGTGAGCACGTCGCCGATGATGCCGAACGACTCGAGCGTCCCGCCCGGCGCCCCGTCCAGTTCGGGGAAACCGCGCGTGGTGACCGTGTGCGGGCCGCCGAGGATGCCGTTCAGCACGGCCACCTCCGCCGGGTCGCCCTGCGACTGGGCCAGGAAGTACGTGCCGTCGAAGAGCGGCCCGGAGCAGCTCAGCGTCTTCGCCCCGGCGCGGACGCCGTTGCCCACACCGTCCCCGCGCCCGCTGGAGACCCCGAGCACGCGCGGGATGCGCGGCCACCCGCCGACCTGCTGGAGCTGCTCCTTGAACTCCGTCCGCAGCGGGCTCTCCTTCGGCGTGCCGTCCACCCTGTCCAGGTACCGCCAGAGCATCTGCTGTGCGGCCGGGCTGCCGATCTGCCGCAGGTACGTGTCGTCGACCTGGGCGAGGTAGTGCGCGAACGCCTGCAGCCCGATCGGCACCCACGCACCGCGGTGCGGGGTGTCGAACGACAGGTAGACGCCGGCCCGGTGGTCCACGCGCTGCATTTCCAGCTTGGCCAGCGCGTACCGCATGACCATGCCGCCCATGCTGAACCCGCCGACGAGCATCCGGGCGTCGCCCAGCTGCTCGGCGATGGTGCGCATGATCGCGGCGGTCGCCGTCTCGGCGTTCCGGAGGATCGAGTCGCTGCGCTCGTCGAACCCGACGAGGATCAGCGTGCGACCCCGGGCCCGAAGCCGGCTGATGAACGGGAACCGGCCGTTCTCCAGCCCGTCCCAGAGCCAGTCGAAGTCGGTCGGCCCCAGGTTGAAACCGTCGGCGAGGATGACCGGCCGGACCACGCCCTTGTGGCCCTCCCCGTAGTACACCCGGGCACTGCCGTGTGGCAGCTGCCACTCCTCGTCGGCCGGGGGCGCCGACGGGGCTGCTGCCACACGCCGGACCGGGGTCACGAGCCCGATCGACGCGGCGGCCTTCCTGGCCTTGTCGGCCTTGCTGTCGGCCATGAACGTCCCTTTCCATGCTGCTGACAACGACAAGTCAAGGGACATGCTGGGTGCGCGAACCCGCCACTACCCACCCGATTCCGTACGATTCACCACTTTGGCCCGATAGGTTCTGTTTTCACCTCAAACGACGAACTGTCGGCAGGAGGTGGCGAATGGAGAGCTCGTCCCGGCCGAGGCCCGCGAGCCGGGTTGCGGGGCAGCATGCGGATGCCGGAGAGGCTGGGGGCCTCTCCGGCATCCGGTGGTGCGGGTGGCGGTTCCCGGGGCGGGCTCCGGGGCTGCGTGCGGGGTTGTCGGCCCTCACTTGCCGAGCTTTGCCTTCAGCTGTTCCTTCAGCTGCTTCTTGATCTCCTGCTTGGACACGGTGCCGCCGGTGCCGGTGGCGTCGCCGGAGACTGCGGTGGCGTCGCCGGTGTTGATGGCGTCGGCGCTGGCGTCGCCGGAGGTGGCGTTGCCGGTGGTGATCGTGCACTTGCCCTTGCAGCTGCCCACGCCGGAGCTGGCGTCGCCGCTGGTGGCGGTGCCGCCGACGGTGGTGTTGTCGGCGGTCGCGTCGCCGCTGGTGCCGATGCCGTCGGCACTGTCGTCCTGGAGGAAGGACACGGCCTGCTGCGGGGCGGCGGCGACCGGGGCGGCCATCGCGGTCGCGGGCAGTGCGATGCCGCCACCCACCAGGGCCGCGGAGGCGCCGGCCAGAACAATGCGACGGGTCCAAGAACGCTCGAACATCGGAATTCTCCACTCGGTATAGAAAAAAGGGGGGATTTTCTGTGGGCCGCCCGGTGGAATCGGCCGGGGTTTTCTTCCGGTTCCGTGTCCTTCCGGGAGTTCCCGGTGAGGGCGTACTTCCAATAAACCCTGAGAGCGGAGATGCGTCACGTCACTGGAACACGTGGCTTGACGGGTGCGGCTGATTTTGGTAGGCGCGGCCGGTGGAATTCGCGGGGTGGCAACGGCAGGCCCCGGGCGCACGAGGGCGACGCCGGAGAGGCTGTGGGCCTCTGCGGCGTCGCGGCATCGCAGACGGCCCCCGGGATGCTCTCCCGGGGGCTGCGTGCGGGGTTGTCGGCCCTCACTTGCCGAGCTTTGCCTTCAGCTGTTCCTTCAGCTGCTTCTTGATCTCCTGCTTGGACACGGTGCCGCCGGTGCCGGTGGCGTCGCCGGACACTGCGGTGGCGTCGCCGGTGTTGATGGCGTCGGCGCTGGCGTCGCCGGAGGTGGCGTTGCCGGTGGTGATCGTGCACTTGCCCTTGCAGCTGCCCACTCCGGAGCTGGCGTCGCCGCTGGTGGCGGTGCCGCCGACCGTCGTGTTCCCGGCGGTCGCGTCGCCGCTGGTGCCGATGCCGTCGGCACTGTCGTCCTGGAGGAAGGACACGGCCTGCTGCGGGGCGGCGGCGACCGGGGCGGCCATCGCAGTCGCCGGCAGTGCGATGCCGCCACCCACCAGAGCCGCGGAGGCGCCGGCCAGAACAATACGACGGGTCCAAGAACGCTCGAACATCAGAATTCTCCACTCGGTATGGAAAGGGTTTTATGAGCCGCCCTCTGGAGCGGGCCGGGGATTGGATTCCGGCCCGGGCTCTTCCGGGGGTTCCCGGTGGGGCGTACTTCAAATAAACCCTGCGAGCGAAGGCACGTCATGACACTGGAACACGTGCCTTGACGCCCGTATCCGATCCTGGTAAAAGTCCGCGCCTCCGCAGCCGCAGAGCGGGGGTCGAGCGCACGCGGCGGCAGGCGGAGATCCCGCGTTGCGGGGCGGATCGCGCTCAGTTGTCGAGGAGGCGCCACGTCGTGAGGGCGAGTTTCACGCGGGTCAGGCCCATCGGGTCGGTGAGCTCGATGTCCAGGGTCTTCGCGATCTGGTCCAGGCGGCGGGCGACGCTGCTGTGGTGGAGGTGGAGGACGTCGGCCGCCTGGCGCAGGGAGCCGACCGTGCAGTACGCGTCCAGGGTCTCCAGGTCTTCCGGGCTGTCGGCGATCCGGGCGATCGCGGCGACGTCCGCGTTCCCCCGCGCGGCCTCCTCCGGTATCCGGGCGAGCAGTGCCAGCGCCCCCAGCTCGTCGTGGTGGACGACCGGCCGGCGCGCGGTGGTGAACCGCAGGGCGGTACGGGCCTCGCGCCACGACCGGTCGGGGCTGTCCGCGGCGCCGATCCCCGCCCGTACGCCCGCCGGGAACCGGGCCGGGTCCACACACGCGGCCAGGATGACCCCCACGTCGCCGAGGGGTGCCGCCTTCACCGGGCGGGTCGGGCAGACGAGCCCGCCGAGCTGGTCGAGCGGCAGCTCCGACGACCGTACGGCGACCGCGCGGACCGGCGGGCCGGCGGCCGCGAACCCGAGGAGCCGTAACGCCCGGGCCCGGGCGGCCTCGTCGCAGTCGGCGCTGATCACCAGTTCGACGAGTGCCGGGTCGGCCATGGTGGTGCGGGCCGGTCCGTACCGTTCGGCGGCGGCCGCGGCGGCGATGGCGAGGCGGTCCAGCAGCACCTCGTCGAGGGGGCCGGGCGGGCCGGGGCGTTCCAGCCAGACCGTGCCGATCTCCTCCTCGTCGAGTGTGATCGGCACCGTGGTGGACGCGGGCGGTGGCGGCGAGTCGGGCGAGTCGGGCCAGCGGTGCGAGCCGGGCGAGCCGGATGAGTCGGGTGGTGCTGCCCGGCTGCCGTCGGGCGCGATGCGGATCGCCCGCCCCGTGCCGTGGAGCCGGATCCCGGCCACGCACTCGGCGAGGCCGGCCGAGGCCCGGGCGAGCGCCGGCAGGTCGACCCGCCGCCGCATCAGGGTGTCGTAGAACGCGACGATGCGCATGGCGCCGTCGACGTACGGATCCAGTCCTGACAGCCGTACGGCCAGTGCCTCCATGGCACAAAGAATAGAAGGACAGGAGGTCAGGACAGGGGCGCCGATCGGCGCGCAATCGGTGCGGGACGCGCGACGGTTGGCGGATGACCGCCCCGGGGTGCGGCCGTGAGGATCGTCGCCATGGACCCCGAACTCGAACCCTTCATCCCGTTCCTTCCCCAGACCGACCTGAACGACCCGGAGGGCACCCGCAAGACGGTCGCCGCACTGGTCGCCGCGAGCCCGGCACCGGACACCTCGCGCATGGACGTCGAGGACCGTACGGTGCCCGCGGACCCGGACGTGGCGGTACGGATCTACCGTCCGCACGACGCGTCGCAGGCCGCCGGCGCCATCGTCTGGCTGCACGGCGGCGGCTTCGTCTTCGGCGACCTGGACACCGAGCACCCGTGGGCCGCCCGGCTCGCGGACGGCTCCGGCGCGGTGGTCGTCTCGGTGGACTACCGCCGGTCGCCCGAGAACCGGTTCCCGGCCGCCCTGGACGACGCGTACGCCGTACTGGACTGGACCGCCGAGCACGCGGCCGAACTCGGCATCGACCCGGCGCGGATCGCGGTCGGCGGCCACAGCGCCGGCGGCGGTCTCGCGGCTGCGCTGGCGCTGCGGGCGCGCGACGAGCAGGGGCCGGCGATCTGCTTCCAACTGCTCAACCAGCCGGGGCTCGACGACCGGCAGCAGACCTGGTCGGCGCGGCACTTCACCGACACGCCCTGGTTCACCCGCGACAAGACCACCGCGGCCTGGCGGCACTACCTGGGCTCCCAGCCCGCCACGCAGTACGCCGCCCCGGCCCGGGCCACCGACCTGTCCGGCCTGCCGCCCGCGTACGTCGCCACGGCGGAGTTCTGCCCGAACCGGGACGAGGACATCGAGTACGCGCTGCGGCTGCTTCAGGCGGGCGTACCGGTCGAGCTGCACCAGTGGCCCGGCACCTTCCACGGGTCGCAGGCGATCCTCTCCGCCGACGTCTCGCAGCGGCAGAACACCGAACTCGCCGGAGCGCTGCGGCGCGCCCTGGCCGCGTGACCAACAGAAGCGGAAGCGGGAGCGGAAGCCGGAGCGGGAGGGGGAGCGGGAGCGGAAGCCGGAGCCGGCATCGGCGAGCGCGGGGGGAGAGCACCCGTTGCCCCACCGACAACGAAAGGACCCATGTGATGAAGATCCGACTGGCGGTGTGCGCAAGCGTGGCTGCGCTCAGTGTGTGTGCGGGCACGGTGGCGGTGGCAGCCCCGGTTCCCGCCGGGACGAGCGACGTGACGGCCGCGTCGGCAGCCGACGCTGCCACGGCCCCCTCCGCCGCCCGCTTCGACCCCGCGGAGCTGAAGTCCGCCCTGAACGCGGTCCACCGGGCCGGGATGCCCGGGGTGTTCGCCGAGGTACGCGACTCCGGCCGGACCTGGCGCAGCGCCTCCGGGGTCGCCGACGTCACGACCGGACGTCCCGTCAGGGCCGACATGCGGCACCGCGTCGGCAGCGTCAGCAAGACCTTCACCGCCGCCGCGGTCATGCAGCAGGTCGAGCAAGCCCGGATCCGGCTCGATGCGCCGATCGGCGACCACCTGCCGCACCTGGTGCCGGGGGAGCGCGGCCGGAAGATCACGGTCCGGATGCTGCTGAACCACACCAGCGGCATCCCCGACTACATCCCGTACGCGTTCCCGTCCCTGCAGGGGTTCCCGTCCCTGCCGGACATGTCGCCGAAGAGCCTGGACGAGAACCGGTTCCGGCAGTTCCGCCCGGCCGAGCTGATCGAGCTGGGGCTCGCGGCGCCTCCCACCGGCGAGCCCGGGGGCCCGACCGGCGTGTACTCCAACACCAACTACATCCTCCTCGGCCAGCTCCTCGAGCAGGTGACCGGTACGACGGCCGAGGAGTACATCACCCGCAACGTCATCGAACGCGCCGGCCTCCGGCACACCGAGCTCCCGACGACCAGCCCGCGCATCCGGGGCCCGCATTCGCGGATGTACGAGTCCTTCTTCGGCCTCCTCGACCCGCCGCGCGACTACAGCGTCTACAACATGTCCTGGGTGGGGCCGAGCGCTGGCCTGGTGTCCACGATGGAGGACCTGAACCGCTTCTACGCCAAGCTGCTGGACGGCAGGATCGTCAGCCGGGCGTCACTGGAGCAGATGCAGCAGACCATCCCGGTCCGCGCCCTGGACGGGTCGACGGTCCAGTACGGCCTCGGGCTGCACAAGGTCAACGTCCCCGGCTGCGGCCTCTTCTGGGGGCACGACGGCTCGGCGTGGGGAGCCGGGACGCTGTCCCTGACCCGGGCGGACGGCAAGCGCCAGATGTCCGTGGCGATCAACCTGATGCGGTGGAACGAGCTGGACGCCTCGGGCAATCCGCAGCCCCACCCCATCGACGACGCCCTGAAATCCCTGTACGGCGAGGCCATGTGCGGCGACGCCGCAGCAGCAGCCGCAGCCGCGGCGACCACCCCGCAGACCGCGGCCGCCCGTCCCTGACGGCGCCGGCGCCCGCCCCGGCGCCCGCCCCGGCGGGCGCCACCGGTACGCCTCCGGCAAGTCCGTGCCACCACCGGGCGCGGACTTGCCGGAGGAACACCCTCCCCGCGTACAGTGGGCTGCCGACGGGCGAGCGGGTCGCCGGCGGCTCCTGCGCGTATCACGCACCGGGGCGCCCGCCGCGATCAGGGGGAATCGGGTGGAGCCATGATGACGACTTCGTCGATCCTCGGGCAGTTCGACCTCTGCGCGGACGAGGCACGGTTCCCCGATCTGGACAACGGCTACTACTACCCGGTCGACGTACGGATGCACCTGTTCGGCGACGCCGCCCGCTGGGCCGTCGTCGCGGAGCTGCTGGGCTACAACCCCCGCGGGCGCAACCTCACCGACGCCATGTACCGCTTCGGCAACTGCCTCACGGACGGGGAGCCCGGCTTCGGCGACTTCCTGGACCGCGTCGACAACATGGAGGAGATCGACCCCGAGGGGGACGAGGCCTACACCGGCAACGCGCCCGTCGTCGTACGCGGGACCCCGCTGGCCGTCGACGCCGCGCCCGGAACCCCGCTCCAGGACGTGTTCCGGATGCTCGTCCCGGCGCACCGGGAGCTCCTGCTGGCGGACGCGGCGGAGCTGCGGGCCGGCCTTCCCGCCGACCTGCCCGTGCTGCTCCGGTTCGACGAGTGGCACCAGCCGGGCAACTTCTGGGACACCGCCCCCGGCGGACACGAGACCTTCCGCATGATCGCCGAGGTGCTGGACTCCGGCGACCCGGCCCGGTACCGCCCGACGCTCCCGCCCAACACCCACTGGTCCCACTGGCCGGAGGCCGGAACCCTGTAAGGGCGACTTCGATACCTCGGGGGACCTGCTGCCGGTCAGCCGGCGCCCGCCGTGATCGCGTTCGCTGTGTACGAGGTCGCACTGGCCGTCGCCGCCCGCCCACCCGTACCGGCTCCGGACACGCCCGAAGACAGCCACGTGCCGGGCCGTTCACGGGACTCCGGCGGCGGGGCTCAACGGAACTCGTGGACGACCTCGATCCTGCCGACGATGTGGGCGTTGAACTCGTCGAGCTCCTCGGCAGGCACCCACAGCTCGAGGATCGTCTGCCCGCCGGCCTGCTGTACGGGGTACCGGCTCAGGAACTCGGACTCGACCTCGAAACGGGTCACGAAGCCGGCGCCGTCGTGCTTGACGTTCCAGTCCCTCGCGATCTTCACCGCGTAGTCCTCGTTGAGCACCGGGTAGAAGATCGGCTGCTCCGGCAGCCGAGGGGGCCAGGCACGCCAGTCCAGCTCCCGCACCAGCTCCAGCTCCTTGGGGCCGGTGGGGCGCCACAGGGTCGTCGTCGCTCGCGGGTTGGTCATGGGGGATCGCTCTCTGGACTTGGCACACCGCCGATGCGGCCGACCGGGAGACCAGACCGTACGGCAGCGCGAGCGCACCCGCCACGCACTTTCCGCCGCTCCGACCAGGGCCCTGACCGGCAGCCACGGTCACGAGTCCCCGACGGGACGGTGGAGTTCCGTGGGGAGACCATCTCGCTGCGCTACGTCCTCTCGCACATGGTCGAGGAGTACGCACGCCACCACGGCCAGACCGATGTGCCAGGGAAACGGAAGCCGCCGCCGGGCCTGGGAGCAGCGCGCGGTTACAGGGAGAGTTCGAGGTAGGCCGGGTGTTGGTCCTTGCGGGACCTCAGGGCGCGGCGCCATACGGCCAGGGCGAACGGCGGGACCATGTCCGGGGTGATGTCCTCCGGCAGGCAGAAGCGGATCTCGCCGATTTCCGCGTCCTGGAGGGTGATGGCCCGCTGTTGCTCCGGGGTGAGCCGGGGGCCGTCGAAGACGTAGAACACGTGGGAGCCCTCCGCCCTCGTGACCCATGCCGTGACCAGGAGGTCGCCGATCTCCAGGTCGAGGCCGAGCTCCTCGCGGACCTCGCGGCGGGCGGCCGCCGAGGGGAGTTCGCCCTCCTCGAGGTGGCCGCCCGGCAGGTTCCACCGCTCCTTGTGGACCGGGTTGACGATGAGCACCCTGCCGTGTTCGTCCGTGATGACGGCAGCGGCGGATGCCGTGGCCCTGGCGTGGTCCGCGGATGCGGCGGTCATGACGTACTCCTGTGATGAGCGGCGGGTCGGGCTCGGCCGGTCCGGTGCCTCGCCCGGCTCGCGCCCGGAGTCCACACCACCCGGCGCAGTCATATGATCCGGCACGCCGCCCCGCCCGCCTTGCCCCGCCCCGCCCCGCCGCGTCGGCAGTGCTGCGGCTGCTGACTGCCGACTGCCGACGCGGCAAGGCTGCTGCTCGGGCGGCTACCGGTCCTGGGAGAGGCGGACCAGCTCGGCGAAGGAGCCGTCCAGGCCGACGAGTTCCTCGTACGTCCCCTGCTCCGTGATCCGTCCGGCGTCGAGGACGACGATGCGGTCGGCCAGGCGGCAGTTCTCCATGCGGTGGGTGACGATCACCGTGATGCGGTCGTCCTTCATCTCCCGCAGCCCCGAGAAGACCATGTGCTCCCCGCGCGGGTCCATGGCCGACGTCGGCTCGTCCATGACCAGCAGGCCGGGCTTGCGGTGGAAGGCGCGGGCGCACGCGATCCGCTGCCACTGGCCGCCGGACGGTTCGTGGCCGCCCCAGAGGGAGCGGGCGAGGAGGGTGTCGAGGCCGGCCGGGTACGCCGCCACCGTCTCCTTCATGCCGACGGCGACGAGCGCGTCCCAGACGGCGTCCTCGCCGCGCTGGTCGGGCCGGCCGAGGGTGATGTTCTCGCGGGCCGTGAAGGGCCAGTACCCGTACGACTGGGTGACGAGCCCGACGTGCCGCCACGCCGAGCGCTGGTCGGCGTCCGCGGTCGGTACGCCGTCCCAGGAGACCGTGCCGGTGGTGGGGGCGGTGAGGCTGGTGAGGAGGCGGATGAAGGTGGACTTGCCGGCGCCGTTCTCGCCGACGAGGGCGATGACCTCGCCGCGGTTGAGGGTGAGGTCGACCGGTCCGAGGGCGGGGGTGTCCTTGCCCGGGTAGGTGTACGTGGCCGCCTCCAGGCGGATCTTCTCCGGGGCTTCGAGCTCCTGCGGCCCGCGCGGCCCGGACTGCTCGGCGGCCTGCCGGATGAACGCGGCGTAGTCCCCGAGGTAGAGGGCGTGCTGGAACATCGCGGCCCCGTACACGACGAGCTGGGACAGGGCGGCGGTGGAGGTGCGCATGGCGACGATGGCGGTGCCGGCGGCGCCGAGGGCCATGAACCCGCCGACCACCAGGGCGCCCAGGCCGGCCCAGGTCATGACGGTGAACAGGCCGGATACGACGGCGGCGGTGAGGTGGACGGCCAGGTAGCGGGGCGCGGAGCCGACCATCTTGGAGTCGATGCGGGCGCAGACGGCGGCGTACCAGTGGTGGGCGTACGGACGCATGCTGTTGCCGCGCAGCTCGTCCGCGAGCTTGGGGGTGGTGAGGTGCCAGCGCATCATGTGCCGGATGTTGCGGGAGGCGATCGTCTCGTTGTGGAGGCGGTAGTCGAGGCGGGCGGCGAGTACGGAGCCCAGGCCGCGCGGGATGACGGACAGCAGGAGCAGCGGCAGCAGGACGGGGTGGACGACGGACAGGACGGACGCGACGGCGACCATGTCGATCAGGCCGCTGGTGAAGCCGAGCGCGTCCTGCAGCAGCATCCCGGAACGGGCGGAGCCGGTTTCGGCGGCCTCGGAGCGCTCGGTGAAGCCGGGGGCGTCGTACGCGGACAGCTCGACATCCATGTGGGCGTCGACCATGGCGAGATCGGCGATCGTGGACATGCCGGGGTTCAGGCGCCGGGCGGCGCTGCCGGCGGTGATGGAGGCGAGCGCACCCAGGGCGGTCATGGCGGCCGCGGCCGCCAGCGGCCAGGCGGCGCCGGAGACGCGCTCCCCGACGGTGCCGTCGGCGAGGAGGGGGCCCATGGCGCGGGACACGGCCGCCAAGGCGGCGGCGGTGCAGATGCCGCCGAGGACCTGGGCGCAGACGAGCCAGGTGAACGCCGTCCGGCTCACCGCCCAGGCCAGGCGCGCCGCCTGCGCGAGCGCAGCCGGGACGCGGCGGGCCATCTGCGCGAGCGAGAGCTGCTCCATGGTCTTGTTGTGCTGGCCCCAGGTGTACGTGAACTCCGGGGGTGCGGGGAGCGCGGGGGCGGCGGGCCCGGGCCCGGGCTCCTGGGCGTGAGCCGGGGCCTGGGCCTGGGCCTGGGCAGGGGCTTGTTCCTGCTGGTGTGCCTGCGCCTGGGCCGGGGCTTGTGCCTGCGCCTGGGCCTGTTCCTGCTGCTGCGCTTGGTCGTCCTGTTTCCGGGACATCAGTTCCTCCTCCAACTCGGCCAACTCGTCGATGAGGGAAGTCGGTTGCTCCCGCGAGCAGCGGCATGACGACGAAGCCCCCGACCCCCGGTGCGGGGGAGGGGCGGGGTGCTGCCTGGGGAGCGGAGGAGTGAGTACACAGGACGCCGGAGGGCGGAGCAGCGCGATCCGGCCGACCTGTCGGGCGCGCTGCCGCCGATGCCGCGACGGCCCGGGACGGGCTCCGGCCGCAGCCCTGGGCGGGCGATTGGCCGGAACCGGTCGGTGGAGGGGGCGGGCTTCGGAAATCGCTTGCGGGGGTGCGGGCGGCGCGGCTTCGGCGTGCGGTACGGGCCGGGTCGGGGCCAGGGGGACGGGTGGGGCGGGCGGTGGCTCCGGGTCGGGTGATTCTCGGTGTTCCGGGCCTCAGTCGAGCGGCTGCTCGACCACGCTGGTGCCGCTGCCCTCCTGGGACTCCCAGGTCCACGTCTCCTCCAGGCGCAGGCGGCCGTCGGGGAGTTCCGTCACGAGCGAGATGCAGTGCCCGGACGCGGTCGTGCCGTCGAGGCGGAGCTGGACGTAGCGGAAATCGACGCTGTCGCCCGAGCGGGTCCCGACCAGGTGCCCCCGGACCACGTCCCCGCCGGCGTACTCCGCCCAGACCCGGCCGTCCTGCTCGTGGTACGCGAACCGGGTCTCCCGGCCGACCTGGCCCGGTGCCTGGTCGGCGACGGGGACGAAGACGAGGCCGTCGAGCGAGCGCGCCATGGGTGACTCCTGGAGGTGGTGAGGGGAGGGCTTGGGGCGAGGTGAACCGTCCATGCCACCCTAGGCGGCGGCGTGCCGGCCGGCCCGACCGCGGGGCGGCGACGACCGGACAAGCGGCCCGCCGTCGCTCAGGACTCGAACGGCGTGTCGCTCCACCGGAACCACGCCTCGTCGCCCTGGATGTGCAGCAGGAACTCGGCGACGGGGCGGCCGGAGGGAGGGACGAGGCTGAGCGTGCGCGTCATCGACTCGTACACCTCGTCGAACCGCTCGAAGTCCTCGTCCTCCAGCGCCGCGAGGGCCTCGTCGAACCAGGGCCTGAACTCGGCGAACGCGCGCTGCGGGGCGAAGCGGCCGCGCAGCCACGGAAAGTCGGCCTCCACGATCTCGATCTCGCCCAGCAACTCCCGCCGGCCCTGGCCCTGGCCTTGGCCCTGCTCCTGGTGCTGATGCGGCTGCTGCCGCTCCAACCGCCACACCTGGCCTTGGAATCCCATTCCGCCCCGCCCCTCTCAGCTTTCCACAGCTGCTCGTCACCTCGGCTCCGACTGCGCCCTGCCGCAGCCTAAGACGTTCCTCGACGATCAGCGGATCGCTGCTGGCAGGCGGCGTCCGCCCGGTCGGTCGATCTGGCAGGGCGGGCCGTACCGAACACCCTCGCCGGGATCAGCGCCGGCTCACGTGGAGTGCACGATGATCTGGGAGATCACCCACAGGGCCCAGGCCAGCGGGATGAGGGCCACGTAGGCAAGCGGCCGCCGGAGCACCTCCGGACCCGTGTCGAGATGGGCTCGCCCCGGGGCGGGCGTCGAAGGCGGGAGCTTGCTGTACTTCAGGTAGGCGAGCAGGTTCCACAGAAGCGTGAACGGGTTGAAGATGACCAGGGAGAGCGGTCCCCACCAGCCCAGGCACAGCGCCCTGGTGGTCATCTGCCGGACGACGGCTATGCCGCAGTTCCGGCAGAACGGTCCGTCCAGGTGCTCGAACTTCATGAGGACGAGTACGCCCACATGGGCCCGGACCTTGTGGTTCGCCGCAGCCTGACCGCCACAGGCACGGCACACGAGCGGCATGTGGCCCATGGGAGGCGGGCCGGCGTAGCCGCCGGGTGCGGGTGCGTAGCTCCCCGGTGCCGGGACGGGCGCGTATTCTCCCGGCGCACCGTAGGGGTTGCCCGGCACGGGGCCGTGGCCGGCCGGCTGATGCGGTGTTGCCATGATGAACGGATCTCCAGACTGCAAATACGTGCTGACCCCAGCCGCAGGCGGCCAGGCGCTTCCCGGGCCGGTGAGGTCACATCACCGGAGGAGCGCACCGACCATGGAGGCTGAGTACGTCAGCCGAGACGGCCCAGCCGGAGCCCGCGGTTCCATGGCATGTGCATTCATCACACGCGATACCGATCCTGACGGCCTGGCTTCCCCACCGCAGGCCGTACGCGGTAGCCGCCCGAACCGGATCACGATGCACGGATCCCGCAGCGCGGGCTTGACTGCTTCTCGTTGCATGGCCGCGTACGTCAGCTCGGGGCCGGGGCCGGGGCCGGGGCCGGGGTGGTGTCGCGTACGAAGTCGGACTTGAGGTTGAGTACGCGTCAGCGCCCCTCTGATGCCGGGGCACGGAGCCGGGCAGGCGGCGGGGTGTGTCACTGGTGTCGGCTGTTGAGAGCGCGAGAGCGAGAGCGGCGACTTCCGAGGCAGGCGCAGGACGGGACCTGGTGCGCGGCCGGGCGGCGCAGCGTGCTGCGAGGGATCAGATCCAGAGGAGGAGCAGGACGAGGGCGGAGCCGGCCGTCGCGAGCGCGAAGCGGGTCAGGACGACGGGGCGGAGCCAGGCGGGGAAGGGGGCGTTGGCGGCGGCGATGAGGGCGGCGGCGTCGACGGTGTGCAGGGCGGGGTCGGCGGAGCGGGCGAAGGCGGCGCGGGTGTAGGCGGTGGCGAACACCTGGCCGGCGGTGATGAAGCCGACGCCGAGGAGGACGAGGGGTTCGATGATCCAGGAGAGCAGGCGGCCGGTGGGGTTTCCGGCGAGGTTGAGGACGCCGAGGACGGCGAGGGTGACGCCGATGGTGAGGGCGAGGGCGAGCTCCCACGGCTTCTCGCGGAAGGCGATGCCGTGCCGGGCGAGGACCGAGGGGCTGTGGCCCTGGCGGCTGATCTCGGCCTCGGCGGCGTCCTGCGAGGCGCCGCCGCGGATCCAGGCGACGGTGGGGATGGCGAAGAAGGTGGCGGCGAGCAGGAGTTGGAGGGCGGCGGCGAGGGCGGTGGTGTTCATGGGGGTCTCCGATTCTCGGCGGGGTGCAGTGCGGTGGGCTCACGCTTGGACTTTTACTTAGTTCAAGTCGCGGCGTCGAGAACTGTAGGTCTCGAGTCGAAGGTCGCGCAACCCCTGTTTGAACTTTGTGCAATTCGGCTTGCGGCCGTGCCCGCCGAGCCGGCTCCCGCCGGCAGGCCGCGTGGGCTTCGTCGGGCCCTGGGGTCGGAACCTGGCCGACTGTCAGCGGCTGGGGGGCGGCCGCGCGGCGGGACCGCGGCGGCCACGTACCGGCCGACAAGCAGGCGGCCACCGGAAGTTGCTCCGACGGAATCTGGACAACGTCGCTTGGCGGTACCACGCCCCGCCGATCCCGGCGCACGTCGAGCCCGAAGCCGTCGCACGCGTGCGGTCCATCGCGGTAGCCCGTGCCCACGCCCGCGCTGCCCGGCTCGGGGCGGGGCGGGGCAGGGCGGGGCGCGGGCGGTTCGCGGTAGCCGTTAGGGTTGCCGGGTGAACGCTCCTTTGCTGCCTCGGTCCTTCCGGTTGCTCGTGACGGGAGGAGGTACCGGCGGCCACACCTATCCCGCCCTGACGGCGATTCGGACGCTGCAGGGCCGGCTCGCGGCTGCGGGCGGCACCCTCGACGTGCTGTGGATCGGTGCCGCTGACGGGCTGGAAGCGCGCGTCGCCCCCGCGGAGGGCATTCCGTTCAAGACGGTCGCCACCGGGAAGATCCGGCGGGCCGCGAACCCGCTGAAGATGCTGTCGGCGGCGAACGTGAAGGACATGGCGCGGGTTCCGCTCGGCGTGGCCCAGGCCCGGTCCATCGTGTCGGAGTTCCGGCCCGACGTCGTCCTCGCCACGGGTGGGTACGTGGCCGTCCCGGCCGGCCTGGCGGCCCGCCTGTGCCGGCGTCCGCTGGTGCTGCACGAGCAGACCGTCCGCCTGGGCCTGGCCAACCGCAAGCTGGCGGGTTCGGCGACCCGTATCGCCCTGTCCTCGGAGTCCTCGCTCGAGCTCCTTTCGCCCGAGCTGCGCGGCGCCGCGGTCGTCACCGGCAACCCGATCCGGCCGGAGGTTCTCACCGGTCACGGCGACAAGGCAGTACAGGCACTGAACCTCACCGGCTTCGACCGCCGCCTGCCGACCGTCTACGTCACCGGCGGCGCGCAGGGCGCCCAGCAGATCAACGGGGTCGTCCGGGACGTCCTCCCGTGGCTCCTCGGCCACGCCAACGTGATCCACCAGTGCGGGCCGGCGAACGTGGACGAACTCCGCGCGGCGGCCGCGGGCCTGGACCCGGTCCTGGCGGGCCGGTACCACCTGACCGGATTCGTCGGGCCGGAGCTGCCGGACGTGCTGGCGCTCGCCGACATCGTGGTGTCCCGGTCCGGGGCGGGGACGCTGGCCGAGCTGACGGCGCTGGGCAAGCCGGCCGTGTTCGTGCCGCTCGCCACCTCGGCCGGCAACGAGCAGGTGCACAACGCCCGGCACCTGGCCGACGCGGGGGCGGCCGTCGCCCTGGTCGGCGAGGTCACCGGGCAGGTCCTGCACGACGCGGTCGGCCCGCTGCTCACCGACCCCGCCCGGCGGGCGGCGATGGCGGAGCGCGCCAGGGCGTACGGCCGCCCGGACGCCGCGGACCGCCTCGTGGACGTCCTCCTGTCCGCGGCATCCGCCGGCTGACCTTCGCTCTCACGAGCACACGTCAGGTCGTTGCGCCGGTCCTGTCCGGAGGTGGGGCTGGGGAACCGTCAGGCACGGTTCCCTACTCCCACCCCCACCCCGACCCCTATACCCCCGATCCCCGGACGCGGGTCGGTCTCGAGCACCGGTGGGCGCTGCTCAGCGCGTGGCGAGGTCCACGATCTGCTGGATCAGGTCGGCGTACGTCCAGCCGGCCCCGGATGCCGCGAGCGGGAGCAGGCTCGTGGCCGTCAGGCCCGGGAGCGCGTTGACCTCCAGGCACAGGGGCTCGCCCGCGGCGTCGCAGCGGAAGTCGGTGCGCGAGTAGGTGTGCGCGTCGAAGCCGAGGGCCGTGTGCGCGCGCACGGCCAGCTCCTGGAGCCGGGACGCGAAGTCGGCCGGAATCCGGGCCGGGCACACCTCGCTCACCGCTCCGGGCTGGTACTTGGCCGCGTAGTCGAACAGCGGCGTACTCAGCTCGATCTCGACCACCGGGAGCACCTGCTCACCCACCACGGCAACGGTGAACTCCCGGCCCGGCAGGAACGGTTCCACCAGGAGCTCGCCCTCGCCGGCCCGCATCCCCGCCGCGATCTGCTCCAGTTCCGCGAGGGAGTCGGCCCGGTGCACCGACACGCTCGACCCGTCCGCGACGGGCTTCACCACCACCGGACCGGCAGCCAGCAGCCCCTGCACGTCCTGCGGCACCTCGTCGGTGCCCGGCTGCCACACCGCGCGCTCGGGTACGGGCAGCCCCGCGGCGCCCAGTACCGCCTGCGCCCGGTCCTTGTGCCAGGCCGCCCTGCACGCCGTGCCGGCCGCACCGGTGAAGCGGACGCCGGCCTCCCGCAGGCGCCCCTGCACCCACCCGTCCTCGCCCCAACCGCCGTGCAGGGCCAGGAAGACGAGGTCCGCGTCGCGCAGGAGGCCCAGTACCGGCCCTCCGGCCAGGGCGGCGTCCATCCGCTCCTGAAGCTGCCGCCGGCCCAGGCCGGACGGCGGCTCCTTGCCGACCGTGAACCCGTCCACCACGTCACCGGGGCGCAGGGGACCGGCCAACACCGGTGCCTCGGCGGCCGGATCGACCAGCACCACCTCGTGGCCGCGCTCCAGCAGGGCCCGGGCGACCGCGCCGCCCGAGGCCAGGGAGACGTCTCGCTCCGGGCTCTCTCCACCACACAAGATCACGATTCGCATGCCGGGATTGTGTCCCCTCCCGGATCCTCCCGCCCCCGCTGACAGGCCGAAAACGGCCGGTGTCCGGCGATGTCGGCCGCCACCTGACCTCGGCCGGTCCTGCCGTCGCCGCGGGGTCCGACGGGTGGCCCATCGGACCCCGCCGGTGTGACGTATGTCATCTCGTCAGCGCCTGCCGCCGCGGCGGGCCGGCGCCGAACCCGAACCATTCAAACTGTTGCAAATCGGACAAGCAGGGCATATGGCGCATTCAATTTAGTTTTCGGCATATACCCCTTGATGGTGTGTCAGTCGAAAACCCGCGATGCATAATCGGGCCCGGTCGTCTCCGGCAGTGATGGAGCCATCGGGGCACCGACACCGCCCCCCGGCGGCATTCCGCACCGGACCGATCCCCAAGGCGTTCCCCATGTCCCTCGTCAGCCGCACCCGCCTCGCGGGCCTGCTCGCCGTGCTCTCCGTCGGCGCCGCCAGCGTGACGACCTGGGCCCACGGATACGGGGTCGGGGCCGAGAAGCAGCCGACGGCCCACCAGGCGGCCGTCCGCCCGAGTGTGACCGAGGGCACAGTCCTGCACGTCGTCGCACACCCCGACGACGACCTGTTCTTCATGAACCCCGACCTGAGCCGCTCCATATCCGCCGGCGTCAAGGTCACCACCGTCTACCTGACCTCCGGCGAGTCCGACGGCCGGAACGAGGCCCACAGCCCGCACCTGAACGACCCCGAGGGCCCCGCCGACCGCGCCGCCTACGCCGAGGCCCGCCAGAACGGCATACGGGCCGCCTACGCGCAGATGGCCACCGGCGACCGCAGCAGCCCCTGGGAGCGCAAGTCCGTTCCCACCGCCGGCGGCGGGAGCGCGGAGGTGGACGTCCTCACCGCCCACCCCGAGGTCAACCTGGTGTGGATGCAGCTGCGCGAGGCCCGCAGCATCTCCGGCGACAACCCGGACAGCCTGCGCGGCCTGTGGGACGACCGGGTCCCGGCCCTGGGCGCCCAGCTGACCTCCGGGACGCCGGTCGCGCCCTGGTTCTCGTACACCAAGGACCAGGCGATAGACGCCATCGCGAGCGTCTTCGCGAGGTACGAGCCGACCGTGATACGGACGCAGGACCCGACGCCCGGCAGGTCGGCGGGCGGCGGCGCCTTCCACGACCACCAGGACCACATGTACGGCGCCCGCTTCGTGCAGGCCGCGGCCGAGCGCTACGCGAAGTCCGCGGACCGGCCGCACTTCTCGGTCCAGAACTACATGAGCTACGCCAACACCTCCCTGCCCCCGACCCTCGACCCGCAGACGGCGGAGGAGAAGCTCGGCTACCTCAAGACCTACGCCTGGATGGACCGCGAGGACTGGTGCGGCAGCCCCGCCGGCTGCGGCGACCGCAAGGCCGCGACCCGCCCTGCCGGCGCCGGCTGGAGCCAGACCCTCCGCTACGCCCGCGGCGACAGCACCTCCTGGATGACCGAGGGCCGCGCCGGCCGGCTGTGGGCCTTCGCCGTCCTGGACGGGCGGATGGCGTACTGGTCGCGCAGCGGCGCCCAGGCCCCCTGGCAGGGCCCCCGCTTCCTCCCCGGCACCGGCATCGACACCGGGGCGACGGCGGCCCGGCTCCCCGACGGCCGGATCGCGGTGTTCGGCACCCGCACCACCCTGGGTGCCACGCACGAGGCGTACGGCCGGGAGGTCGTGTACGCCGTCCAGGTCGCGCCCGACGGCGCCTTCGGCCCGTGGCGGCCACTGGGCACACCCGATGTATCGGACATATCGGTCACCTCGGCGATCAGTGCACCGGCCGTCGCCGTGGACGGGACGGGCCGCATGACGGTGTACGTACGGGACTCCCGGCGCACCCTGCGCGCCCGTACCCAGACGACCCCGGACGGCGCCTTCGGCGCATGGCAGAGCCTCGGCGGCACCGGCCTGCTGGGCGACCCGGTCACCGCGGCCGACGGATCCGGGCGGCGGCACGTGTACGCGGCGACGGCCGGGACCGTGCTGGCCTGGGTCCAGCCGACCCCGGACGCCCCGTACGCCGGCCCCCTCCCGACCGGCCTGCCGGCGACCACCGGCCCGCTGTCGGTGAGCCCGCAGGAGGACGGCGGCGTCCGCCTCTACTTCCGGCGCCCCGGCACGGGCGCCGTCGGCACGGGCCTGGCCGCTGCGGGCACGGGCACGGGCACGGGCGCGGACGCGGACACGGGCGCCCATGCTGACGCGGACGCCCATGCTGACGCGGACGTCCACGCGGACAGGCATGCGCATGCGGACAGTCCTGCGGAGGCGGAGTTCTCCCCGGTCACGGAGGCGGGCGGCGACGGCGGCTACGGCGCCGTGAGCGTCGCGGGCCGCCTGCTCGCCGGCCGCGCCGGCGCGGGCACGGTCAGCGTGTCGGGCACGGACGGCCCGCCGTCCTGGTACGAGTCCCAGATGCTCTACACGGGCGCCCCGGCGGCCGTGGCCGAGCCGGACGGCAGCGCCGTCGCGGCAGCGCTCGGCCTGGACGGCGGCCTCCACATCATGGCGGCCCCCGCAGCCTGGTCCCAGCCGCCCGGCAGCGGCGCTCCCGCCCCGTGGCACCGGGCGGTCCAGCCCTGGATGGCCGCGCTGACCGGACGCCCGGGCACGGGCGCCGCCGCGGGACCGCTGCCGTAGGACGCGGCCCCGGGGTACGCGCCTCCCGGCGCCTCCGGTGGCAGCGTTGATCGGCGCGGGCGAGGATGGCGGCCAGACCACGCCGCCGGCAGACCACGGGACCCGCGGCCCGGCGGAGTCGGCTCGTGACACCTGCGGGGACGCTCGTGACGACGCCGGCGACGCTGTGACGCTCCCGACCGACGGCGATTGGGGCTCCCATGACCCCTTGCTTCCCCCGCTCCGCTGCGTGCGGGCGTGCGGTTCCGGGCGGAACGGTCCGCGCCGTCGCCTCCGTCGCCGTACTGGCGGCCCTCGCCACCGGATGCAGGAACGACACCGCGCCGCCCTGGGGGTACCCGGACCTCAAGGCGACCCTGGGCTCGCTGGCCCGCGCCCTCGAGGAGGGCTGTGACGAGACGGCCCCCGAGAGCTGTGTCGACGACCTCGACCGGCTCGGCGCGCTGGCGGACCGCGCCTTCAGCCAGGTCCTCGAGCACCGGCTCCTCGACGGCGACGGCGGCGGCAACGACGGCGACGGCGGCGACGACGGCGGCGGATACGTGGACGCCCTGACCGAACTGGACCGGGCGAGGGAGCTCCGCATCGCCGCCGCCACGGACGCCCGGGCCCGGCGTGATCCGCGTTACATGCCGTTCAGGCGGGCGGTGGCCGCCGAAAGGCTCGCCTACCGGCGCCTCCTGGCCGCGCTGGAAGCCGTCCGCACCGCTCCGCCGCCGGGCGACGGGAGAGAGCCCGTCTGAGACCGGGCCCGCGGCCCGTCGGCCCGCGGCCCCGAAGCGCGCCGCACCGCGCCGCACTACGGCCGCAACGGCGGGGTGGGCAGCGCCGCCTTGCCCTCGATCGCCACGAGGGAGAGGACCATGATCGCGCCCGTCCACGCGAGCGGGGCGATCGACGCGGGCCGCCCCTCCCGGTCCACCTTCTCCGGGAACTCGCCGAGCGGGTTCCGTTTGGCGAGGACCCAGTCCAGCACCCGTTCGGCCTTGGCCGGCTGCCCCGTACCGGCCCATGCGAGCGCGAAGAGCGACGTACTGGGGGTCCAGGCGTTTCCGCCCCACGGCGCGGTGGGGTCGTTCCCCGGGGTGAGCCCCCCGTTCGGCAGGAGCAGCGCCCGGTACGTGGAGTCGAGCGCGCGGGGCAGGTCGGCGGGGGCCGCGTTGAAGGGGGGTGCCATGAACGCCACCGCGCTGTCGCGCCCGTGCCGTCCGTCGACGGTGCGCTGGTAACCCAGGGGGGCGAACCGCGCGGCGATCCCGGCGGAGAGCCGTTGCGCGGCAGCGGCCCAGCGCGCCGCGTCGCCCGGCCGGCCCGCTGCGCGGGCGAGGTCCGCGGAGGCGTTGAGTCCGGCGAGGAGGGGCGCGGCCGTGCCGATGTTCGGGGTGGTCGTCATCAGCTCCCAGTAGTCGGGGGACGCCGGGGGCAGACCGTCCGCCCGCAGGGACGCGGCCGCGTGGTCGGCCGCCTTGCGGATCATGGGGTAGAGGGTCGTCAGCCGGGCGCGGCGGGTGTCCCGGGGGGCCGTCCGGTACCACTGCCAGGCGGCCCAGGGGACCCAGCCGTTGGCGTCCAGCTGCCGGCGCCTGCCGTCCGGCGGGCCGGACCCGTCGAGCTTCGTCCGTGCCTCCCAGGTGCCGTCCCTGCGCTGCGTCGCGGCGCTGTAGCGCAGGATCCGGAACGCCTCGGCGTCATGGCCGGTGTGTGCGAACGCGGCGGAGACGAAGGCGGCGTCGCGCGGCCAGGAGTACTTCCAGCCGGCGGCCCATCCCGCCGCCACGGCGCCGTTCGGCTGGAGCAGGGCCCGCATGGACAGCAGGGCCCGCTCGGCCGCCGCGCGCTGCGCCGGCGTCCTGCCGGGGACCCGGCCGGCGGCCAGCCAGGCCCGGCTCTGCGCGAGCTGCCGCCGGGCCGCCGGATGGTTGCGGGGGACGACGGCCGACGCCGTCCTGGCGGCCGGGAGGTACGCCCACCAGCCGGACGGCAGCTGCAGCACGTTGCTCCGCTCGACGTACCGGGCGCCCTTGGCGGTGGCCGACGGGACACCGACGACGGCGGTCGCGTTGGCGAGGAGGCCGACGGTGGGGGCGGCGAGCAGCGACAGGGGCGCGTAGCTGCCCACGGCGTCACCGTGGCCGCCGCCCTGGTGCCCGGCGGGCCCGACGAGGAACCCGGGCCGCGCCGCGGTCCGCGCGGGCGGCCGCCCGGCGTTGTGTCCCGCCACACACACGGGAAGGGCGACGCCCGCCAGACACACCGCGAAGACCACCCATCGGACGAGCCGGACACCGGGCATCGCCACTCCCTCCGTCGGGCCGCCGTGCCTCCGTACGCGCGGACCCTGATCCGGTATCACCCATCCCCACCCCACCCCCCATCCCTCATTCCTCATCGTCATCGTGGAAGAGCCGTGCGGGGACTGCCACGGAATGCCCGCCGCCCGGGTGACAGAGGGCCCGGGCGAGCCCGAGAGGGCCCGGGAGCTGCGCGGGCCCCGTAACCCGTCCGCCCGTAACCCGTCCCGACCCGTCCGGGATGCCGGTGCCGGGGGACCGTGCACACGATGGGTGCTCGCGGGCCCGGGCCCTGCGCCACCGGAACGGGCGGGCGCAGCGGCCGCCCGGCAGGTCGAGCCTCGCTGCACAAGGGGTGGTGAATGGGCACTGCTTCGATGGCGGGCGAAAGCGTTCGCAGGCATCCCTCGGCGACCGGCGGGGCGTCCACCGCCCGCCGCTCGCTGCTGCGCAGGCTTCTGCTGCCGGGGGTCTGCGCCACCGTCGTCGCGGCGGCCGGGGGCCTGATCGCCGTCGGGTGCTTCCTCGGGCTCTACGTACGGCCCACGTCCGACGACTGGTGCGCCGCCTGGAAGTCCCGTGATCTGGGAGTCCTCGGCATCACCGCCGACTTCTACACCACCCAGAACGGCCGGATCACCAATGCCTTCCTCAGCGGCCTCGTCTACGCCGACGGGCTGACCGGAATCAAGATCCTTCCGACCGCCATGGCCGTCGCCTTCACGGCGGGCCTGGTCCTGCTCGGGCGCGAGTTCGTCCGCCACCTCGGCGGAAGACCCCGGGTGCTGCCCCTGACCGCCTGCGCCCTGGTGATCCAGGCACTGCTCTACTTCGCCGGCACCCGCAGCTACCAGGTCCTGCTGTGGGCCCCCGCCACGATCTCCCACACCCTCCCCAGCGTCATCGGAGTGTGGGCGCTCCTGCTGGCCGTCCGGACCGTCCGCCACCGCAGTGCCGCCGTCCGGGCAGCCGGCTTCGCCGCAGCGTTCCTCATCGCCTTCGCGATCGGCACCCTGAGCGAGCCGTTCGCCCTCGTCAGCGGCCTGCTCGCCACCGCGGTCGGCCTGCTGACGCTGCTGCCGCCCGGGCCCCCGGCCCGGCTCCGGCGCCGCCCCTTCATCTGGTGCCTGCTGTGGTGCGCCGGCCTCGTCTGCGGCCTGGCCGTGCTCTACGCGTCCCCCGGCGCCCGGTGGCGCCGCGCCCAGCAGCCGGACCGGGAGTCGATGCTCTCCGCGGCCGCGCTCAGGGGCGGCTTCGAGGACTGGCTGCGCATGTGGGACGTGGTCACGGGGCAATGGGCCTACCTCGGGGCCGCCGCCGTCGGCATCCTCCTGGGCCTGGGCAGCCGCCTCGGAGGACGGGGCCGGGGCCCCGCCCCGCCGAAGCGGAAGCTGCCGATCACCGTGCTGCTGCTCCCCGTACCGGTGGTCCTGCTGGGCTCGTTCGCGGTGGTGGTGGGCCTGCGCAGCGGCTACGGCCCGACCGGGTGGACGTACGCCCGCACCTGGACCAGCTACCTCGTCCCCATGGAACTGGCCCTCTGCGGCTACGGCGCCCTGCTGGGAGCCCGGGCCGCCCGCCGGCCGGCAGCGCGCGGCGGCACTCCCCGGGGCCCCGTTGCCGTCACCGTGGCGACGGGCTGCCTGGTGCTGGCCTCGACTGCCGTACTCGTCCCGAACGTCCGGCAGCTCACGACCGCCACGGTCACCCGCGCCGCGGCCTGGGACGCCCAGGACGCCCGCATCCGCGCCGAAGCAGCGCGCGGCGCCGAGGACGCCGGCTACACCCCCCTGCACATCGGCAACCTCGCCGAACCCTTCTTCACGGGCACCTACGACCGTGACTGGGTCGCCGCGTGCGTGGCGCAGTGGTACGGCGTCTCCCGCATCCACCGCCGCTGAACACCACCCGGCACCAGCAACAACCGGGCGGCGGGGCGGCGGCCGGGCGGGCGCGGTGCCGGCCGCCCGACGCTCGAACGCCTTCTCGAACACCGTTCGGCTCCCTCAACGGCCGCCGAACGCCCGTCCCCGTACGGCAAACTGTCCCGCGAGCCCCCAAGCCGCCGCCCCGCGGAGGACACCATGCCGGATCGCCCCACCCTCCTGGTCGTCAGCGGCCCGCCCGGCACCGGGAAGAGCACCCTCGCCCGCGCTCTCGCCGACGGGCTCGGCTGCCCGGCGATCACCCGCGACGAGATCAAGCAAGGCATGGTCCGAACCGCCGCCCCTTCACTGGAGGGCACCGGCACCGGCACCGGCACCAGTACCGGCACCAGTACCGACCACCTCAACCTCCCCGCCCGTGACGCCTTCTTCGCGACCATCACCGTGCTGCTGAAGGCCGGTGTGACCGTGGTCGCCGAGTCCGCGTTCCAGGACCGGCTGTGGCGCCCGGGCCTGGAGCCGCTGACCGACATCGCCGAGATCCGGGTGATCCGCTGCGCCACGTCGACCGGAACCCTCGTCCAGCGGATCACCCGGCGCGCCGAGGCCGACGCCCACCGCGCGGCCCACGCCGACCGCACCCTCCTGGCGGACATCGCCGCCGGCCGGTACGTCCCGGACGACTTCGTCGACATCTCCCTCGACCTGCCCACCCTCACCGTGGACACCACCGACGGCTACACCCCCGGCATCAAGGAGCTGCTCGCCTTCGCACAGGGTTCGCCGGCATGACGGACGGACAACGGCTGGCGGCTGTGTGCCACTGCCCCGGCCGACGGCTCGCGGGACGGGCGGGACGGGACCGTCCCGCCACGAAATACGGGGGCGAGGCGCTCCGGGACTCCGTCGGCCGGCCGGGTGATGGCTAGCTAGCGCAAGTGCCAGGTGAACTTTCCGCCGCCCACCCACCGGACCGTGTCCAGGTCATCGAGATCGTGGATGCTGACACCTGCTTCGGAGGCGATCAGGATCACGTCTGTCATGGACGTTGCCATGCCGACGACCTCCCCGTCGACTTCCACGATCCGGAACGGCGGTTCGCCGGGCTGGACCGACAGGACGGTCACCCTCGGTGAGGGCATGTACGGGCTCGCGCTCTCAGTCATGGAGAAATCGTTCCACGCAGTCCGCGCGTCCGCCCGAAGCGGGAGCGCGCCGCGCCGCGAGCACGGCCGGGCCGCGGGCACCGCCGGCCGGCTACGGCCACCGTGGCCGTCGAGTACGCCAGCCTCGGCGCGGAGCAGCACGCCGGGCCGCTCCCGGCGGACCTGGTCCGCGCCCTCGGCCAGTACGCCGGGCCGGACGACCGACCCGGCGGCCGACTCCCGCGTGCGGGGACGGTCGAACGACGGCATCCGGTGGTGGTTGCCGTCGGACCGCCAGACCCACAGCGCGACGACCCGCAGCCGCGCCAGGCCGATCACTGCCGCGCATCATGCCAGGCAGACGCGCATCCGCCGCTCGGCCAGGACCCCGAGGACCTCGGCGAACAAGTCGTAGGGCTCCCCGTCGGGCGTCAGGGCCCGGGACAGGTGCTCGCGCGCCGTCGCGGCGTCCTTCCAGACGAGGGTTGCGGGGGCGGTGTAGCCGAACGTGCCGCCCAGGCAGTCGTCGAGAGCGGCCAGGCAGCCGCCGAAGTAGCCGCCGGGGCCGTTCACCGCCTCGCCGAGCGCCAGGTAGAGGCTCGGGCCGTCGGTGATGTGGCGGCCGTCGAGTTCGTAGGTGTGCCCGGCCGGACGGTCGTTGATGGTGCGCGCGCAGGCCCTTTCCCGTACGAGGTCGAGCCAGGCCCCGCGCTGCCGGGTGTCGAGGCCGGCCCAGGCGCCCGGGGTGTCCGGCGGCCCGGCGAGCCAACGCTCCCAGACGGGGCGGGCGTACGCGGGGACGGGATCGGCCGGCTCCGTGTCGAGCTCCAGGTCGATCATGTCCGCCGCCCCGCGGGAAGACGGGCGCCAGCTGCGGATCCGCGCCCAGAGCTGGCGGCCGGTGAGTAGGTCGCCCCGGCTGTTCCGTATCTCCAGCGCGGCCTGGTCCAGCTCGAAGGCCTGCCGGGTGCCCTTCGCGAGCGTCCGACGCAACCGGTCACTCGGGGCGAGACCCCGCAGGACGATCGGGGACGCCACCCGCGCGGCCGGCAGGATGCGGGTGAACTCCCGGCAGGCGCCCAGCCACCGGTGCTCGTCGTGCACGCGCACGGCACCGCGATGGCCCTCGGGCGGACCTTCGTAGTCGTCCAGCCCGGTGAGCACCAAGCCGTCCAGCCCGGAACGCGGGCCCGGGGCGGCTTCCGCTTCGCTCAGCAGCCAGGGATCGAGCGCCTCGTCCTCCGGCACCAGCCAGACCCGGCTGGCGACCCAGCCCTCCGCCCCGGCGTGTTCCTCCGGCACCCAGCCGAAGAGTTCGTACCTCTCGCGCTCGGTCTCCCCGAACAGCCCGTCCACCTCGTCGCAGGTGCCCCAGACGTCACCGTTCTCCGTGTCCGTCAGTGTGTACCGCGCCCGCCCGTGGCGGTCTCCCATTCCATCCACACCGCGCATCTTGCCCGGGCCACGAACAGAAGCCGAAGCCGATTACAGGCGCCCGGACGCCGCCCGCGGAGAAAATCCGTTGCCGCGCGGATGCCCTGGTCGGCATGCTCCCGGCCGTGACGAACACACCCGAATCCCCCGATGCCACCACCCTCGTGATACCCGTCAGCGTGCGCGACCTGACGCCCCGAGACCTGCCCGCATGCGCCTGGTCGGGCTCGGCCACCCACCTGCGCCACGTGGAGCACGAGGTGGCGCGCGCCGCGGCCGGCGAGGTGGACTACCTGGCCGTGTGCACCACCCCGGCGGACCTCCCGGTCGCGATCGGCGGCGTCGACTACCAGGTCGCCGACGGAGCCGGATACCTGTGGCAGCTCGCCGTGCTCCCGGCACTCCAGTCCCGCGGCCTGGGCACACTGCTGATCCGCGCCGCCGAACAGCGCATCCGGAACCGGGGCCTGCACCGGGCCGAACTCGCAGTGGAGGAGGACAACCCGCGGGCCCGTGCCCTGTACGAGCGCCTGGGCTACACCGCGTACGGCCGCAAGCCCGACGCATGGGACGAGGAAGCCCTCGACGGCTCGATCCGCCGCTACGAGACGATGTGCGTCCTGATGCGAAGGGATCTCCGCGCCCCCGCCCCATGACGGGGGTCGGGCGCAGGAACCATTTCCGTGTCCGGCTCCGCACAGCACTGGTGGCAACGGGCTCTGCACCGGCGCAGGGTGACGCAGGTCACGTCTCCGCATGTCACAGGGGATCGGGCCGTCTCGTCTCGGGGGTGTACGCACTCACGAACACCGAGGGAGCACACCATGGACGCGCGACTGAACCTCCTCGCCGGCACGACCGCCGGCAAGGCCGTCAAGCACCTCATGGCGGCGGGCAAGGCGGTCAAGGACTCGCCGCTGCCGGCCGCGACGCAGGAGCTGGTCGCCCTGCGCGTGAGCCAGATCAACGGCTGCGCCGTCTGCATCGACATGCACACCAAGGAAGCCACCGCGGCCGGCGAGACCCCGCTCCGCCTGCACCTGGTCGCGGCCTGGCGCGAGGCCACGGTGTTCACGGACGCCGAGCGTGCCGCGCTGGAGCTGGCGGAGGAGGGGACCCGGGTCGCGGACGCGGCAGGCGGGGTCGGCGACGAGGTGTGGGCGCGCGCCGCCAAGCACTACGACGAGGAGCAGCTCACCGCCCTCGTCCTCCTGGTCTCGTTCATGAACATGGCGAACCGGATGAACCTCATCACCCAGCAGCCGGCCGGCGACTACGTGCCCGGACAGTTCCACTGACGATCACGTGACATCGGCAACCCGGGGGCTCGGGGCCCGGCTGTGGGCCCCGAGGCCGAGCCCGAGCCCGAGCCCCGAGTCCCCGGACTCCGAGGACTCCGACGGGCTGTTCGACCCGCCGCCCGCCGATCCGGATGATCATCACAAGGTGCGCGTCAGCGCGCGCAAGGACTTCAGGGGGAAGGGAACCGGCGTGAGCAAGATCGAGGAGTTTGAGGAGCTGCGGCCGCTGCTCTTTTCGATCGCCTACCGGATTCTGGGCAGCGTGGCCGAGGCCGAGGATGCGGTGCAGGAGACATGGCTGCGCTTCGCCGCCTCGGCGACCGTCCCCACGTCGGCCAAGGCCTTCCTGTCGGCCACGGTGACCCGCATCTCCATCGACGTACTGCGTTCCGCACGGGTACGGCGTGAGGAGTACGTCGGCCCGTGGTTCCCCGAGCCGCTGCTGAGCGACCCGTACCAGGACCCGGCTCGGTCGGCGGAACTGGCCGACTCGGTGTCGATGGCCTCGCTCCTGCTGCTGGAGCGGCTCAGCCCGCTGGAGCGGGCGGTGTTCCTGCTGCGGGACGTGTTCGCCTTCGGCTTCGACGACATCGCCGCGGCCGTGGGCCGGTCGGAGGCGGCCTGCCGGCAACTCCTGGTACGGGCGCGGCGGCACATGCAGGACGGACGGCCGCGGTTCGCGGCGGACCGCCGGGAACGGCAGGAGCTGGCGACCCGCTTCTTCGACGCGCTGCAGAACGGCGACGTGGACGGGCTCCAGACCCTCCTGGCCGCCGACGCCCAACTCGTCGGGGACGGCGGCGGCAAGGCCCCGCAGCTGGCCAGGACCATCCTGGGCGCGGAGAAGGTGGCCAGGCTGCTGGCCGCGGTCTTCCCCTGGCTGACCCGGATCGACGTGACGCTCGACCGGCACGAGATCAACGGCCAGCCCGGCGCGATCCTCCGCGACCGGGACGGCAAGGTCCTGCAGGCCATGGCGCTCGAGGTGCTCGACGGACAGATCCAGACCGTTCGCACGGTGGTCAACCCCGACAAGCTCGGCCACCTCGGGCCGGTCGCCGATGCCTGGGCCGTCGACAGCGAGCTGAAGCAGGCCCGCCGACACACGAACTGACCCCGATCGCGGTACGGGCCGCCTCGCCCCCGCAGGCGGCCGCACCCGAAGCCCCTGGCCGAACTCACCGCTCGGCAGGGCAGTCGGAAGGCTGGGCCGACACCTGCCGGCCGCGCCGCTTCCGTGACGGCGCCTTCGGCCTGGTACACGGCTGGGGACGCGGCGGCTCAACCGGTCTCTTCTGCGGCGGAGGCGTCTTCGGCGGGTACGACGGCGGCAGCTTCGGGCCGCTGCCCTCCACGACATCGCTCATGCGGCCACGCTACGCCCCGGATCGTGGGGGCAGAGGAGAAACGGCGGACTGGTCGCCCGTGGGCGGGGCTTGCCACTCGCCGAGCTCCGCCTCGACGATCTCCACGGCGTTCTCACGGCCGCCTCCGACTGGACCGCAACACCGCAGCGGAACGGGCCGCTTACAGCACACCCGCACCACGCCTGACGCAATCGCCAGGCTGGGCGGGTGTGTTGGCAATCGGGCCGTGCGCGGTGCGGGGCAGCTCCCGTCTGGAAGATCCAGATGGCAGGCACCGCGGCAAGCGCCACGAATGCCCGGCTCAACTGCCGTGAGGACTTGGCTGCTTACGGGATCCGGAACCGCTCCAGGTGCTCGTCCACCCACTGCCTGAACGTACGCGCCGCCCGGTCCGTCACCCGCTCCACCGTGTCGACCACGGTCGTGGAGTCCTTCGTGGGCTGGGCGTACCACCCCACCACGTACTCCGCGTCCGCCCTTGACACCCCCGTCGCCGTCAGCCTCTCGACGGCCTGCTCGTGCGTGATCGGAACGAACCCGACCTCGCGCCCGATCGCCTTCGACAACACCGCGATCCGCTCACGCGGGGTCAACGCCCCGGGCCCGGTCAGGTTGTACGCACGCCCCGCGTGCCCGTCCTCCAGCAGTGTGACCGCCGCCACCGCCGCGATGTCGGCCTCGTGGACGAGCGCACTCGGAAAGTCGTACGGCTCCCGCACGACCCCCTCGCCCCGCACCGAGTCCGCCCAGGCCAACGTGTTGGACATGAACTCCTGCGGCTCCAGCCGGGTCCACTCCACCCCCGACTCCGCCACGGCCTGCTCGACCGGACCCACCCATCCGCCCCACAGCACGGTGATCCGCTCCACCCCCGCGCCGACCGCCCGCCGCACCAACTCGGGCCCGACCTCGGCCAGCCCCGCCGTCACGGTGATGTGCAGGCGGCTGACACCCCGGAGCGCATCGCCCAACCCCTCCGGCTCGGTATGCGTCCCACCGACGACCTCCACCCCGGCCGGAAGCAGCCCCGCGGCCGCGACCGGATCCCGCGTCAGTGCCCGAACCCCCTCACCCCTGCGCAGTAGTTCCGCCACCACGTGCCGGCCCGTGTTGCCCGTGGCCCCCGTCACCAACGTCGTCACCGTGGACTCCTCTCGTCACCGGCGACGCTAAAAACTCAACCGCACTTGAGGTCAAGCAGTCAGTATCCGCCAGACCCAGACCCAGACCCAGACCCAGACCCAGACCCAGACCCAGACCCAGACCCGTCCCGCCATCCAGGCGACGCGGCCCCGCCCGGGTCAGCCGCCGGTCAGCAGCAGCTCCGCCAGGGGCGTACGCGCGTGATGCACCGAGCGGCCCGTGCGGGTGGTGGTCAGGAGACCGGCGGCGCGTAGGGCGGAGGCGTGGGCGGAGGCCGTGGCGTTGCTGACGCCGATACGGCGCGCCAGTCCCGTGGTCGTACGTGCTTCGTCCAACGAGCGCAGCAGGGAGAGCCGGGTGCGCCCGAGGATTCCCGCGAGGGGCTCGTCCGGTGGGCCGGGCCGGTCCGGGACGGGCGGCAGCCCCTGGCCTGCCGGGTAGGCGAGCGCCACCGGGCGGTCGGGCAGGTCCTGGACGAGCGGTCCGCGACGCCAGTGGAACGTCGGGCGAAGGATCAGGCCGCGCCCGCCGAGCTGGACCTCTCGCACACCCGGGATGCCAGGCAGGGGCCATTCCCACACTCCGTCGTGGAGCCGTGAACTCGGGGCAAGGCCGGTCAGGGTGGCGCCGATGCCCTGTTCGGCGACGGCGAGGGCATGGCGGGTGAACTCCGTCCGGTGCAAGTCCTGGACCAGGGGCCACACCGGCGCGAGTACCGTCTCGTATGCCGCCCGCTGCGCCCGGTCCAACATCCGCCAGGCATCGGCGTTCCCGTGGTGCAGGGCCCGGATCCATGGCGGGGCCGGCCGTCGCGCGTACACCTGCTCGATCCCGGCCCGCACGGACTCGGGGCGGGAGCCTCTGATCAGCGCGATTCCGTCGTCCAGGGTGTCGCCGAGGACGTCGAGGAAGGCGGGAGCCGACCCGTCCGGTACCAGGTCCGCGAGCGGTTCGGCCGCCCTCGGCAGGCTCCGCAGCAGTCGGTTCCGCCAGCGCCCGAACAGCAGCTCCTCGTGCGGGGCGCCCAGCATCATCAGGGCAGCGTGCAGCTCGGGTACGGGCGAGGCCCGCGGCGCGAACCGCACCCGGGCGAAATCGTCTGCCGTGAAATGGATCCGGATCACGCACATCCCCCCGCTCCGCGCAAGCCTTTCGGGCCCGGCCACAAGCTTCGCTACGGCCCCGGGCCCACCCCCAGGATGCCGCCCATGACCATTTCCTTCGCATCCGGCCGTCGTTCCTTCGCCAAGGGCGCCCTCGCCGGCGCCGCCGCCCTGTTCCTCGCGACGGCCGCTCCCGGCTCCGCCTCCGCCTCGGCCTCCGGGCGTTCCGGCTCGTCCCTCCTCCGGCTGCCCGCGCCCACCGGCCCGTACCCTGTCGGCGCCCGGGTCCTCCACCTCGTCGACCGCTCCCGCAACGACCCGTGGGAGCCGGGGATCGGCGTACGCGAGCTCATGGTCACCGTCCTGCAGCCGGCCGTGCCGGGCCTGGGCTTCCCGCGCGTTCCGCAGCTGACGCCCGGCGCCGCCGAAGCGTTCGCCTCCCTCGCCCACCTGGTCCGCCCGCACCTGCCGGAAGCCGGGGTCGACTGGGCCGCCACCCTCACCCATGCCCGGGCCGGGGCCCCGCCGCTGCCCGGCCGGCGCCCCGTGCTGCTCTACAGCCCCGGCGGCGGCGACGCCCGCACGATGGGCAGCTCCCTCGCGATCGACCTCGCCTCGCACGGCTGGACCGTCGTCACCGTCGACCACCCCGGGGACGCGAGCGAGGTGGAGTTCCCCGACGACCGGCCGGGACGCGCCCGGATCCGGACGACCGTGCTGCGTCCGAACCTCGACGCGGCGACCTTCCGCACCATGATCGACACCCGGGTCGCCGACCTCCGCTTCGTCCTCGACACCCTCGCCCTGGACCGGGTCGGGATCTACGGGCACTCCGCGGGCGGCACCGCGGCCGCGCAGGCGTTCCACGAGGACCGCCGGATCGCCGCCGCCGTCAACCTGGAGGGGTACCTCGACCAGATGGACGGCGAACTGCTGCCGGTCGCCCGGCAGGGGACGGACCGGCCGCTGCTCCTGGCCGGCACCGACGGCTTCCGCAACGCCCGGCTGGACCGGTCCTGGACAGCCCTCCTCACCCACGCGGGCCCCGTCACCCGGCGGCAGCTCGACCACACCGATCACTGGGTCTTCACCGACTACGCGGCCCTCGTCCCCCAACTGCACAAGGCCGGTCTGATGACCGCTGCCGGGCGGGCCGCCATGGTCGGCCGGGCAGACCCGCGCGTCACCGTGCCCGCCGTGCGCGACCTCGTACGGTCGTTCTTCGCCCGTCACCTGCCGAGGCAAGCGCCTCCCTCGCGTTGAGGGTTCGCCGGTTCGCCGGTTCGCCGATTGGCCGGTTCGCCGATTGGCCGGACGGCGGTCCGGTTGCGTCAGCTGGCCGAGCGGGCCCACAGCCGGGCGGCCGCCGGCGTTCGGACGAACGCCACGGTGCTGAGGGCGAACATCACCACGCCCAAAGGGACATGGAACGAGGGCAGGTGCGCGATACCCAGCGCGACCTGCGCCGAGGCGAGGAGGAGGAAGCCGGTGGCGTACAGCACGGGGCGGGGGGATCCGCCGCCCGGGCGCCAGGCCAGGATCGCGGCGAGCAGGTACAGCATGGCGGCTGCGTACATCACCTTCGATCCGACGTCGTGCATCAGATAGCCGTGTGAGGAGTTCAGGAGCATGCCCGCGGTGACCGCCTGGAAGAAGAGGGTCAGGGTCTGCAGGGCTATCGCGGTCCTGAGGAAGGTGAGGCCGCGCGGCGTGGTGGCCGTCATCTGTCCGGTCATGGTGTGGTCCCCCTGTTGTGGTGTGCGGCGATGGACGGGTGCTTCCGAGCCGAGGGCGTCAGCGAAGGGTGAGCGGGGTCTCGGAGGTGACGCGGGTCAGCTTCTCGGGGTTGCGGACGAAGTAGAGGCCGGTGATGCGCCCGTCCTCGACACGGACGGCCATGACGCCGTCGAGTTCGCCGCCCACGTATACGGCGAGTGCGGGGCTGCCGTTGACCACGGTGGGCCGGCAGGTGATCGTGGCCGCGAACTTGGCGGAGCCGCCGAGGTAGAAGCGGACGATCTTCTCGGCGCCGATGACGGGCCTGAGCGCGGCGCGCTTGATGCCGCCGCCGTCGCTGAGCAGGACGACGTCGGGGGCGAGTACGTCGAGCAGGTCCTGTGGGTTCCCGGTCTCGACGGCGCGCCGGAACGACTCCAGGGCTGCCCGGCTCTCACTCGGGGAGGCCGTACGGCGGGGCCGGCGGGCGTCGACGTGCCCGCGGGCGCGGTGCGCGATCTGGCGTACGGCCGCCGGGGTCTTGCCGACGGCCTCGGCGATCTCGTCGTAGTCGACCTCGAAGACCTCACGGAGCACGAACACCGCCCGCTCGGTCGGGGAAAGGCTTTCCAGGACGAGCATCATCGCCATCGACATGCTTTCGGCGAGTTCGATGTCCTCGGCCACGTCGGGCGTGGTGAGCAGCGGCTCGGGCAGCCACTGGCCGACGTACGCCTCCCTGCGCCGCTTCATGCTGCGCAGCCGGTTGAGCGCCTGCCGGGTCGTGATCCGCACCAGGTACGCCCGCTGGTCGCGCACCGGGTCGAGGTCGACCTTGACCCAGCGCAGCCAGGTCTCCTGGAGGACGTCCTCGGCGTCGGCCGCCGAGCCGAGCATCTCGTAGGCGACGGTGAACAGCAGATTGCGGTGCGCGACGAACGTCTCGGTCGCCGGGTCCGTGGTGTGGTCCGTCATCTCTCGTCTTCTCGTCATCTGTTTCTCGTTCCGTCTCTCGCGTGGCCGGTGATCATGCTGCCCGTTCGGCGGCGGTCAACGCCCCGGCAGTCGACGCCCTGCCGCGCCCGGTCTGCGCAGCAGTTCCCGGCGCATGCCGCCCTTGGGCCGGCTGTGCGTACCGGCTTGCGCGCCCGGGCAGCCCGCGCCGTAGGCGCTCATCCGGAACGGCAGGTCCGACGGCGTCGCCGAGTCCCCGGCGGCGTCGATCCGGGTCACGCTGTCGACGGCCAGCCGGACGCCGTCGGCGAGGATCTCGCGGTAGTCGACGATCGCGTCGGTGTTCTCGCCCATGGTGTCCTGCCTCCGTTTCCAAGGGGTCGGCCACAAGACACCGGACGCTCGACCGCTGTGACGGCATGTGATGCAGGTCACTCAAGGGGGGGTGTGGATTGGGGGTGTCGGGTCAGTGAGGGCGGCGCCTCCGGCGGCCAGGGTGGCGGCGATCACGAGGGGGACGAGGCGACGGGTCCTGGTGCTGGACATCTGGACATGGGGAAGGGTCCTTACGAGATCGGGGTCGGGGTCGGGGTCGGGGTCGGGGTCCGGGGAAGGGCAGGGTACGGCGGTCATTCAACCGACCGGCGTACAGAGGCGGTTGGGGCTGAGTACGGTGGCAGTGCACGAGCACCGGGCACCAGGCGCCGGGCCTGTGCCGTGCGCCATTCGTGTTCGAGTCGGGCCGAGGGGATGCCGCGTGATCGAGCTGTCGACCGTGATCAAGGAACTGCGGGAAGAGCTGGAGCAGTCCATCGCCGAAGCGCAGGGGAAGGACCTGCAGTTCGAGCTGGGGGCGATCGAGTTGGAAGTGTCGCTCGCGCTGGAGAGGAAGGCCGGCGGGAACGGCAAGGTCAAGTTCTGGGTCGTGGACCTCGGGGTCGACGGGTCCGTGCGGAGCGACGCGGTCCAGCGCGTGAAGCTGTCCCTCCAGCCGACCGTCGAGGTGGCCGGCGTGAGGACCGGTGCCTTCGTGTCCGGCCGGGCGGGATCGATTGAGCAGTAGCCGCATCCTCGCCCCTTCGGCGGGGCTGGACGAGCGGCGGGCCGTGCAGATCGTCACCACGTGCCGGGACGGCCGCGGCAAGCGGGGCTCCGGCTACCGGGTCGGGCCCGGACACGTGCTGACCGCCGCGCATGTCGTCGATGACGCCCGGGACGTCCGGGTCCGCTTCGTGGACGGCCGCGGCGGCATCACGGACGTCGGGGCCGACACGGCGTTCCTGCACGGCCGGCTCGACATCGCGGTGCTCGCGCTGCGTCCCGGCGCGGGTGCAGGCGACGGGTCCTCGCAGGCCCTGCTTGTTCCACACGCGGCCGACGCGCCCGCACTCCGGTACGGGCGGCTGGGCCGCTCGGCGCCGTGCGAGGCGGTGGGCTTCCCGCGCTTCAAGCTGCGCCGGGAGGCGGGGCCGGACGGGACGGAGTTCGAGTACCGGGACACCCGGCACGCCCACGGCCGCGCCGTCGCCCTGTCGGGGCGGCGCGAAGGCACGCTGGAGCTGATCGTCGACCCGCCGGGGACCGAACCCGTCGTCGTCGGCCGCGGTTCCGGCTCCGGACTGTCGCCCTGGGAGGGGATGTCCGGGGCGGCGGTGTGGAGCGGGGGCTGCCTGGTCGGCATCGTCAGCGAGCACCGGCCCACCGACGGCGCGGGCACCCTGACCGCCAGCCGCGTGGACCGCTGGTACGGGATCCTCACCGCCGGCGAACGCACCGCCCTGCACGGGCTGATCGGCCTGCCGACCGACCCGGCCGGGCTGGCGCCCGCCGACGCACATACCCAACAGGTCCACGACTACCTGAACGCGGCCCTGGCCTCGACCCGGGAACACCCGTACGTCGGCGGCACCATCGGGGCCGGTGCGCCCCCGCTGGCGGACATCTACCTGGGCCAGCGGGCCCGCGTACGCGCCCTCGGCAGCGGCACCGGAACCGGCATCGGCATCGGCATCGGCATCGGCCGGGTCACGCCGCAGGAGCTCTCCGCCGAGGAGACCGTGCACCGGATCAGCGGCGCCGGCTGGCAGCAGGCACCGGTCACGGTCCTGACGGCGGGGCCGGGCGGCGGCAAGACGACCTTCCTGCGGATGGCGCTCGCCACGGCCGCCCGCCGCCGCCTGACCGGCGGCGAAGCCGAGGCGGACAGGACAGCGGACACGGAACCGGGCGCGGATCCGGATGGGGATGCGCCGGTGTTACCGGTCCTGCTGCGGGCCGCCGACCTGCTGGGGCAGGAGCCCCTGCCCCAGCTCCTCTCCCGTGCGGTCACCCGGGACCTGAGCCGGTTCGGGCTGCTCGAAGGGCCCGACGCCGAGGTCTTCCGGTCGGAGGCGGAGCCGGGCGTGCCGTGGCTGGTGATGGTGGACGGGCTGGACGAGATCCTGCTGCCGGAGTCCAGGCGCGAGGCGCTGCAGACCCTGGCCAGCTTCGCCGGCCTCGCCGACGGCAACGACCGCACCAGCCGCACCGGGCCCGCGCCCGCGCCCATGGCCACGGCCCCGGCCGCCGGCACCCCGTTCCGCTTCGTGGTCGCCACCCGGCCGCTGCCCGAGTCCGAGCTCGGCATCCTCGGCCAGGACACGCCCGTCCTCGAGCTGCGCCCGTTCGACCCGCCGGAGCTCCGCTCCCTCGCCGTGAAGTGGTTCCGTGCCGCGGGTCATGCCGCGCCCGAGCAGGCAGCGGACCGGTTCGCGCAGACCACCACCGCCACCGCCGCCGCCGCCGCCGCCGCTGCCCCGCCCGCGACGGGCCTCGGCACGGTTCCGCTGATGGCAGCCATCCTGTGCGCGCTCGTTTCCGCCGAGCCGGACCGGCCGCTGCCCGCGCACCGCGGCGACCTGTACCGGCGTTTCGTCGGGGCCCTCGCCGACCGGCACCACGCCGCCGGGATGTCCGGCATCCAGCAGCAGACCCGTCAGGCCCTGGAACGCTACGGCAGTACGGTGCTCGGCCGGGCGCAGGAGACGGTCGACGGGTTCTTCCCGCTCGTCTCCCGCCTCGCCGCACAGCATGTGGGGCGGCCCCGGATCCGGCCCCAGCCCCACCCCCGCCCCCAGGCCCGGGCCCGGGAGGAGGAGCCCGACGTCCTCGCGACGCTGCTCGGCTTCCCCGAGGCGGCGCGGCCCGAACCCGTCCCCGAGGAGACGTGGGGCCGGTTCCTGGCGGACCTCCTGCGACACAGCGGCCTGTTCACCCAGAACGAGTCCGGCTTCGTGTTCCTCCACCAGACGCTCGCCGACTACTTCGCGGCGCAGGCCGTCGCCGCCGACCCCGGACGGCTCCGGAAGGAACTGCGGCGGTTCCTCGGAAGCCGCCGCCCCGAACCGCCCGGCAAGCGGCGCGCCCGACTGGACCTCCGTACGGCGCAGATGTCGTACGTCGGCTTCCTGCTCGACGCGGCACCGGACGACCCGGCCGGCGCCGGTGTCGGCGCCCGCGCCCTCAACCGGCTGGCCGGCGGGGCCGACAACGGCCTCCCCGACCTGGAGTTCATCGCCGCGCAGGCGCGGCTGGGCACGCGGGTGCCGCCGGAGGCCGCCGCGAGGACGGCCTCGGCGCTGGTCGCGCTGGCCTCCCGGCCGAGCCGCTTGCGCGACGGATTGCGCGCCGCCGTGGCACTGGCCGACCTCGACGGCGAGCGGGCCCACGCCCTCCTCGCCCGGATCGCCCAGGACGAGGACGCCGGGGGCGTCGCGCCGCTCGCCCTCTCCCGCACGAACGTGCCGGGCCTGACGACGCTGCGCCTGTACAACGGGATCGCCCGGGTCCAGGCCTCACTCCGGCTCGCCGAGGGCGGCGACGAGCGCGGCACCAAGCTGCTGCTGGAGCTGGCCCACGCCGACGGCGTGCCCGCGCTGGCCCGTGCCCACGCGGCCGGCGCCCTCGCCCAGCTCGGGCATGCAGGGGCCGGCGAGCTCCTGCTGGCCCTCGCGAAGGACCCCCGCTTCGACGGCTCCGGGCGCGCGCTGGCAGCCCGCCTGATGGGGATTCGGCTCGGCGACCGGCGCGCGCACCGGATCCTCGCGGACATGGCCCGCGACCGGAACCTCGACCCCGCCTCCCGCGTCAACGCCGCCCATTCGCTGGCGCGGCTGGGGGACTCGCGCGCCAAACCCGTCCTGAGGGAGCTCGTCCGGCCGGTCAGAGGCCCGGCCCCGGACCTGGCCCCGACCACGCCCAACCAGCTCGTCGTACAGTCCTTCGTACGCGTCAAAGCGGCGCGGCTCCTCGCCGAACTCGGCGACCCGCGCGCGCCGCGCCTGCTGCTGGGGCTGGCCCACGACACGAGCGTGATCTCCTTCTACCGCCGCCGGGCGAAGGCCGTCCTGGTCATGGTCCACAAGGGGGTCATCCGGTCCGGGTACGAGAGCGGGGCCGAGGACGACCTGCTCAGGCTGGACGCGGACATCCGGGAGAGGACGTACAGCCGGACCGTACGCCTGCTGATGGCGTGCGCGCGCGTGCAGCAGCGCCTCCTGCTGCCGTTCCTGCTGCGCCGCCTGGAACGCCGCTCGGCGCGCAGCCGCGTCCAGTCCGCGCGCGGAGCGCGATCGGCGTCCGAGGGTCCGTCATGAGTCCGGATCCCCACCCGGCGCAGCCTGCCGTCCGGCGTTCCGGGCGGCCAGGGTCTGCCGGCACTGCTCCATGAGCTGCCGGAGGGACTCGCTCATGAGGAGGAAGAGTTCGACGGAGGACTCGAAGCGGGCCCCCGCCGGGGTTGCCGCCCCGAGGACCTCGGCTCCGCGCTGCGCGGCGGCCGCCAAGGCCTCGTTCATCTGCACGGCGGCAAGGAGGGACCGGACCCAGATGTCGTCGTCGGTGACATAGCGTTCGCGGCGCTCGCCGGGAGTGCGCTCCCGCCTGAGCAGTCCCTGCTGTTCGAGGAAGGCGACGGCGTGCGAGACGGACGCCGGGCTGACGCGGAGCCGCTGGACCAGGTCGGCGGCGGTGAGAGCACCGGAGTCGGTGATGTACAGGCAGGCCAGCACCCTGGCCTCCATCCGGGGCAGCCCCGATCGGGCGAGGAGAGTGGTGAAGGACTCCGTGAAGTCCTGCACCGCTTCGGGGTCGCGCCCGTGGCCGCTGTCGGGGACCGGCGGCGCCGGAGGCTGAGCCTGCTTGCTCCGGCGCGCACGCTGCCGTGTGGCCTCGTGCGCCCGGTCCGCCCCGTAGGCGTCGGGCCCGCCGTTGCGGGTGACCTCCCGCATGACGGTCGAGGCGGGCCTCCCCAGGCGCCGCCCGATCTCCGCGTATCCGAGCCCCTCGGCCAGCCCCGCGGCGATGTGCTGACGGTCCTCGGTGGTGAGCCTGCCTCCCGGCATCGGTACTCGTCTCCCCTTCTGTCGACGTGCGCGGAGTCCGGTGTCCGCGCCACCCCGCTGCGCGCAGTATGCATTCACCCACAGCTCATTGCAATCTCTGCCCTGATCGCCCATTGCATTCAGCACCACGCCCATTGCAATGTAGGAGCACTAACGCCTGTTTTCAAGTGGAGTTGAGCCTCCTCCTCGTTGACGAATCTCTAAACGCAATGTAGCGTCGCAAGCGTTCAGTGATTCTCGAACATTGAATTTCAGGGGGATTCATGATGGGAAAGAGCAACGGCGGCTTCTCCGAAGCAGGGCTGCGCAGGATGCACGACGTGCTGGCGCGGTATGTCGAGTCCGGGAGGATTCCCGGGCTCGTCGCCCTGGTCGGCCGGGGCGAGGAGACGCACGTCGAAGCGATCGGGACGATGAGCCATGACGGTGGCGCGCCGATGCGACGGGACACGATCTTCCGGATGGCGTCCACGTCCAAGCCGGTCGCGATGGCGCCGGTGATGGTCCTCCTCGACGAATGCAAGCTGCGGCTGGACGACCCGGTGGAGCCGTGGCTGCCCGAACTCGCCAACCCCCGGGTGCTGAAGCGGACCGACGGCCCGCTGGACGACACCGTGCCGGCGCAGCGGCCGATCACCGTACGGGACTTGGTGACCTCCACGTTCGGGCTCGGCATGGACCTGTCGACGATCGGCGCCCCGATCCAGGCCGCAATTCAGGAACTGGGGCTCACAGGTCACGGAGCGCCGCTGCCCGAGCCGGACGAGTGGATGCGCCGCCTCGGCACGCTTCCGCTGATGCACCAGCCCGGAGCGCACTGGCAGTACCACATCAGCCACGATGTGCTGGGCGTGCTCGTCGCCAGGGTCACGGGCCGGCCGTTCGAGACGTTCCTGCGCGAACGTGTCCTCGACCCGCTGGGGATGAAGGACACCGGATTCCACGTACCCGCAGACAAGATCGACCGGCTGCCGCCCAGCTACGCCCCCGATCCGCAGACCGGAGAGTTCACGGTGTGGGACGAGCCGGCAGGCGGACGGTACAGCCGGCCTCCGGCGTTCCAGGCAGGCGGCGGCGGGCTGGTCTCCACCGTCGACGACTACCACGCCTACTTCCGGATGCTGCTGCAGCACGGCATGCACGGGAGCGAACGGATCCTGTCCCGGCCCGCCGTCCGGCTGATGACCACCAACCGCCTCACGCCCGAGCAGGAGGCCGCCCGATCCGCCCTGGCCCGCAACGCCGTCCACGTGTCGTTCGGTCAGGGGCAGCAGGGCGGCTGGGGCTTCGGGATGGCGGTGCGCACCTACCGCGGCGACTACGCGCCCATCGGCCAGTTCGGCTGGGACGGCGGAACCGGCACCTCGGCCTACGCCGACCCGGACGAACAGCTCACCGGAATCCTGCTCACCCAGGTCGGGCTGTCCGTTCCGGATCCGGCGCGGCTCATCCACGACTTCTGGACCACGGTCTACCAGGCGATCGACGACTGACACCGAGCCGGCGCCCCGGCGGGCCCGCCGCCCTCAACCCGCAGCACCAACGACCGCCAGGCGGGTGCTGCCGCCGACGGCATCCGCAGCCGACTGCGCCGCGGGCAACGGCGCTCCGCCGACGCTCAGTTGTCCTCGCCGGCGTCCTTGTCCGCGTCGGACGCCGCCTGCTCGGCGGCGTCCAACTTCTGCTGCATCTCCGCCACCTGCCCGGCATCGGCACCGCTCACGGACTGCCCGGCGGGCGCGGACTCCGCGCCGCCCCCGCAGCCGGTGAGGAGCAGCACCGCTCCGGCGGCCAGTGCCGCGAGTGCCGCGGCGCCGCGGACCCGGGCGGTCACTTGGTCCCCTGGGTGGCGCACCAGGTGCTGACGCTCTTCAGGTCGGCCTGGCGCTTCTGCAGCGTCGCCGGCATGCCCTTGCGCACGGTCAGACGGTCGTTGAGGAAGGTGTACACCTCGGCGTGGCCGGCGGTCTTGGCCTCGGCGACGCGCTTCTCCAGCCGGGCGATCGACCCGGGTACGGCGGCGTCGCCGTTCAGCCGGGTGAGGGCGGCGCTGACCCGGGCCTCGACCTTCGGCAGGCGCTTGCACAGGGCCTTGGCACCGTCGCCCTTCGGCACGGACTTCGACGAGGGTGCGGCAGAGGGGGTGCCGGCGTCGGCCTGCGCGGGCGCGGCGCACAGCAGCGCGCCGCCCAGTACGACGGTGCCGAGCGCGGCAGCGGTGGTCCTGCGGTTCGTGAGCATGGCGGGTTCCCTTTCGGTGTCGGTGCGAACTCGGCCGCCGCACGGGCGGTCCAGCCGGGCAGGACCGTAGGGACCGTTCTTGTGGATTCTTTGTGACCCGCCACCCAAGCCTCTTGAGGGACCGTCATGCCCCCGGACGCGCCGGATGCGGGCCCCGTCCTTTCGCCGATGTCACGGTCAGCGCGGCTGGCGTAGTCCCGCGACGAGGAGTGCGACGAGTCGGCGTGCGTCGTAGCGGGGATCGCTTTCGGCGCCGATGCAGAGGTTTCCGATGCCGCGCATGAGTTGGTAGGCATCGAGGCCGGAGCGGACCTCGCCGGCAGCGGCGGCGGCGTCGAGGAGCTGGGCGCACACCGGCAGGAGGCGGTCGAGGAAGTAGGTGTGCAGAGCCTCGAAGCCGGTGCTGTCGGCCTGCATGGCGGCCGCGAGGCCGTGTTTGGTGACCAGGAAGTCGGTGAAGAGGTCGACCCACCGCTCCAGGGCGGCGTGCGGCGTCGGGCCGGCCTCCAGCAGGGCCGGTCCGGCCTCGGCACAGGCTTCGACCTGGTGGCGGTAGACGGCGATGACGAGGTCCGCCCGGGTGGGGAAGTGACGGTAGATCGTGCCCACCCCGACTCCGGCCTCGGCCGCGATGTCCCGTACCGGCGCATCCACACCCGAGCTGACGAAGACCGCGGCGGCCGCGTCCAGCAGGGTCTGCTGATTGCGCCGGGCGTCCTTGCGCTTGGGCCCGGCTGCGCTTCCCGAGCCCCGGCTGCTGTCGCTCACCACGGCACTCCTTCCAAAGCCGATCTTGCAAAGCGGAACAATGTTCCGTATCGTAAGTGGAACAAGGTTCCGTTTCATTCATGATGGCAGACCGCAAGGCCGGCGGCCAAACCGCTGTCGCGCTCCTCGATCCACCCTCCTCTGTCCTGCCGGGCCCGGGCCCGCGGTGCCACCGCTCCCGCCGGGCCCCGAACCAAGAGTCGAAGAAACCGAACGGAAGGCACTTCCATGTCCGACTCGAACACCGCGAACGCGACGCAGAAGGTCGCGGGTGCGCCCACCACCGTGATATCCGCACAGCCGGTCCTCCTGTCCGCCCCGGGCCGCGGTGAGGATCTCCAGGTCCGCGTGTCTGCCCCCGCGACCGGCAGCGGCCTGCCCGTCATCGTCTTCTCGCACGGCTTCGGCTGGTCCATGAACGGCTACGCCCCGCTGGCGGACCACTGGGCCGCACACGGCTTCGTGGTACTGCAGCCCACCCACCTCGACTCCAGGACGCTCGGCCTCCCCGCCGAGGACCCTCGTACGCCGCGGATCTGGCGCTACCGCATCGAGGACCTCACGCGCGTGCTGGACGGCCTCGACCATCTGGAAGCGTCCGTGCCGGGCCTCGCCGGGCGCCTCGACCGCGACCGCATCGCCGTGGCCGGCCACTCCTGGGGAGCCCAGACGGCGAGCGCGCTGCTGGGCGCGCGCATCCTCGGCCCCGACGGCGTCCCCGGCGAGGACATGTCCGACCCCCGCATCAAGGCCGGTGTGCTGCTCGCCCTGACCGGCCTGGGCGACGACCTGACCCCGTTCGCCGCCGAGCACTTCCCCTTCATGAAGCCGTCCTTCGACGGCATGGCCACGCCGGCGCTCATCATCGCCGGGGACCACGACCGGTCCCACCTGTCCACGCGCGGACCGGACTGGTTCACCGACCCCTACACCTACAGTCCGGGAAGCAAGAGCCTGCTCACGCTGTTCGGCGCAGAGCACTCACTCGGGGGCATTCCCGGCTACGAGGTCGCCGAGACGACGGACGGGAGTCCCGCACGCGTCGCTCTGATCCAGCAGCTCAGCACGGCCTTCCTGCACAGCGCCCTCTACCCCGGGAACACCGCCTGGAAGGCAGCGGCCATCGCACTGGGGGAAGACCCCGACCCGCTGGGGAGGCTGCAGAGCAAGTAATCAGGCAAGCCTCCACCCTGACCCGACCACCCGGCCGTCGGAGACCGTGGATCGTTCTCTGAACGCCCGCCTGGAACAGCTCACTTGTGACCGGGGTCGGCTCGGCCATCCGGCGAGAGCGACGAGAACGACGAGATCCAGGCGCGCCGCTCCGGCACCCACGAACCGGGGGAGTCCGGGACGGGCAGGGGAAGGCGTACGGTGAACCGCGCCCCCGTGCCGCTGCCGTCCATCCCGCCCCGCCGATCTGGCCCGCCTGGCCCGCCCGGCCCGTCCTCCACGGTGACGGTGCCGCGGTGCAGTGCCACCTGCTGCGCGACCAGGGTCAGCCCCAGACCCGATCCGGGACTGCCCGGGCGGTGGTGGAACCGCTGGAAGACCGCCTCCCGCTCGCCGGGCGGGACACCGGGCCCCGCGTCGTCCACGGTCAGGACGGCGCTGCCGTCCTCCGCGCGCAGCCGTACCGTGATCCGCGGCGGCTCCTGCGGGGTGCGGCCGTGCACGACGGCGTTGCCCAGCAGGTTGGCGAGCAGGATCCGCAGCCCCGCCTCCCACCCGAAGAGCCTCAGCTCGGCGGGCAGGTCGGCGCTCAGCTGCGCCTCGGGGTGGCGGCGGGCCGCCTCGCCGACCGCCGAGTCCACCAGCTCGCACAGGTCGATCGAGCCGAACGAGGAGACGTCCACCAGGTCTCCCAGGGCGAGCATGCGCAGCGCCGCCAGGAGTTCGAACAGCCGCGCGTGGTCGCTCTGGAGGTCCCGTACCACCTCCGCCCGCTCCTCGGCGGGCAGGTCGGGATGGGCGGCGAGGACGTCGAGGTCGGTCCGCATGCTCATGAGCGGTGTGCGCAGTTCGTGCGAGGCCGCCGACGAGAAGGACCGGGCGGTGTCCAGCGCCCGCGCGGTGCTGGCGGCCTGCTCGTCGTAGCGGGCCAGGAGCTCGGCGATCGCGGCGGACAGCTCGTCCACCTCGGCCACGCCGACCGGCGCGGTGGCGAAGGCCGCGGCGCCCGCCGCCGGGTCGAGGGCGGCCGCCCGGCGGCTCAGCCGCCGTACGGAGGCGGTGGCGCGGCCGGCCAGCCCGTACGCCACCAGGCCGGAGACGGGTGCCGCCAGCACGGCGACCAGCAGGACGCGGCGGCGTACGGCCGCGAGCTGCGGATCCGTCGCCGAGGCCGGGGCGAACAGCCACAGCGTGCCCGGCGCGGACCCGGCCACCGGAACGCTGAGCACCCGCCAGGCGCGGCCCTTGGCCCGGACGGTGACGGGGCCGTCCGGGGTGCGTTCCGGCAGCTGCACCGCGTCGGCCGGCTGCGGTCCGCCCTCCAGCACGACCGACCCCTGCGCGTTCCGGACCCGGATCCCGGCGTCCATGACGCCGCCGAGGACCTTGCGCTGCTGGTTCTGCTCCACCTTCGGCCGGTCGTTGCGGTCGGCGTTCAGCAGCGTCCTGACATCCGGGAGCACCGCCGAGGCCCGGTCCTGGAGCCGGGCGTCCTGCTGCTGGCGCAGGTCCCGCTGGACCAGGCCGAGGAGCAGCAGGCCCGCGGCGAGCACGAGCAGCGGCACGACCACGGTCACCGAGACCGCGACACGGGTGGCGAGCTTCACGGCCCGCTCCGACCGTCGTCGGCGGTACGCAGTACGAAGCCCACACCGCGCACCGTGTGGATCAGGCGCGGTCGCCCGCCCTCCTCCAGCTTCCGGCGCAGATAACTGACGAAGGTGTCCACGGCATCGGTGCGGACCTCGAAGTCGTAGCCCCACACCCGGTCCAGCAGCTGGTCCCGGGTGAGGACGATGCCGGCGTTGCGCACCAGGGTGGCCAGCAGCTCGAATTCCCGGCGAGTGAGGTGCACGGCCACCCCGTCGCGGTGCACCTCGCGGGTCGCCGGGTCGACCACCAGCGGACCGGCCCGCAGCGGCGCGTCCGGTGCCGGGCCGGCGGGCCCCGCCGGCCTGCGGCGCAACAGCGCACGCAGGCGCAGCACCAACTCCTCCAGCGCGAACGGCTTGACCAGATAGTCGTCCGCCCCGGCCTGGAGCCCCGCGACCCGGTCGGCGAGCTCGTCGAGAGCCGACAACATCAGAACGGGCGTCTCATCACCCCGAGCCCGCAGGCCCCGGCACACCTCCGTACCGCTGAGGCCGGGCATGGACACGTCCAACACCAGGACATCGGGGCTCCGCTCGGCGAGCAGCGCGAGCGCCCCGGGCCCGTCCGCGGCGAGCACCACGGTGAACCCGCTCAGCCGCAGCCCGCGCTCCAACGAGCGCCGGATGGCGGCGTCGTCGTCCGCCACCAGCACCACGCCACCCGTGACCCCACTGCCGGCCATGCGCCCCACCTCCCGCTCCCGATCCCACCCCGCAGCCGGCCCGACCCTCTCACGCCACCCCCCCCGCCCCCTGGCCTCCACCAGCCCCGGAGGACCGCACATCGCCGACCTCGCCGGCGGCCGCGGATGGCTCATCTACACCTTCATCCGCCGCCACGCCGAACCGCAGATCACCGTAACCGACGCCTTCTGGACCTGACCTGCCGAGGGCTGACGCCTGGCAGTGAGCACTGGCCTTGGCGCCGCCCGGAGGCCTGACCCCTCACCTGACTGACGTGAATCGTCGACCCTTGGGCGGTGGCGGTGTTGTCTGGGGTGTGGCCGGTCGGGCTTCCGTGACCTCATGGCAGGCCCACCCAACCGTCCCACAGGCGGCTCGGTCATCGACAGCCTCGGCTGGCACCTCAAGGGCGTGGCCCGCCGATGGTCAGGCGCGGCCAGTCGACGCCGGCCCTCGCCGCCACTGCAGTGCTGGCGTGCACTGGCTTTGGCAGGTGTCCTGTCGCACTGCGTCTGGCGTGTGGTGGGCTGCTGACCTGCGCGGTTGCCGGGTCGTTTGAGACCGCCGACGACCAGCGTTCTCAAACGACCCGGCTTTCGCGGAAGTCTCGTTCGCGATAGATGGCAGGAGCACCACCAAAATCGCCGACAGTGTCCGCCGGAGATCGCCGTTCCTCATGGTGCTGCGATGTGGAAAGCCCCGAACCCGCCCTCGCCGCCTCGGATCTGCACGTGGTGATGTGCTGTGCGATGTGCACTGTTACCTGTACGCGGTGCTGAGCTGCACTGTTATAAGGGGAGTCGAACCCCCGCGTTGCTCTTCACGCGCCAGGAGTGGGCTGGAAAACCGCCAGCCCTCGGTGTGTGCACGCCTCCGAAGCTGCTACCTGCTCCACATCGTCCCGGCTTGCCGGACTACTCAGTCCAGCAGATCGACCTCCCAGTTCGTACGCTGGATCCGCATATCGACCTCGCGGATCTCCCGGGCGAGCGCATCCGCCTGACCGCGTAGTTCTGCGACCGGAAGCGCGGAAAGCATCATCAGCTCAGACCGAAGCTGCCGGCCGTATCCCCGATCGCCCTTACCCGCCGCCGCGTCCGCCGCCGCGGTGACCACAGAGTGACGCAACCGCAGGACATCCCGGCGTGCGAGGGCGTCGGTGAGCGTGCCGTCCGGCTCCATCTCCACGGTGGCATTGGTGCGGTTGATCCGCCGGATCAACGTTTCCAGAGCGTCCAGCACCTCACTGGCCTCGGCCAACAGCTGAGCTGCATCCTCGGCGGGTGTCTCCCCCTCCTGGTACCGCGCACTGCTGACGACACGCGCTCGCAGTTGTTCTACACGGCGCGTCGCCTCCGCACGTTCTCCCAGTGCCTCAGCCAGCTTCACTGTCTCCACCTCCGCCTCCATGAACTCGCACGAGTATACGAGTGCGAACCGGCTCATACGCACCTGGATTTTGATCCACCGGAGCCCTGACCAGCCACTGGGTGAGAGCGGACAGCCGCTCAGAGCGCCACGAAAGAGAACCGAGCGAAAGCGATGCTGTCGACCTGCCTCAGCCCCGGGCGACTGTCGTCGACTACGTGAAGGAGGACGGCTGTAGATCACCAACGGTCGGCTTGTCAGGTCCGCGCGGACACGCCGGCGTCCTGGTCGAGGCGGTCCGGCAGGCCGAAGAGCGGGAAGAGGCGGTCGGTGTCGCGGAAGGCCGTGATGCCCGTGACGCGGTCGCCGGTGAACTCGACGACCTGGAGGGCCCACGGCTCGTAGCCGGTGCCGTCCGGCCGGGGGCGGTACTGGCCGAACGCCGGAGAGCCGTTCGCCACGGTCGGGACCAGGCGGGACCCGCGGCAGCCGACGGCAGGACCGGTCAGCCACGCCTGGATGTCGCCAACTCCCCGCATCCACTTGGCGTACGGGGGCAGGCACAGGGTGGCGTCGACGTGGAGGAGCATGCCCAGCTCGTCCATGTCGTAGCGGGAGAACGCCGAGGCGTACCGCTCGGCCAGCACCCTCCGTACGGCATCGGACGGCCGGGAGGCCGGCGGCCCGTCGGCGCTCCCACGGCGCGCGGCCAGTGTGGCGCGGGCCCGCTGCAGCGCGCTGTTGGCGGAAGCGACGGTGGAACCGTGCAGGTCGGCGACCTCCCGCGCGGAGAAGTCCAGTACGTCTCGCAGGATCAGTGTCGCCCGCTGTCTGGGCGGCAGGTGCTGCAGCGCGGCGATGAACGCGAGCCGCACCGATTCGCCCGCAGCTGCCGCCGCCTCAGGGTCATCGCCGCCGCCCGGGCAGGGCTCGACCCACACGGCGGCGTCCGACGGAGCCCCCGGCGGGGTGGCGCCCTCGGCCGGACTTGAAAGGTCCATCGGCAGTGCCCTGCGCCTGCCGGAAGCCAGGGCGTCCAAGCACACGTTGGTGGCGATGCGGTAGACCCATGACCGCAGCGACGACCGCCCCTCGAACCGGTCGATGCTCCGCCACGCCCTCACCAGCGTCTCCTGAACGGCGTCCTCGGCCTCGGAGTACGCCCCCAGCATCCGGTAGCAGTAGCCGGTCAGCTCACCCCGGTACTCCTCCAGCCTGTCCGCCGCCACATCCGATGCGAAGCCCCCCAAAGCCGCGCCCCCTTCCCTCTCCCCGACTGGCAATTCCCGGCCCCCGCGGGCAACCACGGAGCCGCTCCAACGATAGATCCCCAGGTCGATGACGCTCCGGCCGGACCGGTGGCGGTCAGGTCAGCCGATCGGCTGCCGCGCCTCCGCCCGCCCGACGCCGCGGCGGCCTGGCGCCAGGCGAGTGAACAGACGGCAAAGCTCCCGGCGCCGGCCGCCCGGTCGCAATACTGGCGGCCATGACAAGCACCCCTGCTCCACCCGCCCCGTTCTCCCAGATCAAAATCCGCACCGGGGCGCTGGTGTTCTGCGGCGACGACGTAGCCCTCATCCGCCGCGACCGCGCCGACTCCACCCACTACACCCCGCCCGGCGGCAACGTCGAAGACGGCGAAGACCTCATCGCCGCCCTGCGCCGGGAACTCGCCGAAGAACTCGACCTGGACATCGACCAGGCCGAGGGCGGTGACCTGATGTGGGTCGTGGACCAGCGGGTCACCCGGCCCGGGCCCACGCCTCCGCCGCGCAAACTCCACCTGATCTACCGCTTCCACATCAGTCCCGACGTCCGCGAGCGGCTCGCCGAGCTGGAGCTGGACGAGCTGCCCGACGGCAGCCACGAGGCCGGCGTGATCGACTGGATCGACTACCGCAAGACCGCCGACCTCCCCATCTTCCCGCCCATCGGCCCCGCCCTCGCCGCCCTGCCGGGCCCCCGGGCCGCCGTCACCGACGCAGCCCTGGACGCCGTCACAGACGAGAACTACACCTGGGTCTGACTTCCGGCCAGCACATCGCGGCTCTTCGTGAGGGGTGAGCAGCCTCGCGCTGGTTCTGCTGCACGAGGGCAGGCAGTGCCCTGCCGGCCAGATGCCGGCTGCCGTCGCCAGCGGTGCGTTTGCGGCGGTCTGCCTCGGCGTAGCGCTCGATGAGGTCGGCCGGAGAGCAGTCGAGGATGTCGCAGAGCGCGGCAGGGACCGGCAGGGACCGGCAGGGACGGGCGCTCGGGCCGGGGGTCCGTCACCAACCGGTAGACCGGTGCTGCCCGCGTGTTGCTGCCCATGAGGTTGGTGGCGCCGCTCGTCGGTGTTGACCTTCAAGTTGGTTGAAGATCGATGATGGCGCGGTGCCAAATGATGATCTGATGCCGATCGGGGTCTTCGCTCAACGCAGTGGTCTGACCTCCAGCGCGTTGCGGTTCTACGCCGACTCCGGGCTGCTGCTCCCTGCCGAGGTCGACCCGGTCTCGGGCTACCGCTACTACAGCGCCGACCAGGTGGCCCGGGCGACCGTGCTGCGTCAGCTTCGTGAGATTGCCATGCCCCTCGCCGGTGTCGAGGCGGTACTCGGCTCCGGGGCTGACGCGGCATCCCGGCTGCTCGATGACCATGTCGCGAAGGTCGTCGGGGACGCGGCGGCGGCACAGCAGAAGGCTGCTGTCATCAAGTCCGCCCTTGGCAATGTGCCAGGTCTTCCGATTGCGGTGCTGAAGGGTCCCGTGCTGGCGGCTGCGGTCGAACAGGTCCTGACCGCGACCGCACATGAGCCCGGGATGCCGGTCCTCGCCGGCCTGCGCATCGAGGCGAGCCAAGAGGCGGTCACCCTGACCGCGACGGACCGCTACCGGCTCTCCACCCGAACCCTGGTGCCGGCTGAACCGCCGAGGCAGACGTGGGCCGGCACGGTCAACGGCGACGAGCTGCGGGCCGTGGCCGCCGAGATCCGCCGCAGCGCGCTGGTGCGGGTCGAAGCGGTGCCGCACGGGATCTGGCTCCGCGTGGCCGACCGGGAGGACCGGCACTGCCGGTTGCTACCCGGGGAATTCCCCGACCACCGGCTGATGCTCGCGTCACTGGGCGAGGCCACCACCCGTGTGACGGTCGCGAAGGATCTGCTCCTGCGAGCCCTGGAAGAACACCCCGGCGAGCGCATCGGGCTGCACATCGCCGACAACGCGGTGAACATCGCGCCGGCGGACGACGAGCACCCCGCCAGCCCCCTCCCGGCCGCCACCGCGACGGGGCAAGCCCTCCGGATCCGGTTCGAGCTGACCACGCTCTATCCCGCCGTGAGCACCGCGATCGGCCCCGAGGTGATGCTCGACCTGAGGGGACACGACAAGCCCGTCACGATCCGCTCCGCCGACCGCGGCGATCTCACCACCCTGGCCATGCCCGTCAAGGCCGACCACCCCGCCTGAGACAGACGACGAGGAACACCCCATGACCACCGCACCCGCCGGCCCCGACCCGACCATGGAAGCCATCGGCCACGCCGTCACCCAAGGCCGAGCCGGTGACATCGCTTCCGCCCGCCGAAAACTCCTGAACCTGTGGTCCGCGACCAGTGTCACCGGCGATCCGCTGCACCGCTGCTCCCTGGCTCACCACCTGGCAGACCTCTACGAAGATCCCGCCCAGGCCCTGGCCTGGGACATCCGGGCCCTGGACGCTGCCGACGCCGTGACCGAGCAGCGCGTCCAGAAGCACCACGCCAGCCTCCACATCGCCGGCTTCTACCCCTCCCTGCACCTCAACCTCGCCGACGACTACCGTCGGCTCGGCTCCTTCGAAGCCGCCACCGAGCACATCAACGCGGCCCAAGTGCACGCCCCCCGGCTCCCGCAGGATCCCTACGGTGACCTTCTTCGTGGCGCCGTCGAAGAGGTCGCCGCGGCCATCGCCGGGCGGGACCGCACACGGCGAGCCTCTGCACCCGGTTCCGCCGCGTGACGCACCTGAACGCACCCCTCACCGTGGAGGGACGGCGTCGTCGAGTGCGGGCGGACCAGCTCGCTGTGGGTAGGGACTGCTGCGCTGCCGGAAGCACAGCGGCACGAGGCCAGTTGCCGACCCACCGGAACACTCGCCCACGGCGGAAGCGCTTCCCGCCCCCGCCGTCGAACGGGCGATGACCCGGCGCCCTCCTCCCGGCGTCCTCCTCCCGGCGTCTGCGTCAGGCCGTCGTGCCGGCGGGCGAGGCCGTCGCAGCAGGGGCCGTCTCCCGTGCGACGCGGCGGCGGCGTGTCGGGAGGCCGAGGGTCGGGTTGGCGACGCCCCAGGCGGCGGCCTTGCAGACCAGCTCCTTGTACCGGGCGGCGAACCGGCCGGTCAGGGCCGCGCTGACGGCGCGGTCGTCGGCGGTGACGTACTGGATCAGGCCCTCCTTGCGGCCCAGCGAGATGCACTGGTTGAAGTAGCGGATCGGCGCGTTCGGGAGCTTTCCGCCGGTCAGGCGCGCCGCGATCGCGTCGGCGGCCTGCCACGCGGCGGGGACGCCCGAGGCGCACGACATGCGCAGCGGCTTGTCGCCGGGGCCCATCGCCATGGCCGCGTCGCCGATGGCGTACACGTCCGGGTGTGAGACCGAGCGCATGGTCCCGTCGACCACGATCCGGCCCGTGCCGGAGACCTTCAGGGCGGTCGCCTGCGCGATCGGGTGGACCGCGAAGCCGGTGGTCCACACGGTGACCGCGGCCGGGATGACCTCGCCGTCGGCGGTGGTCACGCGGTCGGCCTCGACGGCGGTGACGGCGGCGTGCTCGTGCACGGTGATGCCGAGCCTGCCGAAGACCTTGCCCAGGTGCGCGCGGCCCTTGGGCGACAGCCAGTCGCCGAGGCCGCCGCGGGCGGCGAGGGCGACGTCGAGGTCCGGGCGGGCCTCGGCAATCTCGGTCGCGGCCTCCAGGCCGGTGAGGCCGCCGCCGACGACGACCACGGCCTGTCCGGCGCCCAGGCCGGCCAGCCGCTCGCGCAGCCGCAGCGCTCCGGGCCGGCCGGCGATCTGGTGGGCGTACTCGGCGGCGCCGGGGACGCCGTGGTCGTTCCCGCCGCTGCCGAGGGCGTACACGAGGGTGTCGTACTCCAGCTCCGCGGCGCGGCCGCCTCCATTCTGGTCCCCGTCCCCGTCCCCGTCCCCGTCCCCGTCCCCGTTCGCCGCCCCGTTCGCCGCCCCGTTCGCCGCCGCGTCCGCGTCCGCGTCCGCGTCCGCGTCGACGACGGAGACGGTCTTGCGGTCGACGTCGACGCCGGTGACCTTCCCGAGCCTCAGCTCGACACCGGTGCCGGCGAACATCTCGCTGAAGGGCCGGGGCCTCAGGTCCTGGCCGGCCGCGAGCTGGTGCATGCGGACGCGCTCGACGAAGTCGGGCTCGGCGTTGACGAGGGTGATGGCGACGTCGTCCCGGTGCAGCCGCTTGGCGAGCCGGCCGGCCGCGACGGCTCCGGTGTATCCGGCACCGAGGACGATGATGCGGTGCTGCGTGCGCTGCTGCATTTCCCTGCTCCTGTCTGCGCGGGTCCGCCGCCGTCTTGCGCGGCGTCACCCCTTGAACCGGGCAGCCCGCTGTTTCCTGACAGGTCGGCGGTGTGAAGCACGTCACATCGCGCAGGGCGGGGCGGGGCGGGGCAGGGTGTGGAGTGGGTCAGAAGGCCTGGAACAGGGGCTCCCCGTGCTCCGCGGCCGCCCACACCTCGGTCGCGCGCGTGAGCTTGTCGGGGTTGACCTGGTTGCGGAACGCGGCGATGCCCTCGGCCGTGACCTCCAGGCACATGACGCCGACGACCCGGCCGTCGACGACCGCCACCACGGCCGGGCCGCCGTTCGCGGTGGCCATGTGGATTCCGGCCGAGCCGCCGACCATGGCGCGCTTGACCGCCGCCGGCTTGAACAGACCCCGCATGAACTTCGCGACCGCGACCGCACCCTCGAACGCCTTGGCACGGGCAGGGATCTTCCCGCCGCCGTCGCCGATCGCGATGGCGTCGGAGGTGAGCAGCTGCACGAGCGGCTCGGTCTTCCCGCTGGTGGCAGCCGCCAGGAACTCCTCGACGATCCGCCGGGCAGCGGCTTGATCGATCTCGGTACGGGCCTTGCCCTGCGCGATGTGCTTCTTGGCCCGGTGGAGGATCTGCTGGCTGGCGGCCTCGCTGATGTCGAGGATCTCGGCGATCTCCCGGTGCGGGTAGTCGAACGCCTCCCGCAGCACGTACACCGCCCGCTCGTTGGGGGACAGCCGCTCCATGAGCGTGAGCACGGCGTACGAGACCGACTCCCGCTGCTCGGCGGTGTCGGCCGGGCCGAGCATCGGGTCCCCGCCCAGCAACGGCTCCGGCAGCCACTGCCCCACGTACGTCTCGCGCCGGGCACGCGCCGAACCGAGCTGGTTGAGGCACAGGTTGGTGAGCACCTTCGTCAGCCAGGCCTCAGGCACCTCGATGCGCCGGACGTCCGCCCCCTGCCACCGCAGGAACGTCTCCTGCACGGCGTCCTCGGCCTCACTCGCGGACCCGAGCAGCCGGTAGGCAATGGCCTCCAACCGCCCCCGCGCCCCCTCGAACAGATCCACGTCCTGCGCGCTCAGCAGCATGCCGCGATCCTAACCGCCGCACGCGGAATCCCGGCAGGCGGCATGGGGGGGCGGGCCAAGGCGGCGCGCGCACCGCCGCGATGGCAGGATGACGGCATGGTGACGCATCAGCCGTGGTCGGGAATGCACGGCGACCTGCTGGCGGCGAAGGCCTTGGTGTACGACCCGAGCGGCTTCGCCTGCTCGCTGCCGGTACCCGAACCGGAGAGCGCCGAGTACGCGGCCCACGGGTTCACGCTCGACGGCAGCTCGGTCCGGTTCCGCGTGGCCAAGACCACCCCGACGAAGGCGGGCCAGTTCGTCACCGTGTGGCAGCGGTCCGAGGAGGGGCCGATCCGGCCCTTCGACGCCGGCGACGGAGTGGACCTCTTCGTCATCAGCAGCCGCGACGGCGAGGGCTTCGGACAGTTCGTCTTCCCGTGCGAGGTGCTGTGCGAGCGCGGCATCGTCTCCCGCGGCGGCTCCGGCGGGAAGCGCGGATTCCGCGTCTACCCGCCGTGGGTGACCACGCCCAACCGCCAGGCGGGCAACACCCAGGCATGGCAGGTGAACCACTTCCTCCACCTCGACCGGGCGGGACGGGAGGGACCGGCCGACCTGACGCGCGCCCAAGCCCTCTACCGCCCGTAGGCACCGCCCGGGCCCCGGCACCCGGACCACGTCCGAGAACGTCTACCGCCACTTCACCTCAGGCCCGAACCGGCGCTTGTACGCCGACGGAGTGATGCCGGTCTCGCGGCGCATCAGCGTGCGCAAGTTGGCGGCAGTGCCGAGCCCGCTCCGTCGCGCGACCACCTCGAAGCGGGACTCGCCCCGCTCTATCAGCCGGCATGCCAGGGCGAGCCGTTCCCCCGTGAGCCACACCAGCGGGGTCGTTCCCAGCTGTGCCCGGAAACGGCGGTGGAGCGTTGCCGGACTGACGGCCGCCCGTGCCGCAAGGTCCGACACCGTGAGGGGCGAGTCCAGCCGCTCCTGGGCCCAGGCCAGGACGGGCGCCAGGGACTCGTCGGCCAAGTCGGGCATCGGGCGCTCCACGAACTGCCGCTGCCCGCCGTCCCTGTGCGCCGCGAACACCAGGCGCCGGCTCACCGAGTTGGCGATCTCCGCGCCGTGGTCGCGGCGCACCACGTGCAGCCCCAGATCGAGCGCGGCCGCGCTGCCCGCAGCGGTGAGGATGTCACCGTCGTCCACGAACAGCACGTCCGATTCGAGGTGGACGGAAGGGAAGCGGGCCCGGAAGGAATCCGCCCACTGCCAGTGCGCGGTGGCCCGCCGCCCGTCGAGGACTCCGGCCTCGGCCAGCGTGAAGGCGCCGCTGCAGAAGCCGATCAGGCGCGCACCGCGCGCGTGCGCCCGCCGGACGGCATCGAGTACGGCGGGTCGGCGCGGCACGTCGACGTCGGGGCGGTTGGGAACGATCAAGGTGTCCGCCGCGTCGGCGGCCTCCAGACCTGCGACTCCCGTGAGCGTGAAGAATCCGTCCCGCATCAGGGTGCGGGGTTCGGGGGAGCAGAGCGTGAACTCGTAGAGGTCACGGCCGATCTCCGGTCTGCGCAGCCCGAAGACCTCGGTCGCACAGCCGAGCTCGAAGGGGTTCGAGTTCTCGTCCACGATCACGACGACCCTGGGCACGGCCACGCGGGGCACGGCCACGCGGGGCGCGATCACCCGGGGTACGGCCACGCGGGGCGCGACCACGCGGGGCGCGACCGCCGCCCGCCCTTCCTGCGAGGATCCTTGCGTCATGTGCAATTCCTAGCACTCACGCCGACCGCGCGAAACCGCTCAGGATGAGCCCATGAGCAACCAGCCCATCCCCCTGCGCAAGGCTCTGGCCTCCTTCGATGCCCTGTGGAGCCCCCGTATCGTCACGCGCGTCAACGACTATGACGTCCGCATCGCCAAGGTCGAGGGCGAACACATCTGGCACGCACACGACAACACCGACGAGTTCTTCCTGGTACTCGACGGAGAGCTCTCCATCTCCTTGCGCGAGCCCGACGGCGAACGCACGGTCCGGCTCCCCCAGGGGTCGGTCTTCACCGTCCCCCGAGGGACGGAGCACAAGCCGTACGCCCCGTCCGGCGCCGCGATCCTCATGTTCGAGCCCGCCGGGACACCGACCGTGGGCGACCGCCACGACGAGATCCCGGACCACGTGGACGCAACCACCGGACACAGCCTCGACGCCTGAGCCGGGAGGAGGCCGCCGCCGAGACGTCCGCCCGGCGGCCGGCTTCCGCTCCTCCGGCGGCCGGAACCCGAAGACAGTTGCGCAGTTCGGTCCCTTCAGTACCTGTTCGGACCATGAAATGCCCCCTGACCTGCGCCTCCTGACAGGGACTGGAACAGCACAGGCCGGCACCCAGGTTCGGTTCGGCACCACAGATCAGCCGCTGTCAGAGGTAGTCGGCCCATCCGAACGTGGCGTTGCGGCCGGCCTGCCGAGGCCCTCAGCCGCTGCCACGTCCTGCGGCGGGCACTTGTCGACGCCCTCGCCCGGGAACCCGCGGGCCCGGTGGCCGAGCTCTACGAGCAACTGCTCCGCCTCCGGGGGCTCGTCTCCGCTCGTAGACGGGTCGTCGTCATGTGCTCCTGCGTCGCGGCTTCGCCGTCGTCACCGTCGTCGGCTTCAGCACGCAGCCCGCCTACCAGCCGGGAGACCGGGTCCTGGTATGAGGGGTGGTGCCGGCCCGGGGCGGCGAGGTGCGAACCGGAACGGCCTGGAGCACCCCTGTTCAAACCCCTGCGGCAGGTCATCGAGTCGGTCAACGAGACCTTCAAACGCCAACTCGATCTCGAACAGCACCGAGGACGCACGCCCGTCGGTGTCGTCACCCGCGTCATGCAGCGCATCCTCGCGCTCACCGCCGCGATCTGGCACAACGACCACACCGGACAGCCCGTTCTACGATCACTCACCGCCTGCGATCACTGACCCGCGGGGCTGATCGTCTGCTCGGCGGCGGGCGCCGACGCACGGCGAGGGCGGGCGACGAGTTCACCGCCGCAGTTGGGGCATGTGTCCCGCATGGCGTCGCTGCAGGACACGCAGAACGTGCACTCGTACGAGCAGATGCGGGCTGGCGAGACCTGCGGCAGCACCGTTTCACATCGTTCGCAGCGGTCGCGCATCTCCAGTGCCATGGCTCTCCTGACAGGTTCAAGTATCCGTTGCCCCGGTGTCAGCACCGGACGAAGTCAAGTGCCCATTCTCGGAACAAGGATCTTGACCTGACACTGTCGACAGGGACAGCTTTGGGTAAGATCCGGCCACTGCCGGAGCGCCCGAGCGAGCTGCAGACGACACCTCTTCGCAACCCCTTGGAATCGATCGGGTTCACCACCGTCGCCCTGACCTACATCGGGTCGGAGCTGACCGCGCCGATCTACCGGCAGGGCACCATCGGCGCCGCAAAAGAAGACCTGGAGCGGACCGCCGCCGAGCTCGACGGCGAGCTCGGCGACGAGGGGCGGGCGTTCACCGCGGTCGCGGGCGCGGCCGTCACGCAGGCCTCCAGCGCGATCCCTTCGATCGCCCTGTACACGGCGTTCCTGCGCACGGTCCTCGGTGACGGGTTCCGTACGACGGCCGAGCAGGCCGGGGAGCTGTGGGACCAGCTGACCGGGGCGGTGCCGCTCGTCCTCGACGAAGCGGGTCGGATCCGGCTGGACGGCTGGGAGCTCGACGGGCGGGTCCAGGACCAGGTGCGGGAGCTGTGGGCCGACCCGGAGGCGGGGCTGGAGAAGGCGAGGGCCGGGGCGGACTGGTTCATGGGGCAGATCCGCGAGCTGTACGGGTGGGGTGTCGACGGCGTCGACTACGAGCGGCCCGTGGAGACCACGGTTGCGTGGCCGGCGCCTTGATCAGGCGGGCAGCCGGAGCGGCCCCCAGGAACACCCTGGAGGCCGCCACTGCCAGCCCCGGCCCGTCCAGTGCCGACCGGATGCCGTCCTCCAGGGACAGCTTCGGCGTCCACCCCGGCAGCTCGGCCGCCCGGTCGCTCTTGATGTAGCCACCGGCGAGGTCACCAGGGCGCGGGTCGGCGTCGATGGTGGCCGGCGGCGTGCTGATGACGCGGTTGAAGGCTTCGCACAGCTCCCGAGCCGGTCCCCGGCCCCGGGCGTCCGTTCAGGACGGGCTGGTCAGGGTGTGGACCAGCCGCTCCACCTGGTCCTGCGGGGGCGGGGTGCCCGGGCGGCCGGTCATCAGCAGGTGGTGCAGCGTGCCCACCAGGGCGAGTGCGACCGCGCCGGTGTCCGTGCCGGGTGCGACGCGCCCGAGGCGCTGCTCGGCATCGAGGTAGGCCTTCGTCGAGGCCTGGATCACGTCGAAGCCGGGAGCGCCTGCGGCCCATGCATCGCGGACCCGCTGTGCCGCAGCCGGCCGCGTCACTGCCAGCCCGACGACCCCCGGGTCGAGGGACAGGACTGCCGTGGCCAGTTCCATCAGGTTGCCGGCCACCGAGCCGCTGCCCGCCTTCGCCGGCAGCGTCGCTGCCAGGGTGGCGGATCGGGTGAAGCGGTCCAGCACCAGCTCCGCCACGAACTCGTCGAGCCCGGCGAAGTGGGTGTGCAGCACCCCCTTCGCGCAGTCCGCCTCGGCTGTGATCGCCCTGCTGGTCAGGGCCGCTGCCCCGTCCCGGGCCAGGACGCGCTCGGCCGCGTCGAAGAGCCGCTCGCGCAGATCGGGGATGGCCACTCCACGTGGTGACACCAAGTCCTCCCGGTGGAAAAGGGGATTGAGGATTGCCAGTATGGGCGAGCGCCCATACTATTTGGGCGTGCGCCCATTCTAGGGGTGGGTCGCTGGCCCCGTACTCCCCTTCGCAGGAGGTCCCAACCATGCACGGCATCGCGAACACCGGTCAGGCCCAGGCCTGGAACGGCTACGAAGGAGCCCACTGGGCCGCTCACCAGGACCGCTGGGACGCCGTCAACGCCGGCTTCGACGCCCCCTTGTTCGACGCCGCGGCGATCGCCCCCGGCGAGCGCGTCCTCGACATCGGCTGTGGTGCCGGTTCCACGACCCGGCAGGCCGGCCGCGCGGCCGCACCGGGTGGCCATGCCCTGGGCCTCGACCTCTCGGGCCCCATGCTGGAACGCGCCCGGGCGAGCGCCGACGGCGAAGGCCTCGACAACGTTCGCTTCGAGCACGGCGACGCCCAGGTCCACCCCCTCGACCGCGGCACCTTCGACTTGGCCATCAGCCGCTTCGGCATCATGTTCTTCACCGACCCCGCAGCGGCATTCGCGAACATCGCCGCCGCCCTGCGCCCCGGCGGCCGCGTGGCCCTGCTCTGCGCCGCCGAACCCGAGGGCAACGAGTGGCTGACCGCGCTGACCACCCTCGGCGATCTCCTGCCCTTGGAGGGCTTCGGCAGGCCCGGCGCACCCGGCATGTTCTCCCTCTCCGCCCCCGGCGCGGCGGTCGCACTGCTGAGCGGAGCCGGGCTCCGTGATGTCCGCGCCACGCATGTAACGGCGTACGGGAACTGGGGGCGCGACGCAGCGGACGCGGCAGGCTTCCTGCTCGACTCCGGACCCGGCCGCCATCTTGTGGCCCAGGCCGGCCCCGGCGTCGGCGACCGGGCCAGAGCCCGACTGACCGAAGCGCTGGAACCCCTCGAGGTCGACGGCGCCCTGCGGCTGCGCAGCACGGGCTGGCTGCTCACCGCGACGACCCCCCAGGCCGTCGCCTGAGGACCATCTGATCGGCCCGTAGGCGCCGCATTTGGTGCCGGGTGGCGAAGCGGTGCAGAAGCCGACGGTGTTCGGAGTCCTCGATGGCCCGACCGGGCCAAGGCACGTTCTGAGGGGTGGTCAGTGGTTGTCGCCGGTGGCGAAGTCGGGCAGCTCGGTGGACATCAGGTGGTCGGCGGCACCGTCGAGGAGCTGGGCCATTTCCGTGGAGCGGGGCAGCATGGTCTTCTCGTAGGCGTGGATGGCGTCGTCGACGGTGTCGTGGTGGGCGAGGGCGAGGGCGAGTTCGCAGGCGTCCAGCATGGCCAGGTTGACGCCGACGCCGAGCGGGGGCATGAGGTGGGCGGCGTCGCCGAGCAGAGTCACTGTGGGGTTGTGTTCCCAGGTGTGCGGGACGGGCAGGGCGAAGATCGGGCGGTCGACGTAGAGGCCGTCGTTGTCGGTGATCAGCCGGCGCAGGCGAGGTGACCAGTTGCGGTAGCGCTCCAGGAGGAGGGCGCGGATGCCGTCGCTGTCCTGGGGGTTGAGACCGCCGGCGGTGATCCAGTCCTCCGGGGCCCGCTGGATGATGTAGACGCGGATGTGGTCGCCGCTGTTGCGCTGGGCGAACAGGCCGCGGTCGCCATCGGCTGCGGCGGCGCCGCCCTGGCCGACCAGTTCAGCGATGTCGGGGTGCTGGGCCTCGACGTCGTGGAACCAGGCTTCCAGGAAGCTCACGCCGCTGTACTGGGGGACGGCGGGGGAAATGGCGCGGCGGACCTGGGAGTTGGCGCCGTCGGCGCCGACGACGAGGTCCGCCTCGATGGTGGAGCCGTCGGTGAAGTGCAGCTGCCGGGGGCCTTCGGCGGGGCCGCCGATGGTCTGCAGGGCGTGGCCCCAGCGCACGGTGCCGGGCTGGAGCGAGTTGAGCAGCAGGTTGCGCAGCTGGCCGCGGTCGATTTCCGGCTTGAACCGCTCGCCCTCCTCGGGGACGTGGTGGAAGAGGGTCGTGCCGGCTGGGTCCATCTGGCGCATCTCCTGCCCCTCGGGGCGGGCCAGCTGGAAGAACTTCTCCAGGAGGCCGGCTTCGCGCAGGGCGATCTGGCCGTTGTCGGCGTGCAGGTCGAGGGTGCCGCCCTGGTTGCGGGCGTCGGGGCCGGCGTCGCGGTCGTAGACGGTGGCGGTGATGCCGTGCTGCTGGAGGACGCGGGCGCAGGTCAAGCCGCCGGGGCCGGCGCCGATGATGGCGATGCGGGGTGCGGAGGTGGTGTTCATGGTGTGCTCCGGTCGTTCCGTGCAGCAGTGCCGCGACTGTTCGTGACGGATGGGGTGGGCGCGGGCCATGGGGCTCGCCGAGAAAAGAGGAAGAGAGAGGGGCCTCCAGCCGCCCACCGCACAACAAAAACACACCAACCCAACAAGTGCAACAACTCAACTTTTTTGGTTGGTCAACCTAAGAGGTAGAGTGTCGGTATGCCCAGCACTACGACCGACACCGCAGCAGGTACCCCTCCTGCGCCGACGGGGCGCCGTGAGCGCAAGAAGGCCGCCACCCGCCAGGCCATCGCCGACGCCGCGCTGCGCCTGTTCCTGGAGCGCGGATACGACGGGGTCGGCATTCGCGAGATTGCGGACGCCGCCGACGTGTCCACCACGACGCTGTTCAAGCACTTCCCGGTCAAGGAAGCCCTCGTCTTCGACGAGGACGCCGACCAGAGGGCCCGCCTGCTCGCAGCCGTCCGCGAGCGGCCCAAGGGCCAGTCCATCCCCGCCGCACTGCGGGAACACGCCCTGGCCACCCGGCTGGCAGCCACTGACGGCGATGCCCGTTTCGCCGCCTTCACCAACCTGGTGGCCGGCACGCCAGCGCTGCGCGACTACGCCCAGAACATGTGGCTGCGTCACACCACCGCACTCGCCCAGGCCATCGCCGAGGAGAGCGGCTTCGCCGTGGGCGACCCCGCCTGCACCGCCCTGGCCCACTTCGCCCTCGAAGCCCCCCACGCGGCCTACGCCCACGACGACCGCCGTCAGGCCATCACTCGGGCCTTCGACCTCCTGGAACACGGCTGGAGCGCACTTCACCCGACCGAAGCGTGAGCAAACGCCTTGCCGCGAACTGGCTCGCGATCCGAGCGGCCCTCATCACTCCGGGCCGCCCGCTGCAACGGGCGGTCGAAGCGGGCGTACTCGTCGTCGGTGGCGTTCTCGTCGCGGAGTGGCCGCAGCCCGCCGGGCAGGTCGGGAAGCTGGAAGGAGCAGCAGCCGAGCATGTTGATCCGGGCCGTGGGATCGCTCTGCTCTGGCCTCGACGCGGTTGCCGTGGTCGGCCGGCAGGGCCGGCGGAAGCTGGTAGCCGTCCATGTCGTGCCCCGGATCGGCTGGAGGACGTCGGGCGCAGCACAGCACCCTGCCGCTCCCCAGGGTTCACCCAGGGGTCACTGGGGTCACCCGTTTGGAGTAATCGCGCGTGCTCGCGGGCACGCCGCGCAGTCATCCTGGGAAGACCCGAACGGGCTAACCCCGAGAGGAGCAAGCCATGCGCGTTCGACGACTGCTCGGCCTGGCCCTCGCAACCCTGGCCTTCGCAGGAGTGAGCGTCACCGGGCCCCTCGCGGCCGAGGCGGCCGCACCCCAGGTGTCCTGGGCGGACTGCAAATACGGCGGTGGTAACCCGGTGAAGCACAGCAGCGGCTACTGGTACTGCCAGGGCGGCAACTACGACGGCCAGCGGATCTACGGCGGCAGCGGCTACTGACCACGCACGACCCAGGGTCGTCGGCTCACCACCGACGACCCTGGGTCGTGCCGACGGTCTCAACACGCCTCCCGACATGCTTCCGACAAGTTCTTGTTGCACTTGTCGAGGGTCGGCTGACCCGGGACGAGGCCGACCGCTGGGCCGGGCAATGGGTGACAGACGACGGGCTTGACTGGGATGACGTCTCCTGGTGGGCGCTGAGCCTCCTCCACGGAATCGACCTCCCTGCGGACGAGAGCGGCGGCTACCTGCACGACGACGAGCAGGTACGTGCATGGCTCGCCGAACTGAGGAAAAGCCGGGCGATGTGACGCGGTCGCGGCGAGTTCGGCCCGCTCGACCTTCAACCCCATCCCGGGCGGCAGTGGGCCGAGCGCGTCGGCAACACGATCACGGGGGCGGCGGCCTTCCGCCACTGGCACGGCCCGCCGCCTGTGGGTGGGTGCCAGTCTTGCCGCCGGGCGACGATCGTGTGATCGTCGCCCAGCGGCGGGTTGGTGCACTGGCCGGGGTGTGTTGCCCGGACCGCAGTGCAGAGCGCCGGCGGTCAGCGCCAGATGACGGCGCGCCAGCGAGCCGGCCAGGAATCCGTGTTGCCGACATTGCCCGCGACGCTCCCGGTCGCGTTGATCGCGACCGGGTCGGCTTTGTCCACGCCGGCCTGACCGGGAAGTTCGGTGACCCGGCCCTGTGCGTCCCATGTCACGGCGCGCTCGTCGGAGGTGCCGACGCTGGTTCCCGCGTCGTTGATGCCCTCGACGAAGGTCCTGCCCGTGCCTCGCAGCAATCCGAGCTGAGTGGTGTCGGTCCCGCTCCACCGCAGGGAGCGGTCCTTGACGTTCGCGACCACGACGTCGGCGTTGTTGACGTTCACAGCTCGCGCGCCCTCGTCCTGGGAGGGCAGGGCCTTGACCTTCTTGCCGCGCGGGGCGCAAACGGCCTTCCAGGTGCCGTTCGCGTCGGTTGCCCGGCCGATCACGGTTCCGCGGTCGTTGATCGCGGACGGCTCGCTGTACGAGCCCCCGAGCGAGCCGAGGTCATGGACGCGACCAGCGGGGTCCCAGCGTACGGCGCGGGTCTTCTCCCCGGGCACGAACACGTAGCCGGTGATCTCTCCCCTCTCGTTGATGCCGGTGGCCGAGCCGCCGTTCGCCTGCGGGGGCAGGCGCAGCGCGGTTGCCCGGCCGTCGGCGCCCCAGCGCGCCGGGACCGTGGTGGTGCCCGTCGAGAGATGTCCCACGACGACGCGGGAGTTGTTGATGTCCTGGGCCTCGCCCTGGACATAGCCCGGCGGTTCCTGGAGCCGGGTGAGGGTGCCTGCCCTGTCCCATCGGGCGGCATGCCGTACGCCGTCCGGTGCGTCGGTGAAACCGGCCACGGTGCCGTCATCTGCGATCCTGACGGCCTGCCCGCCCGAACCCCCGTCGATGGCCTGCAGGGTGGTGAGGGAGCCGTCGGCACCCCACCGCACGAGATAGCCGTCCTCGTTCTCGTCCAGCGAGAGCCCGACGACGTCTCCGGTGTCGTTCATCGCCTGAGCCGAGCTACGGGTGTGGCCCGCCAGGAGGGGCAGTTCGTACATCGTGCCGGCATCGGACGCGGGCGGTACCACGATCGTGGTGAGCAGCGCGGAAAGGACCACGGGTAACAAGAAGATCTCCCCTGTCTTCTCGGACTGATACGGCGCCGGCCGTGATCGGCAACCGCCCGGCCTGCGCCTCGAGCGCACCCGCCTGCCCCTGTTGACCCCCGGGCGACGCGAGCGACTCGACGACCAGCCCCTTCCCCCGAAGAAGGCGTGAGGAAACGTTTCCCGCTCGCCGGAGACGGACTGGCCCAACTGCCGTCGTGCGCGCGAGCCCCGCCCGGCCTCGCCGGCTCGCAAGGGAAGCGTGCACCGGCGCCCACTCCCCGCCCGGGTCCCGTCCTCGCATCGCGACCGTCTGTCCCGCGCCGACGTCGCCGAGCTCCTGCAGCAGGTCTTCGCCTCCATCGCCGCGGACGGAGGCAGGCACGCCGCCCTCCTGCTCGACTCCCTCGGCCCGCAACCGAGCACGGCACAGCCGGCCACGACCACGGCATGCATCGGCCTGGCCCTCAGCCTGCGTGGCGGGGCGGGCGGCAGGCGGCTTCGTCCGCTGCGTCCTGCGGTCGGGCCCTGACGGGGACAGCAGGTTTTCGTTTCCCGCGTGCGCCGGATGTGCCGTCAGCGGTCGGCACGCTCCGCCCGGGCGAGCAGGGGTGCCGCCCAGTCGGGAAGAGCGCTCGCGGCGGGCCGGGGCGGACGCGGGTCGCTGGTGATGCCGATGCCGCCGGCGGGATCCCCGTACGTGAAGTTCGCCGACCACCACAGCCAGGAGCGGGCGAACACGGTGGCGCTCCAGGCGAGCGCCAAGCCGCCCCGCTGGGCGGGCAGCTCGTACCAGTAGCTGGTCAGCACCACCGCACGGGAGACGGCCTCGTCCGTGTCCGCGGGGCGCGAGTCCGCCGTCAGCCCGGCGGCCAGGACGGACGCCGCGAACCGGTTGTCCGCGAGCAGCCCGCCGGCATCGCACACGACCGCGTCCAGCAGTGCCGGCGGCAACTCCAGGGCTGCCTGCTCCAGCCTGGCCAGCAGCGCAGCCGTGTCCGGACCGGCGGCCGTCCCCTGGTCGGGGGGCGTCTCGAGGTCGCGGAGGAGTGGCGGTGCCGCCGACCGGGCGCCGGCGGCCAGCACCCGCAGGTACGCCAGCACGCGCAGGGTCTGCCACCGGCACAGTGTGTCGAGCAGCGCGACCCGCGAGGAGCGGAACGCCGGCCGGATGGGCCACGGCGCGGCCCGGACCTCGTCCCCGAGCGCTCGCAGCCCGGCGGGGACGGATGCGGGGAAGACAAGGCGCTGGCGCTGCCCGGGACAGCCGAAGCGGGGCGGCGCCGAGCGATAGCCCGGCCAGGCGGTCGGCTCCGGCTCCGCCTGCCCCGTCTCGCCGGTCATTTGCCTCTCCGTCGTTCGGGGTGCGCCACTCGGCGGCGTCCTCTCCGTCGCGCGGCGTGATGTGGTTCGGCAGGTCCCTCTCATCGATGTGGTCGGCGTGGATCATATGGTGCTGCCTGATGATCGCGACCGGCTTCGCCGGGTTGCCGGCGGTGTCCGTCAGACTGCGGTCGATGATGATACGGGCGCCGGTCACGTCGTCGACGAAGATGGCCTCGGCCTGCAACTGCCGCTTCAGGTACTTCTCCCGAGTTGCTTCGTCGCTGTCGATACCCTCCGGGTAGTGGTCGGGCGCGTATGGGCGTTCACAGGTTGGCGCTCCACACGTCCCCGTGTCCCGCGTGGTAGCCCCTTTCATCGCCGTCGAGACCGTCGAGACCGTCGAGACCGTCGAACGCGAGCCGCGAGCCGCGAGCCAAGGGTTCGATCCGCGGTCGAAGCGGTGGGGGGTTCCGCCGGCTCCGTCCACCCGAGGCGGGGAGGCCCGGCGGCCCGCCCCCGGTACGTGCCGAGGACGGGCCGCCCGGCCGGGTCAGCGGCGCGTGCTGGGGATGTGCTTGTAGCAGGAGGCCCGCATGTTGCCGTCGCCCGTGAGGTTGTCCAGGATGCTGTTCCCGGTGTTCTTGCCGACGATGCCGTCGTCGTCGAGACCCGAGGCGCGCTGGAACCTCTTCACCCACCACTCGGTGGCGCCGCCGAACAGCCTGTCCTCCGCCAGCGGCCTGCCCTGCCCGGTCCGCTGGGCCCAGTTGTTGACCCCGCGCTGCACGCAGTGCACACCGGCGTCGTTACCGCTGCCCTTGCTGATGTTCGGCACACGGTCCCCGGCGTGCGCCGGGCCGGCCGTGGCCAGGCCAGCGCAGAGCAGCGCAGCGGCGGTGAGGGCGGCGGGAAGGAGCCCGCGCGTCGTTTTGGTCATGTGTGCATCCCTTCGGATCTGGTGCCTGCCACCCCGTGGGGTGGCGGCAGATGAGCTGTGCACGGATGGCCGGCGGTCCGCGTTCCGCTCCGGGCAGGCCCGGTCATGTCAGGCGACACGACCTGCGGCGGCAGCGAGGAGGTTCTGCGCTCTCCGCCCACCGGCCGGACCGAGTCTTCACGGCCGCATATTGATAAGCACCCCGTTCACCTGCGACTTTTCAATTCGCCGAGTTCGCTGCTGTCCCATCGGACCGGCCGGGGCACGGCTGAAATCAACGCCTTGTGGGGGATTCTCCGCGTACGTACCGTGGCGGTACTGATCTTGACGCGGCAGGCGGACGGCGGCCGGGGATACAAGGATGGGGAGAGGCAGTGGGGCGTCCAGAGCGTCCGGTGGATCCGGCGGACGGACCGGTGCCGCGCTTCGCGTACGCGCTGCGGGCCCTGCGGCAGGAGGCGGGCGGCCCCACCTACCGCGAGATGGCGCGACGCGTGCCCTACTCGGCCCCCGCCCTGTCCACCGCGGCCGCGGGCGAGAAACTGCCCTCGCTGCCGGTGGCATTGGCCTACGTCCGGGCCTGTGGCGCGGACCAGGAGCAGCTGCGGCGGTGGGAGCAGCGCTGGCAGGAGGCGGCTGACGAGGTCGCCGCCCTGCCACCCGTGCTCGACGGGACGGCCGAGCCGCCGTACCAGGGGCTGGCCCGCTACGGGACGCAGGACCGGGAGCGGTTCTTCGGGCGCGACCGGTTCGTCGATGATCTGCTGGAACTGGGGCGCCGCAACCGGTTCGCCGCGCTGGTCGGCGCCTCCGGCAGCGGCAAGTCCTCACTGCTGAGGGCCGGACTGGTCCCGAAGCTGCAACAGGCCCGTGGGGCCGGTGAGCGGCCGGCCGCGGTAAGGATCCTCACCCCGGGCGAACACCCGCTGCGCACCCACGCCGCCGCACTGCCGCCCGCGGGCGAAGGCGCCGACGCCGACGCCGACACCTGGATCATCGTCGATCAGTTCGAGGAGGTGTTCACCCTCTGCCACGACCCCGCCGAGCGCGCCGCGTTCATCGATCTGCTGCTCGGGGCACACGAACCGGCCGGCCGGGTGCGTGTCGTCATCGCGCTACGGGCGGACTTCTACGGACGCTGCGCCGAACAGCGCCGCCTCGCCGACGCGCTGCGCGACGCGCACGTACTCCTCGGCCCGATGACAGCGGCCGAGATGCGGGAAGCGATCGTCGGACCCGCCATGGCCGACGGGCTGATCGTCGAGCGAGCGCTCACCGCCCGGATCATCGGCGAGGCGGCCGGTGAGCCCGGTGCGCTGCCGCTGATGTCCCACGCCTTGCTGGAAACGTGGCGCCGGCGCAAGGGACGGACCCTCACCGTCGCCGCGTACGAGGCCGCCGGAGGTATGCAGGGCGCGATCGCCAACACCGCCGAAGGCGTGTACGCCCGGCTCGCCCCGCAACAGGCCGTGCTCGCCCGGCGGATCATGCTCCGCCTGATCACTCCCGGGGAAGGAGCCGAGGACACCCGACGTCCCGTCCGCCGCTGCGAACTCGACCTGGCGGAGCCGGGGACGCCCACCGCCCAGGCCACCGCAGCCACGGGCACGACCCGGGATGCGACGGAGATCCTCGAGCACCTTGCCCGGGCCCGGCTCATCACCCTTGACGACGGCACCGTCGACCTCGCCCATGAAGCCCTCATCACCTCCTGGCCCCGGCTGCGGAGCTGGATCGAGGAGGACCGCGACCGCCTCGTCACCCACCGCCGACTCACCGAGGCGGCCCGCGCCTGGGAGGAACTCGACCGCGACACTGGCGCCCTGTACCGCGGGACCCTGCTGGCGATCCTGCGCGACTGGGCGTCCCGCGACGGAAGCAGGGACGAACTCAACACCTCGGAGCGTGACTTCCTCGACGCCAGTCTCGGACTCGCGGAGAGGGAACGGGCCGCAGCCGTCCGCCGCAACCGCCACTTGCGGCTGCTCGCCCTCAGCCTCGCGGTGCTGCTCCTCGTCGCCACGAGCGTCGGTACCATCGCCGTCCACCAGCGCCGGGACGCCGAACACGAACGGCAGCTCACCCTCTCCCGCCAGCTGGCATCCCAGGCACTGGGCCTGGCTCCGTCCCGGCCGGCGCTGGCGAAACTCCTCAGCGTGGAAGCATTCCGTACCGCACCGACGCCCGAAGCACGCGGCGCCCTGCTGACGATGTCCACGTACCAGTACCACCAGGCCGAGCTCACCGGCCACACCGACGCCGTCTCGCAGGCGGTCTTCAGCCCCGACGGCCGTACGCTCGCCTCCGTCGGCCGCGACCGCAAACTCATCCTGTGGGACCCGCAGAGCCGCAGACGGACGGCCGCCCTCACCGGACACGCCACGTGGCTGAGGACGGTGGCGTTCAGTCCCGACGGCAGAACGCTGGCCACCGGCGGCGACGACAACAACGTCGTGCTCTGGGACATGGCGGCCCGCGAGCCCGCGGCGACCTTGTCCGGCCACACCGAGCAGATCAAGAAGCTCGCCTTCGGCCCGGACGGCCGTACCCTCGCCTCCGCTTCCGCGGACGGCACCGTGATCCTGTGGGACCTCGGCCCGGATGCCCGGGGCGGGACCCGCCGGCTCACCCTCGCCGGGCACCAGGGCAACGTGAACTCCGTGGCCTTCGCCCCCGACGGCACCACCCTCGCCACGGCCGGCGCGGACCGCACGGTCGCGCTCTGGGACACGGCGACCGGGGGGCGGCAGGCGGTGCTCGCCGGCCACACCGACTCCGTCGAGGGGGTGGTGTTCCACCCTGACGGCCGGAGCCTGGTTTCCGTCGGGAACGACCAGAAGGTGATGACGTGGGACGTCGGCCGACGTGCCGTCACCGCCACGCTCACCGGCCACACCAGCGCCGTCCGGGCCGTCGCCTTCCACCCCGACGGGCATGCCTTCGCCACGGCCGGGCACGACAGGACCGTCATCCTCTGGGACACGGCCCGCGGCACGCGCCTCGCCACCCTCACCGGGCACGTCACGAACATCTACGGCCTGGCCTTCGGCCCGGGGCCCGAACCGCTGCTGGCGTCGGCAGGGGAGGAGGGCACCGTCACCCTGTGGGACCCGGCCCGCATCGCCCTGGCCGGGCACGGCAACCGCGTGAACAAGGTCGCCTTCAGCCCGGACGGCGCCACCGTGGCAACGGCGAGCGACGACCGGACCGCAATCCTGTGGAGCACCCGCCGCCGCAGCCGGACGGCCGTTCTCGGTGGCGGCACCGGGCCGGTCAACTCGGTGGTCTTCAGCCCGGACGGGCGGACGGTGGCGGCGGGCACGGGGACGGCCGCGCACCCACCGCGTACGGAGGACCACACGCTCACCCTGTGGCCCGTGCCCACCGACCCGGCTCCATCCGCCTCTGCCGGAACCGTGCTCACCGGCCACACCGACCGCGTGCTCGACGTCGCCTACAGCCCGGAAGGGCGGACCGTGGCAACCACGGGCGCCGATGGCACGATCATGCTGTGGGACCCCCAGCACCGCGGCCGCCTCACCACCCTCAGCCACGACGCTGCCCGGGTCGGGCCGGCATCCACCCCTGAGCGGGGCGTCAACGCGCTCGCCTTCAGCCCCGACGGGCAGACCCTGGCCTCCGCGGGACACAACGGCATCACGGTCCTGTGGGACGTGGCCGAGCGCACCCCCCGGCTCTCTCTCACCGGCCACACCGGATCGCTGCGCTCCGTCGCCTTCAGCCCGGACGGCCGTACGGTGGCCACCGCGGGCATCGACCAGAAGATCATGCTGTGGGACGCCGTGCGCGGGACCCGCCTGGCCACGCTCGACGGCGACGCATTCGTCCTCGCCGTGGCCTTCGGCCCCGACAGCCGGACTCTGGCCACCGCCAGCGCCGACACGTCGGTCGTGCTGTGGGACGTCTCCCGGCGACGCCAACTGGCCACGCTCACCGGCCATACCCGCCAGGTGAGGTCCCTCGCCTTCAGCCCGGACGGCGCCACGCTGGCCAGCGCAGGCGTCGACGGCACGGCCGTCCTGTGGAACACGGACGCCGAACGCACCGCTGCGGAACTGTGCTCCACGGTCGCCCGCAGCCTCACCCGCGAGGAATGGACCCGCTTCGCGCCCGAGACCCCCTATCGGCCGACGTGCAGCGAGGCTCCGTGAGGATCGGTGATGCTGTCGCCGCCCGCCCGCCCCGGGCAGGACGCGACGAAGCCGGGATACCCGAACGGCATCCCGGCTCCATCGTCGACGGCGAGGAAAGCGGGGGGACTAGTTCAGTGGAGTGGTGAGAAGGAAGTCCGCCCATGGCCTCGCCGGGGCCAACGGTAGCAGTCAGGCCGGGATCAGTGCGCGCAGGTTTTCCGGGGTGACGACCAGCGAGTCCGGGTGCAGCCCCTCCGGGCGCTCCGGGCCGATGTACGTGACCGGGCCGTCCGGGACCTGGGCCTGCGTGCCGTCCCACCACGTGGTGGCCGTGGCGCGGTCGGCCATCAGGCCGACGAGGTGTCTGACCGTCAGCTGCTCGCGTTCGACGATGCCGCGCACCAGCGTGGCGACCGACACCCGGTTCCCCTCGACCCGGTTGGCACTCGGATTGCCCTTCAGGTACAGGTGCAGCCACTTCGCGCGCCACCCGCCGTCGTCCCCGCGCAGGAACACCAGCGGGAGGGCGACCCTGCCCGTCCCCCGCATCTCCGACTTCATCCGGACCGTGCGCGGCTCGAAGGGGCGGCCCTGCTGTTCGGCGTCGCGCAGCATGAAGCCGAAGAACGACTCCGCGACCTCCTCGAAGCCCTCCCCGGAGAAGATGTTGACCTGCGGGACGATGAAGTCGCCGCGTACGGCGTCCAGGCGCAGGTTGATGAACTCCGAGGCGCCGTCGGGCGCGGGGGCGTCGGTGATGTCGCCCGAGTGTTCACCCTCGAGGTCCTGGAGGGCCGTGTACGACAGCCAGGTGACGGTTTCGTACGACCCGTCCAGCATGAGCGCCGACAGGTCGAAGTCGGTGCTGCGCTGCGCCTGCCGCCAGTGGACGAAGAACCGCAGCAGCTCCCCGTCGACGGGGGAGAGGGACCCGCGGGGGAGCACGCCGAGCCCGGCGGCCGTCGCCTTGCCGCTGAGCGGGAGCGCGACGTCGAGGACCGCGGGGTCGACCAGCAGGTGACCCGGCTCCGGGAGCCGGCGCCGCGTCTCCGCGTCCAGGGCCGCGACCAGCCGCTTGATGTCGGGTTCCGGCACGGGCGGGCGGGTGTCCGCGGCGACCCAGGCGCGGCCGCCGCGGTTGACGAAGACGCGGCGCTGCTGCGCCTCCCGCGTCCGGTTGTGGAAGTGCTCGCGTACGGACAGCAGGACCCGGCCGGAGACCTGCGGGGCGGCCTCCTCGGCGGTGGCCGCGACCGCGTCGCGCTCCTCCTGCCCGGGGCAGGCGCGCAGCAGCCGGTCCAGGGAGCGCAGCAGCCTGCCCGGGGCGGCGGCCGCCAGCAGCCGCGCCGCGCCCGTGACGTCACGGGCGCCGAGCAGTTCCTCGACGCGGCTGTCGAGGGTCCGGGCCTCCTTCTCGCCGCGGGCGACGGCGAACACGTCCGCGGCGTGCGGCCAGCGCGGGTACTCGTGCGGGTGGAGGCGCTCGCCGAGGCGCTTGAACGCCTCGCGGTGCGCGGTGACGTCGGCGAGCTTGGCGGGGGACGCGGCGACGACCGCGTCGAGGCCGGCGAGGAGGGCGCGGCGGACTGGCCGGGACAGTGACCGGAACCGGGTCGGCTCGGTGAGGGTCACGTCGCCGTCCGACAGGGCGCAGGCCAGGCGCAGGACGTCGGTGACGGTGTCCACCAGCAGGTCCGCGCCGCGGTCGAGGCGGGCGCGGTTGACGACGGCGCGGTTTTCCCGGACCGGGATCTCCTCGGGCTGGGGGCCGTCGGCGCAGTGCCCGGCGAGCACGGCGAGGTCGCGCAGGCCGTCCTCGCCCAGCGGGGTGGCACTGCCCGCCAGGGCCAGGTACAGGGCCGTGGCCTCGTCCTCCGGGGCGCCGCCGGCGTGCAGGACCGTCATGCGGTCGCCGGCGGCGGCGATCAGCTCGTCGTGCGCGGCGAGCATCTCCTCGTACGCGTGCCGGTAGGTGCCGTACGTCGGGAGGGTCAGCAGGTCGACCACACCGGACCGGAGCTGGTCGAGGGTGCCCGCCCGGGAGGCGTCGTCGGCGAGCGCCTCGCGGATGCACTGCATCCAGAAGTCGAGCGTGTCCGGCACGTTGGCCGGGAAGTCGGTGAAGTAGACGTTGTGCCGGACGTGGTCGCCGACCATCGCGCGGACGGTGTCCAGCGTGCGCGCCGCGGTCTCGAGGACGACTTCCTCGGCCAGGCCCGAGAGGCGCTCCAGCAGCTCCCCCGAGAGCTTGAAGCCCACGGACATCAGCGCGGCGTCGAACTGCCGCGCGGCGGCACCGCCCTGCCCGGCGGGCCCGGCGGGGGCGGGGAGGCGGTGGGTGTGCCGGATGACCAGGGATTCGAGAGGATGGGGCATCCACGAATGATCCCAGACCACCTCGAACGGTCGCACCCGCGTTTTTCGAACACCGAGGCGGGCCGGCGCAGCCGCCGCCCGCCCCCGTGGTGGGGCCTGATGGTGCAGGGTGCTCGTGTGGGGTCAGCCGCCGTCGACGTAGGCGCGGGCTGCCACCATGACGTCGCGCCTGCGGCCTTCGGCGATGCACTGGGCCGGCGCCTCGTCATCGAGTAGGGGGTTCATTCCGATCATCCATGCGCGGGCCGTGTAGAGGTTCTCGGCGTCCTGGATGAGCTGGAAGACCTGCAGCGCGTCGCGCAGGCGCTGCTCGGATTCGGGGCGGGGTGTGGTGTCGCCGGATGCCCACTTGCCGACCTGCTTGGGGTCGCTGATGTTGGCGATCCGCGCGGTCAGGCGCTGCCCCAGGTTGTCCTGGAGGAAGCGGGCGATGTCGCTGATCTGCATGCGCACGGTGGTGAGGTGCGCCCGCTGGGCGCTGGCGACGCTCCTGGCGACAGAGGATGCGGTGTCTGAAGGCATGGTCAGGTCTCCCTCGTTGCCTTCACTGCGCGCCCGTCGGGTGGCGGGTCGCGTGTCAAAGCGACGGGTTGTCGGGGTGTGCGCTCAGGACCCGGCTGTCGCGTGCTGCCGCTGCGAGAGCAGACGGAAGGGACGCTGGGCATCGGTGAGCTGCGAACGCTTCACGATGTGTTCCCGACCCGCTGGGAAGCGTGACCAACGCGGGTGGGGGTGGCCTGCCTGCTGGCGGCCGGCGCTCAGCACCCTTGTATTCCGGTCCGCAAGGATCCGGCACACGGCTGACTGAGGAGAGCTGGGAGCGCAACGGGTCCACGGCGGTCCGTGCTGTCGGCTGGGAGCGTGGTGCCTGCTGCGGGGGGTGGTGCCGCGATGCAGAGCACGAACCCGGCTGCTAAGCAGGCACTGACGGCGTTACCGATGTTGTTCATGAGATCCCCCACGTGCTCCACGTTGCTGGACGTACTGTCCAGGTTACCCATTATCACCTTCCAACTCCACCTCTTACGCAGAATCCACCGGCTTCTCGACGAGGTGTCAACTGCCGTGCTTGAACGCACACTTACCACTTGACCTGCATGAATGCCACCGATCCTGGGGAGGATCCGATGGCGTGGAGCGGCAGGGAACGGGCCGTTTTCGTCCTTTCGGACGACTCGGGTGCAGTGGTTCTTCAGGTCGACTTCAGATCCCTTTACGGGTGGGCAACGCGAGGGGGTTGAGGGGGGGTCGGGGCGGCCTGGCACGCGGGTCACAGCATGACGAGCCCGAACTCGTCGGCCACCCTCCGCAGCGCCTCCGACTCGGGGAAGACCAGGCTGGACTCCATCTGCTTCAGCTCGAGGTCGTTGAAGACGGCCCAGCACTGGCGCATGCCGTAGAAGCGGGAGCGGTAGGCGATGCCGTGGATGAGACGCTCCTGGTGTGAGGGGCCGGTGCGCTGGGTGATGGCCCAGGCCGAGATCAGTCGGGTGATCCGGCGGTTGGAGCCCTGTACGTGCGTCGTGGTGAGCCTGTCGACACCGTGCTCCGCCAGCTCGACCTTGAGCTCGTCGGACAGGGTCTTGAGGGTGCGGTCGTCGTCCACGTCGAGGAAACGGGCCTCCTTCGGGGGCTGTAGACGGACCAGGGTGCGGCTGGTGATCCAGTCGCGGGGAAGCTTTCCGGGAGCGAGGAAGGAGGGATCCTGCCAGTCGTCCGCGATCACCTCCAGCATGTCGGGGTGCACGCGGAAGGGGGCTAAGGCCTCGGCGAAGCAGCCGTCGGGCTCGGAGGCGCAGTAGAGGGTGCCGTAACTGGCCAGGCTCCAGCGGTTGCCACCGGTCTCGGCCGCGTCCTCCGAGCTGATCGTTTTGAAGTCGACCGGGTGCGGCGATTTTCCCAGGCGCCAGATGCCGTGTTCGGGCGCGGGGATGAGGGTGACGTCCGGCTGCGTGGTGTCCCGGCTCATGCGGCGGCTCTCCTTGCTCCGGCCCGTCCTGCGTGCAGCTCGGGCCGGTGATGCTCGTGGGCTCGTGCGGCGGTTCGGGCCGGCAGGGCGGTCCGCCGGGAGAGCCGGTTCCGTGACGGTGGTGCGCTCATGAGTGGCACTCATGAGCGGCGTGCTTGGCGCGCGACGGGTGGGAGCGCCGTACGGCGGTACTGGTCCGTGACACATGCCGAACGATCATTTTTTATGCTCGGGTCCGATCGAAGCGACCCGGTTGTGGTGGTCAGAGGGGGCGCACGAGGGAACGCGGGGGCGCATACGGACGTGATCAATGATCAGTCTCCGTTCGTCCGGCACTCGGAGAGGTCGACCTCCACGACGGCGGCTCCCGCGTCCCCGGTGAAGGAGAGCACGACGCGTCCGCCGGCCGCGGCGGGGCGGGCGGCGATGCTGCGGACGGGGCTCCCCGTGGCGAGCAGCAGGCGGCACAGCCCGGTGGCGGCGTCCCAGATCCGGACGGTCCCGTCGCCCGAGGCACTGGCGACGAGGCTGCCGTGGCCCTCGGCGTTCCACACGGTCAGGGCGTGCACCGCCGCGGTGTGGCCGGTCAGCGGCTCGCCCAGGGGCCGGCGCTCGAGCAGGTCCCACAGGCGCACGGTGCCCGAGTCACCACCGCTGGCCAGATACGGAGGGAGGCCGCCGAGCGGGCAGCAGTGGATGGCGACGGCGTGGACGAGGCCCTGGTCACAGCGCAGGGGCTCGCCCAGCCGGCCGTCTTCCGCGTCCCACAGCCGCACGGTGCCGTCGGAGCCGGCGGAGGCGAACCAGTCCCGGCCGCCCGGCCCGCACGAGACGGCCGCCACCGCCCGGACCCGCCCCTCGTGACCGGTCCACTTCCGCACCAGGCCCGGGCGGTCGAGATCCCACAGCATGACCCGCATGTCGTCCCCGCCGCTCAGGAGCAGATGCCGGCCGTCCGCCGTGGTGCACGCGGCAAGGGCGCGCACGGGAAGGACGGGTACGTGCCCTTCGAGGACGTCGGGCAGGAACTGCCGGGTCCCGGCGTCCCACAGCCGGATGCCGGGGCTCTCGCCTCCGGCCCCGGCCACCGCCAGGAGGCCGCCTTCCCTCCGGCGGGCCCAGGCCACGGCGGACGGCACCCGGCCGGTGTCGATCCGGGCGACGCCGGCCCCCGTCCCGATGTCCCGGACGTCGATGCGGGGATGGCCGCCGCTGAGCGCGAACCAGGAAGGGCCACCGCCACCGCCCGGATCCGCCGGGTCCGGCAGGAGCAGTGCTCCACCCGTCAGGGCCGGCTCGGCAGCCGTCCGCGCGGTGGCCAGCGCGCTCTCCAGGACCGCCCGGTTCCACAGGCGCAACGTGCCGTCCGTGGAAGCCGAGGCGAGGATTCCGGCATCGGGGGCGGCAACGGGGCTGAGCGCGGTCACGGCCGCGGTGTGCCCGCTCAGCAACCCCGGCGGCCCCGCCGGCCCCTCGCCGGCGGTGTCCCACACGGCGATGTCGCTGCCCGTACCGGCCGCGAGGACGTGCCGTTCGCCCAGAGTGAGCGCGACCAGGCTGCTCACCGCCTCGGTGGCGCCGGTGAGGGTGCAGTGCAGTCCGCCGGGGCCCCAGACGGTGACGCTCCCGTCCGCGTGGCCGGCCGCGACCGTCCCCGGCCGCGTGGTGGGAACCAGCACCCGTACGGCGCTCAGGAGACCGAACCGGGCCACCTCCTCGGCCGCCCCGGGGTCCCGGAACATCAGCGACGTGCCGTCGGCGACGGCCAGCAACGGCCGCCCCGGCGGCTCTTCCAGCGCGGCCAGAGCGGGAGGGCTCGTACGCGGCGTATCGCCGCACGGCAGGGTCAGCAGCTCCTGCGGGCCCATCCGCTCGTTCCACCAGACCACCTCCCCGCTCCCGTTGACACAGACCACCGCGAGCTCGTGCCCGCTGTCGCGGTAGGCGCACACGTCGGCGATCCAGATCCCGCCGGGCCGGTGGACCTGGTCGACGAGGCTTCCGGTCGCGGGGTCCCAGAGGCGGACGGTGCCGTCCGTACTGCCGGACACGAGCAGGGCGGACTGCGCCGGGCGCGGCGCGTCGACCAGGTGGCGCACGGCTCCTTCATGCCCCCGGATCCGCTCGCGGACCGCCGTCCCCTCGACCGCGTCGATCAGTTCGATACCGCCGGCCTCGTCGCCCACCGCGAGAGCCGGGCGGCCGTCGGGGGCCGTCACCGCCGTCAGCGACCGCACCGTGGTGTCGAGGGCGGCCAGGACGTTGACGGGCGGCGCCCACCGGGACCAGAGCACGTTCAGCGGCGCGGCCCGGCGCGGGGCCGCCGCCCCCTCGGGCATCCGCGGGCGCGGCACACCGGGGAAGCGCAGCGCCGTGTACGCCAGGTGCAGGCTGGCCAGGCGCGAGGGGTGGTCGGCGTGGTGCAGATAGGGCTCCACTGCCGCCCACGCCTCCAGCCAGTGCCGGTTGTCCTGCCCCCGCTCCGGGCCGAGCAGGCCGCGGATGGGGCTGCCGGTCAGCCACGGGATGACGTCGGCCGGCACGTGCGCGTCGTCCAGGATTCCTCCCAGCCGGGCGTGACGCGCAAGGTAGCGCCGGACGTACGGATGCGGGGCGGTGCCGGCGGTGTGCGGCGCGGCCAGTTCGGCGAGGGCCTGCACGATGCGGGCGTGCACGGCTACGGCATCATCCTCGTACGCTTCCCCTACAGCGCGGGCTGCCACCGCCGCATCGGTCGCATCGGTCGCATCGGTCGCATCGGCCTCATCGGCCTCATCGGCCCCACCCGCACCCGCCATCTCGGCAGGCTCGTCCCGATCATCCATCGTCTCCATCCCCCCACCGTGCCCGGCGCGGGCGAGGGGCCAGGCGCGCAGGACGGCGGCCAGCCGTTCGTGCGCCGGCCGGTAGACCCGCTGGTCCTCTTCTACGTCACGGGTGAGATACCCCGCCAGACGGCCTCCCAGCAGGATCCGGATCTTGGCATCGGCGTCCTCGAGGGCTCCTCCGAGCAACGCGGACGCGACAGCGGGCCACACCTCACCCCAGGCGATGCCGCGCCCCTGCGCGAACGCCGTCGCGCGCAGCAGCGCCCGTGCCTCGTCAGCCGCCAGGCCGTCCTCCGCCGACCTCGCCAGATCGGCCTCCAGCAGCCCGGTCGTCCCCTCGCCCAGCTGCGCGAGCCAGCGCGCGTCGGCCAGCAGCCGCGGCCCCGCGCTGCGCAGTTGGTGCGCCGCCACGCGGGCGTCGAGGAAGGAGCGTCCCACGGCCTCGGCCACCGTCTCCGCCGCCTCGGTCAGGTCGTGTTCCGCCCAGCCGGCCTTCCCGTGCAGCAGGGCCCGTACGTACCCCTCGACGTCTTTGCCCATGTCCTCGTCGTCGGTGCGCAGCACGGCCGCCCCGCGGAACGCGCTCTGCAGTTGGCCCAGGAGGTCCTGGCCGCCGTCCGGGGCGAGGCGGTCGTCCTCGCCCGGGCCGCTGCTGCGGACGGCGACGACCAGCCGGACACCGCGCCGGACCGACAGGGGTGCGGCGCCGGGGCCGTGGCCCGGATCCGGCGCGTCGCCCGCGGGCGGCCGACTGGGCCGTTCCCCGGTGGGCGACACCGACAGGTGGCCGGCCAGCGGCACCAGCACCTGGTGCAGGGCCGCCGCCGGGTCGGTCGCCTCGTCCAGGGAGTCGACGACGATCGTGACCATGGGTCCGGGCGAGCCCAGGAACCTCCGCAGTCCCAGCTGCCAGCGGCCCATCCGGTCCCGGCCCGAGCTGTCCGGGGTGACACCGAGCTTCTGCCCGATGACCTGCATCAGGCCCAGTGCCTCGCGGTTGCGCGCGGTGACCGCGATGGTCACCGCGCCCTCGTCCGGGACGGTGTCCGGCGGGCAGTGCCCGACGGCGGCCGCGAACAGGTCCGACTTCCTGAACGTCGCATCGCTCAAGGTCACGGCGCGGCCCAGGATGGCCGACTTCCCGCTCGCGGTGATTCCGGTGACGACCAGGACTCCCGGCGCGCCCCGGAGGAAGGTGACCACCGAGGCGTTCAGGTGCGCGCGGCCCGAGAAGTACCATCCGGTGTCGCCAGCGCCGGTGCGGCCGCTGGCCTTCTCCAGCCAGTAGCCCACGTCGTCCAGGGTCGCCGCCACTTCCTGGAGGCTCTCCTCCACCGCCGTCGGCTCCGGCCGGTACCCCGGGTTCGGCAGGGTCGGAGTCGGGACGTGCAGCTTCCCCAGGAGAACGGGGGAAGGGTCGACGGACAGACTCCGGCCGCGCTCCGCGCCGATCGCCTGCGCCGCCCGGTACAGCGCCCGGCTGAACTCCGACATCGTCAGGTACTGCCGGGTGATCCCTCCGGCCGTGCGCAGCCATTCGTGCGCCTCCCGCAGGACGAGCGCGAACTCCCCGCCCAGCACCCGCATCTTCGGCGCCGCGGTGACCAGGACGTTCAGCGTGCCGTGCGTCGTACGTGCGGTGGCCAGGTCCCGTGAGAGTTCGACCAGTTCCCCCGCCATGTCGGCGGACTCGCACATGTTCACGATCACCAGGACGTCCTGCGCATGCGAGTCGAGCGCGGCGATCACGATTTCCGTCGTACGCAGTCCCGTGGCCAGCAGCCGATGCTTCTCGGTGTCCTTCAGGACCGCGAAGTGCTTCGCCGCGGCCGAGGTGACCCCGTGGCCCGACACGTACAGCACCACGGGGACGTCCTTCTCCGCCTCCCGGATTCCCGACTCGGCGAGGAAGCGCTCCACGTCATGACGACTGGTCACCGGGTCCGTGGGCGCCACCTTCACGAAGCCGGGACTCCCGTCCGGCAGCCGCTGCTCCCACCACAGGGACACCGCCTCCAACTGCGCGCCCAGTGCCTGCCGCAGCGCCTCCGTACCGTCCTCCATCGCCAGGACGAACAACGTGCCCGCAGGCGGCGCCGCCGCCGCACCGGACGAGTCCGGCGGCGCCGGTTCCGGAGCCCCTCCGGCGACGGCCGGCGACACCGGCACCTCCACGGGACCGGCTAAGCCGATCCCGCCCCGCTCCCCTTCCACGGTCTCTATTCTTCACTGCCATGAACGAGCACCCGCACCGCACCGCCACCGCCTCCGCGCAGCACCCGCAGGACACCGACGACTTACCCGACCACGTCACCCAGGACGCCGTCGTCGTCGTACCCGGAATCATGGGCAGCACCCTGTACGACACGACCACCGGCAAGGACGTCTGGGGCATCGGCGGCATCTCCTGGCTGCTGAAGGCCTGGACCACGCCCTCGGGCCTGAAGTCCCTGGCCATGACCGAGGACGAGCTGGCGGGCAAGACCGGCCGGATCAAGGCGACCGGCCTCCTCAAGCACTCCGCGTGGACCCCGTACCTCGCCGGCAGCGAGCCGTACACCGACCTGGTCGAGACCGTGCTGACCAGTGTCGCCGACCCTGCCGCGGTCCTCGAGTTCGCCTACGACTGGCGCCTCCCCGTCGCCGCCAACGGCCGCCTCCTGGCCGACGCCGCACGCCGGCACCTGACCGACTGGCGCCGCCATCCCGCCCACGCGCAGGCCCGCCGGCACCGCGCCGACCAGCGGGAAGGACGGCTCGTCTTCGTCGCCCACTCCATGGGCGGACTCGTCACCCGCGCGGCACTCGACCCCGGCTACGACAGCGACCTCCACACCGACACCCGAGGCGTCATCACGCTCGGTACCCCCTTCCAGGGGTCGGTCAAGGCCGCGGTCATCCTCGGCACCGGCCGCGGCGCCCCCGTACCGCTGCCGCACCGCAAGCTCCGCTCCATCTGCGCCACCATGCCCGGCCTCCACGACCTGCTGCCGCAGTACCGGAGCCTGCGCGCCGGGGACGACGTACGCCACCTCACCCCGAGCGACATCACAGCGATCGGCGGCAACGCGGACCTCGCCCGCAACGCGGCCCGCTTCCACCACGGCCAGAAGGACATCGGCCTGCCCGACCACCGCTCCGTCGTCGGGGTCAACCAGCCCACCTGGCAGAACCTGACCATCACCGACGGCCGGGTCGAGGCCCATCTCGACGGAGCCCGGCAGAACTCCGACGGGACCTTCATCCGGGACCGGCACGGCCGCGTCCGGTACTTCCAGGTCCACGGCGACGGCACCGTGTACAAGGAGGCGGCCGTCCTCACCACCGCCGTCACCCACCTGCCGCTCCAGCACGGTGACGTCGCCAGGGCGAAGACGGCCCTCGACGCCGTCACCGAGATCCTGCGGGAGGACATCCACGGGGGCCCGCCCCAGGGCGAGGCAGGCTGCGGCCTGAGCGCACCCGACTTCGTCGAGGCCGGCGAGACGTGGAAGATCCGCCTGAGTGACGTCGACTCCCTCTCGGGCCTGACCTGCACCGTCACCGACCTCGAAAACCCCGGCCTGCCCCGGCAACTCCCCCTGGCCTGGGAAGGAGGAACCGCCACCGCGAAGGCGACCGTGCAGAGCCCGGGCCTCCACCGCATCGAGGTGCACACACCCGACGGCTTCGAGATCACCCAGCTCGTCATGGCCGCCGAACCGGGACAGCCCCTGGCCGAAGCGGAAGCCTGACCAGCGCGGGGCATCCCCGACACGCGGGGCGCCGAGCCACTTCACCGCGCTCTCGTCTCCGGTATCGACGAGAAGGATCACGGTCCACCTGCGGATTCGGCGCCCGCACTCCTGGGAGGGGCCGCTGAGCAGGCATCACCGTGACGAATTCCGCTTGCCCCGGTTCACGCTGTCACAAGATCATGGACACATGCCGTCGACCGAATCAGCAGCCCGCGCACTGCAAGACCACGCCGTTCTCTGGAGCATCGGCGACGCGCGTGCCACCGACGTCGTCAACGCTGCCTGCGCCGAGGAAGCCGCCGTACGAGCACTCGCCGCCCGGACGCTGGCCGGTGAGCTGACCCCACGGGAGTTGGCCTTCCGGATCCACCAGCGCTTCGGGCACGGGCTGCCGCTGGCCGAACGGCTCGCCGAACTCGACGACGAGTACGACATCCTCGAATACGGCGACAGAACGCGGGCGCAGGTCGACGCCGATGTCACTGCCGAAGCCCTCCGGCTGGCCCACGCGGGCCGATGACCTCTGCACCGGCCTGCCCCCTCACGGCAGAGCGGCGAACACCTTCCCCGGGTTGAGGATCCCCGCCGGGTCCCAGACCCGCTTGATGCCCCGGTGCAGGTCCAGCACGGCCGGACCGAGCTCGGACACCAGCCCGCGCACGGCCCTGAGCGAGAGGCAGCGGGCCGCCATGCTGGACCGGGTGCCGCTGGCCCACGGAGCCCATGCGGACGAGGTGGCCGCGGCCGTGTACTTCCTGGCCTCCGAGGGCGCCGCCTACGTCACCGGCGCCGTCCTGCCGGTCGACGGCGGGCTGGGCATGGGCCACTGAGCCGCCGTCGGCGGCTCGCGCCGGGCCGGACCCCTTCGGGTCCGGCCCGGCGTTCAGTGGTGTTCGGAGACGAGCACGGCCCGGGTGCCGGGCTCCAGTGCCTGGAAGAGGTGCGGCACGTCGGCCGGGTAGCAGATGTAGTCGCCCGGGAGCAGTTCCACCGGTTCGTCGGCGGTGCCCACCATGGCCCGCCCGGAGCTGATGACCACGTGCTCCACCACGCCGGGCAGGTGCGCGGCGGAGGATCGCTGGGGTCCGGGCTCGGCCGCGATGCTGTACACGTCGCGCCGGGCACCCGGCGGGCAGGCGGAGAGCAGGGTCGCGCGGTAGGCGCTCTGCGCGGAGGCAACCGCCGGGCCTTGGCCCGCGCGGATCAGCTGGACCTGTGGCCGGGGGGCGGCGAGCAGCCGGGAGAACGGGACGTCCAGGGCCACGCACAGGGCCCAGAGCGTCTCCAGGCTGGGGTTTCCCGCGCCGGATTCCAGCTGCGAGAGCGTGGACTTGGCGAGTCCGGCCCGGCGGGCCACCTCGGTGAGGGAGAGTCCCGCCCGTACGCGCTCCGCCCGCAGGGAGGCGGCGATCACTTCGAGCGGGGGCTTGAGGGCGGGATCGGCATCGGCATCGGCATCGGACACGGCGTTCGCTCCAGTGGTCGGTTGTTCGCCTTGACGAACACTACTGAGGTGTTCATCATAAGCGCCATGTGTTCGATATGGAGAACATTGGACCGCGGGCCGTTACGCGACATCGCCCTCGTCTGTCTGGCCGTCGGCGTCATCGGCGTCTCGTACGGCGCCGTCTCGGTCACCGCCGGCTTCGCCTGGTGGTTCCCCGTCCTGATGGGCGCGCTCGTCCTCGCCGCCTCGTCGGAGTTCCTGTTCGTCGGGATCATCGCGGCCGGCGGCAGCCCGATCGCCGCCCTCCTGGCCTGCCTCCTGGTCAACGCCCGCCACCTGCCGTTCGGCCTGGCGGTCCCGGACGTGCTGGGGCGCGGCTGGCGCCGCCTGCTCGGCACCCACCTGATGAACGACGAGACGGTCGTCTTCGCCCTCGCCCAGGACGGCCTCCCGCGCAAGCGCGCCGCCTACTGGGCCTGCGGCCTCGGCATCCTGGTCTGCTGGCCGGTCGGCGCCGGCCTCGGGGCGCTGCTCGGAAGCGTGGTCGAGGACACGGGGGCCCTGGGGCTGGACGCCATGTTCCCCGCGGTGATCGTGGCGCTGATCCTGCCCGCCCTCAAGGAGCGGGCCCTGCGGCGGACCGCGCTGGCGGGCTGCGCCCTGGCCCTGGCGGCGGTCGCGTTCCTGCCCGCCGGCCTGCCCGTCCTGGTCGCGCTCGCCGCCCTGCCGCTGTTCGTCCTCGCCTCGGAGCGGCAGGACGGGTCGGTCCCGCCGACCGGGCCGAACGGGCCGACCGGGCCGAACGGCTCCACCGCGTCCGAACCAAGCGATCGTTCCGAGTCGTCGGAGTCGCCCGAGGGAGCCGTCCGATGAACGACGCCGTACCCGTGGTACCGGCCCTGGCCGCGATGCTGGCCCTGGCGGGCGGCACCTTCCTGCTCCGCCTCTCCGGCCCGGCGCTGCGCGCCAGGGTCACCTTCCCGCAGCGGGCGGAGAAGCTGCTGGAAGTCTCCGCGGTCATCCTGCTCGCCGCCCTCGCCGCCACGTCGGCACTCGCCGAGGGCGCCGACTTCGCCGGCGTGGCCCGGCCTGTCGGCGTCGCTGTCGGCGGCGTGCTCGCCTGGCGCAAGGCGCCGTTCCTGGTGGTGGTGCTCGCAGCCGCGGGTACGGCGGCACTGCTGCGCCTGGCCGGAGTCCCGTAGACACCCGCCTCCGGTAGCCCGCCTGACCGAAACCCGACCCCCGACCGGCACCCCTCCACCGGCCCCGTGGGCGATCCCCCGGGTCGGGGCCGCTGGACTCCCGTGGCAGCCCCAACGCCGGGACCACCCGACCGGACAACAGAGACGCGAGGCGTACGCGACCAACCGGGGCCAGGACACGTCGCTGACCGCGGATACGGCCCGTTCCCATCGCGGGTCTGTCAATCGAATTTACGGCCCCCGCTACCACCGAGGTGCTTCTTGGCCCACTGGGTCCACTTGAGTTGGCACCTTGAGTGCCACAGCTGGTGTGCGATGGATCCGCCTCGGCTTGTTGAGTGGGCCTGCCTATGCTGCCGCCATGGGTCTGGATCTCACGCTTCTCATGGCGGACTGGAAGTATTTGAGCGCCGTCCCGGTGGAGAACCGGGTCCAAGCACTGGACGACGCAGCCTCGTCACGGGAGCTCGGTGACGGATACCAGGGGGGTGGGCGGGCTGACGGCTGGCTGTGGCCCCCGGATCCGGGGGCCGCGTGGTGCGTCGAGTACAGCTTCTTCACCACCACCGGCTCCTATCGCCCGCACGCCCGCGCCGGGGATGCATGGGACGACATGCGGCGGCTCGTCGGCCCATCCGTGCGTGAGGCGATGGACATGTTTCTCCTCGGTCTGATCTGGGATGAGGATCCGGCCGACGATCCCGCGCTGACTGGCGGCGGAGGGTTCTTCCCGTCGGCCACCGACCGCTGGCACCCGCGTGTCCTCCTGGTGTGCCCGCCCGAGGCAATGCCCGGCAAGGCTCGCGCCTGGGCGCGGGTGGAGTCCCAGCTTGAGGAGTTGCGGGAACCGTTCGCCGCCGAGTGTGAGGGCTGGGCCGGCCGCCCGGACACCTTCGAGGACTTCACCGCGCTGCTGCGTGAATGGGGCGACGTGACCACGGAGGCAGCGCGCCGCGGTTGGGGGCTGGTGGGTCTGCCCTAGCTGTATTGCCCAGTGAGGTTGGGGACGTCCTCGTGGTCCTCGGTGAGGATCTGCGAGGTGAAGCTGATGACGGTGCGGGCGATGCCCTCCGCCGTGTCCGGCCCGGCCTGCTCCCCGGGGCGGACAGCGCGGTGACCGATGGCCGGGCAGGCCTGAACAGCAGACCGGGCAAGTCCAAAGGGGAGCCTGGGCAAGCCGTCGGCGCAGGCGGCTTGCCAACATCTGCGGCGGGCGGCGACCGCCCTTGCCAAGGCGGCCGTCAGCGCGGCTTTGACCGCTGTCCAGGCGGCCGAAGAGGCCGCTGCCGGAGTCGGAACGAGTGCCGCTGTCGGCTGCCCTGGGTTCGGGGGCGGCAGGGGCGGTGCGTCGTTCGTCTCTGACCGCGATGGGTGTCTGCTATCGCGGTCCGTGGGAAGGACTCGGTGGCCTCATCGCGCGTCTCCGTCTCCCTTCGGGCTCTCGTCGTCGACGATCTCCGCGTCGACGACTTCTTCATCCCTGCCGGACGACCCGGCGTCGGACGCCGGCCCGCCACCGCCTGCAGCAGCCCCTTGGGTCTCGTAGAGGGCGGTGCCGATCTTCTGCGCGACGGTGCCGGCGCGCTCCGTCGCCGTGCGGATGGCCGATGTGTCCTGGCCCTTGAGCTTCTCCTTCAGGTCTGCGATCGCGGTTTCCGTCTCGGTCCTGAGGCCGGCCGGGATCTTGGACTCGTTCTCCCGCAGCAGCTTCTCCGTCTGGTAGACGAGCTGTTCGGCGCTGTTGCGGGTCTCGGCCTCCTCCTTACGGCGGCGGTCCTCCTCGGCGTGCTGCTCGGCCTCGCGGATCATGCGGTCGATGTCCTGGCGGGGCAGGGAGGAGCCGCCGGTGACGGTCATCTTCTGCTCCTTGCCCGTGCCGAGGTCCTTGGCGGTCACGTGCATGATGCCGTTGGCGTCGATGTCGAAGGAGACCTCGATCTGCGGGAGACCGCGCGGGGCCGGCGGCAGGCCGGTCAGCTCGAACATGCCGAGCTTCTTGTTGTACGCCGCGATCTCGCGCTCGCCCTGGTAGACCTGGATCTGCACGGACGGCTGGTTGTCCTCGGCCGTCGTGAAGATCTCCGAGCGCTTGGTCGGGATCGTGGTGTTGCGCTCGATCAGCTTGGTCATGATGCCGCCCTTGGTCTCGATGCCGAGGGACAGCGGGGTCACGTCGAGGAGTAGGACGTCCTTGACCTCACCCTTGAGGACACCGGCCTGGAGGGTGGCGCCGATGGCGACGACCTCGTCCGGGTTCACACCCTTGTGCGGATCCTTCCCGGTCAGCTCTCTGACCAGCCCCGTCACGGCCGGCATGCGCGTGGACCCGCCGACCAGGATGACGTGGTCGATGTCCGAGACCTTGATCTTCGCGTCCTTGACCGCGTTGTGGAAGGGCGTCTTGCAGCGTTCCAGGAGGTCGGCGGTCAGCTGCTCGAACTGCGAGCGGGTGAGCTTCTCGTCCAGGTGCAGCGGGCCCTCGGCGGACGCGGAGATGTAGGGCAGGTTGATCGTCGTCTGGGTGGAGGAGGACAGCTCGATCTTCGCCTTCTCCGCGGTCTCGCGCAGACGCTGGAGTGCCATCCTGTCCTTGGACAGGTCGACACCGTAGGCGTTCTGGAACTGCTTCACCAGGTGATCGACTATCTTCTGGTCCCAGTCGTCGCCGCCGAGGTGGGTGTCACCGTTGGTGGACTTGACCTCCACCAACCCCTCGCCGATCTCCAGGAGCGACACGTCGAAGGTGCCGCCGCCCAGGTCGAAGACGAGGATCGTCTGGTCGTTCTCCTTGTCCAGTCCGTACGCCAGCGCGGCGGACGTCGGCTCGTTGATGATCCGCAGCACATGCAGGCCCGCGATCTCACCGGCTTCCTTCGTCGCGGTGCGCTGCGAGTCGTTGAAGTACGCCGGAACGGTGATCACGGCGTCCGTGACGTCCTCGCCGAGATACGCCTCCGCGTCCCGCTTGAGTTTCTGCAGGACGCGTGCCGAGATTTCCTGAGCCGTGTACCGCTTGCCGTCGATTTCGCCGGCATCCGGGAAACGCCAGTCCGCCTCGCCGATGTGGCGCTTGACCGACCGCGCGGTGCGGTCGACGTTCGTCACCGCCTGCCGCTTGGCGATCTCTCCGACCAGGACCTCTCCGCCCTTGCCGAAGGCCACCACGGAAGGCGTGGTCCTGTTGCCTTCGGTGTTGGTGATGACCGTGGGCTCGCCGCCCTCCAGGACTGCGACGACGGAGTTGGTCGTGCCCAGGTCGATCCCGACTGCGCGGGCCATCGTCCGCTCCTCTCAGATCATGAACCTTTCGACTGCTCACTTCGCCGGCGGCCCGAGCAAGCAGGGCCGCCGCGGCGCCGCCCGGTCCGCAGCAGTCGCAGGACTCGAGGCGTGGTCCGCCGCTCCGCCCTGATTCGATCACTCCTCTCCCGACTCGGCACAGATGCACATGGCGACACCACCTATATAGCGCGCGGCAATAAAGTTGACAAGCATCGACTCAAGGTATAGCGGGGTTGGTGATTCCGTTCTCGGCCCGCCGCCGGACGAGGGCCTGGTGGTCCTCCAGCCACACCGGCGATTCGGGCCGGTGGACGCGGGTGCGGGGGAAGGCTGCGATGGTCGCCGCGTCGCGCCGGGCGGAGAGGTGACATTTTCGTGCCGGTCGCGAGAGCGGGTATTCCAACGCTCCTTACGATGCTTGTACCCCACACACAAGCACCGACCTGGGCGCTTCGGTGCCGGAGTAGGAGCGTGCGTAGTGCATTTCAACCTCATCGGCCCCTTCGAGATCGTGACCGGTGACGGCCGGACGTACGCACCGAAGGCGCCCAAAATCTGTCTGCTGCTCGCCGTGCTGGCACTCCAGCCGCGCGAGGCCGTGGCCACCGAGACGCTGATCCGGGAGATATGGGGGCAGGGCACGCCGGGCAACGCGACCAAGACCCTGCAGACGCACGTCTACCACGCCCGCCGGATGCTCGACGAGGCCGCGGGGAGCGCCTCCGCCCGCCGATTACTCGTGACCCAGGCGCCCGGGTACCGTCTCGACATCGCCGACGACCAGACCGACGTGCACGTCTTCGAGCGCCTGGTGCGAGAGGCCCAGTGGGAGCTCACCCACGGCTCGCCGGAGAAGGCCGCCGAGCGGCTTGCCGAGGCCAGGAGGCTGTGGCGCGCCCCCATGCTGAGCAACGTCCCGGCCGGCCCCGTGCTCACCGGCCGCATCGCCCACATGGAGGAGCTCCGGATCCGCGCGCTGGAGCTGCGCGTGGAGACCGAGAACCGCCTCGGCCGCTACCGGGAACTCCTCCCCGAGCTGCGCACCCTCGTCAACGACCACCCGCTCCACGAGTGGTTCCACGGCCAGCTGATCTCGGCCCTGCACCGGGCGGGCCGGCGCGGCGAGGCCCTGCAGGCGTACCAGAACCTCTATTCCGTGCTCATGAGCGAGCTCGGCCTCGAACCCTCGGCGGAGCTGAAGCGGCTCCAGGCCGAGATCCTCCACGCGACCGACCAGGACGCGGTGCGACTGGACGCGCGGAGGGAGGCCGGTGCGCAGCAGGCCGTGACCCCGCTGCGGTCCTCCGCCGTGGCCAGCTGACTCCTCCGCCGTGGCCGGCTGACGGCGTCCTACGGCACCGACCCCGCTCACTCCTGCGGCCCGGCGCCCGGCGGGGTGTCCGGCAGCCGTCGGCCCAGAGCGCGGACGAGCTCGGGCGGACGGCGGGCGGACCCCTCGAACGTCCCCTGCTCCAGGACGACCAGAACGGCGCACTCCAGGAGCAGGGCGACGACGACCGCCTCGCACCGGGGCGCCGGCTCCGCGCCCGCAGGAGGCGGACCCTGATGCCGTACGGGCGCGGCGAGCCCGAAGACGTCCCTGAGCAGAACCCGCGCACGGCGCACCATCGCGTACCGGACCCCGCTGTCGTTCCGCTCCTCCGGGGCGAGCGCCGCGGCCAGCGATCCCTCGAAGCGGCGCAGGACCGCGTCCGCGTAAGGGTCCGGCAGTGCCGCACCGGCGAAGGGCCGACCGGGCAGCGCGTAGGCGCGTGATGCCACGGACCTTGACAGCCCTTCGTTCAGTGCGTCGACGAATGTCTGGCCGATGGCAATCGCCCAGCCGCCGTTCCCCGCGCCGTTTCCCGTTCCGCCAGGCATTTCCCGTACACACCTGCGCATTCGTCGCCCAATGGCTCTGAAGCCCCTTCTCGGTCGAACATACGGCCTGCCGTCCCTCGCGCGTCCACCCCCGAGTAACCGGCCACGGGGTGCTGCGCTCCCATTCGCACGGCAAGGGCGGCGGTCATTCCCCGGTAATCGAGTCCGCCTGCAGCGGGTCCGGGGGCGATTACCGGCAGGAGACCGGGAGGCAGCGGGCCCGCTGGTATCGTCCGAGCAGAATTGCGAAGGTGTTGCACAGATGAATGGAGCGAATGCGTCGTGGCCGATGCCAATTATACGCTGGTGACCGACATCGAAAAGCACCAGGAGGCTTTCGGAAAAGCGTTCAACTCCGGTGACGCGGATGCCGTCAACGCCATGTACGTCGACGATGCGCTCGGAATGTGGGAGCCCGGATTCCCGCTCTACGGCGAAGCCCGGCGTGAATACGTGGTCGAGTTCCTGAAAAACCGCAAGCCCACCGTCGACGCGACGGTGCGCCAGCAGCTCGTGGTCGGCGACACCGCCCAGCTGGTGGTCGAGTGGCAGATGGCGGCGCTCGACGAAAACGGCCGGCCGGAGCTGCTGAAGGGCATCGCCATCGACGTTCTGCACCGGGGCGAGGACGGCTACTGGCGCTACGTCGTCGACAACCCGTTCGGCGTGAGCGGCCCGTGGGACGCCGAGGGCGAGAACCAGGGCTGACCGACGGCCCGGGCGGACGCCCCCCGTTCCCCATCGATCACACCCACCGCGGCGGACGCCGCACGAAGTACGGAGAAATACCTGTGTCCACCCTTCCCGCCTCCGCGGCGCCGGTCACCGTCATCGGCCTGGGCCTGATGGGCCAGGCGCTCGCCTCGGCCTTCCTGGCCAAGGGGCACCCCACCACCGTCTGGAACCGTTCGGCCGCGAAGGCCGAGGAGCTGGTCGCCAAGGGCGCCGTCCTCGCCGACTCGGTCGAGACCGCGGTCCAGGCGAGCCCGCTCGTCGTCGTCTGCGTCTCCGACTACGACGCCGTGCACCAGCTCCTCGGCCCGGTCGGCACCGCCCTCTCGGGCCGCACCCTGGTCAACCTGACCACGGCGAGCTCCACCCAGGCGCGGGAGACCGCCGCATGGGCCGAGAAGGTCGGCGCCGCCTACCTCGACGGCGCCATCCTGGCCCTTCCCCAGGCGATCGGCACCCCCGAGGCGACGGTGCTGTACGCCGGCCCGAAGGCGGCGTACGAGCAGCACCAGGCCACCCTCGAGGTGCTCGGCGAGGGCGCGGCCCTCTACCTCGACGAGGACCACGGCCTGTCCGCCCTGTACGACATGTCCGTACTCAGCATCATGTGGGGCGTCCTCAACAGCTTCCTGCACGGTGCCGCGCTGCTCGGCACCGCGAACGTCAAGGCGACGACGTTCGCGGAACTGGCCGTCACCGCCATCAACGTGACGGCCGAGTACGCCTCCGCCTACGCCCAGCAGATCGACGAGGGCGCGTACCCGGCCACCGATGCCACCGTCAACGTCCACGTGGGCGGCATGACGCACCTCCTGGAGGAGAGCGAGACGCTCGGCGTCAACACCGAGCTGCCGCGCTTCTTCCTGGAGCTGGCGAAGCGCGCGGTGGCCGCCGGCGACGCCGAGAACAGCTACGCCTCGCTGATCAAGCAGTTCCGCAAGCCCTCCGCCTGATCCCCGCACCACACCGGCAGGAGCAGAGCCGGGAACCCGGACGACGTGTGTCTCGCCTCGGATTCCCGGCTCTGGCGTACGTCCGTCCCACACCATCGAACTCGAGAACCACACGGGGGAACCATGTACACCGATGGCGGCAAGAAGGCCGCGTCCCGTCAGGCGATGTCCCGGAGAACCGCCCTCAGGACCGGCGGACTCGCCATCGCCGGCACGGCGCTGGCAACGGGCCTCCCCTCGCTCGCCGAGGCCGCCGACGCCGACCTCACCGGGCAGCGGAGCTACGACACCATCGTGGTCGGAGCCGGCCTCGCCGGTCTCGTCGCGGCCCGCGAGCTGAGGGCCAAGGGCCGCCGGGTCCTCGTGCTGGAGGCGCGCAACCGCATCGGAGGCCGCACGTGGACCGACCGGTTCAACGACTACGAGATAGAGCGCGGCGGCGCCTGGGTCGACCCGCTGCAGCCGCACGTCTGGCGTGAGATATCCCGCTACAAGCTGTCCGTCGTGGCCGATGCGGGCCCCGAGCGCGTCCTCATGCCGACCACGACCGGATTCGCCGAGACCGACCCGGTCACGGCCTACACCCGGCAGGGTGAGCTCTTCACGCCGTTCTTCGACGGCTCCAAGGAGTACTTCCCCAGGCCCTATGCGCCGTTCACCCGCGAGGACCTGATCACGCCGCTCGACCGGCTGTCCCTGCGCGACCGCCTCGACCAGTTGGCCTATGCGCCCGAGGACGAGATCCGGATGACCAGCACCACCGGGCTGTACGGCGCACCGACCGCGCGCGGCTCCCTCCTCCAGCTGGCGCAGTGGTGGGCCCTGGCGGGCTGGAACTACACGGGCTTCTCCGGAATCAACACCTACCGCATGGCCCAGGGCACCGCCGCACTCGCCAACGCGATCCTGGCGGACGGCCGCCCCGATCTGAAGCTCGACTCCCCGGTGGCCTCGGTCACCCAGCAGAACGGATCGGTCAGCGTCGTCACCCGGGCCGGCGTGACGTACCGCGCCTCCGAGGTCGTCATGGCGGTGCCGGTCAACGTCTGGAAGAAGATCGTCTTCAACCCGGTGCTGCCGCAGGACCATGTGTCCGCCACCACCCAGGGCTACGGCGTGCCGCGCCAGAAGAAGGTCTGGCTGGACCTGGCGGCGCCCACCGACCGGTTCATCGCCGAGGCGCCCGAGGGCAAGCCGTTCGTCATCATGGGCCGGCTGAACGACAACGCCCCCGTCGTCGCCTTCACCATCGACACCACGCTGGACTTCGGCAACCACGCCGCGGTCGAGGCCGCCGTCCGCACGATCCTGCCGTCGGCGGTGCTCCGCGGCTACACCGTGTGCGACTGGCAGGCGGACGAGTTCTCCCTCGGCGGGCCCGCCTTCCGCCAGCCCTCCCAGCTGACGAAGCTGCACCGCGCGATCGCCCAGCCCTTCGGGAAGATCAAGTTCTGCGGCGACGACCTGGCCCTCGGCTGGATCGGCTACATGGACGGGGCCATCGAGTCCGGTCTGCGGGTCGCGGGCTCGCCCACGCTCGCCCCGATCCCGGCGGCCGCGCCCACCCTCGGCGGCGTCGCGGCACCCGCCGTCGACCGCAGGACCTACCGCTCGATGGTCGGCCTGTGAGCACCGCATCGGTTCCCGCCACCCCAGGGATGGTCATGTCGACGACAGAGAAATCGGCCACCGAACCCGTGGACGCGGTGTTCGCCTGGTTCCGCGAGATGCACGCCGAGCATCCGGTGCACCACGACGACGAGTACGGCTGGCAGCTCTTCCGGCACGCCGACATCACCCGCGTGCTCACCGACCCCGTGACGTTCTCCTCGGACACGGTCAGCCTCTACAACGAACCCCAGCCCGACTTCGACCTGTTCCTCATGGGCAACCTGGTCACCAGCGACGCCCCCCACCACAAGAAGCTGCGCAGGGCCATCAGCAGTGCCTTCACCCCGCGCGCGGTGTCGGGCCTGGCCGACCGGATCGAACGGATCACCCACTCCCTGCTCGACGGGGTGTCCGGCACGGAGAGCTTCGACCTGATCGGCGAGGTGGCCTACCCGCTGCCGATCCTCGTGGTCGCCGAAATGCTCGGGCTGCCGGCCGAGGACGTGCCGATGTACCGGGCGTGGGGCGACGCGCTGGGCGCGCTCGACGCGGCGACCGTGCCGCCCGAGGTGATGGAGTCCGACATCGTCCCGGCCATCCGGGAGATGAACGCCTACATCCTGGAGCACGTGCGCAGGCGCCGGAAGGATCCGACCGACGACCTGATCAGTCGGCTCTCGCACGCCACCATCGACGACAAGCCGCTGCGCGACGGCGATCTGATCGGCCTCATCGGGCTGACCCTGTTCGCCGGCCACGCCGCCTCCATGGCCCTGCTCGGCAACGGGATCCTCACCTTCGACCGGCATCCCGAGGCGTTCGCCGCCCTGCGCGCCGACCGCGCACTGCTGCCCAACGCCCTGGAGGAGCTGATGCGGCTGTACCCGCCGTTCTCCAGGATGGCGCGCGTCACCACCACCGAGACCGAGCTCGGCGGGCAGCGGATCGGCAAGGGCGAGCTGGTCACCCTGTGGTCCGGGGCGGCCAACCGGGACCCGCTGCGCTTCCCGGACCCCGATCGCTTCGACATCCACCGCGACACCAGCGGGCACATCGCCTTCGGGCTGGGCGTCCACTTCTGTCTGGGCGCTCCGCTGGCCCGTCTCGAGGCGCGCATCGCGTTCAGCGCGCTGTTCGACCGCTTCGAGAAGATCACCGTGGACCACGCGGCGGGAGTGGAGTTCGAGGACCCGATGCAGATCATCTGCCCCCGGCGGCTGCCGGTGCGGGTGTCCGGCTGACGAGGAATTCGGGCCGCCGGCGGACCGCCGGCGGCCCCCGGTTGGGGGACGGGACGCCACCCGCACCTGCCACCCGCACCTGAGGGGAGCCATGTCCTTTTCATCGAATCCGCCCGCGGCCGAGCCGTGGCCGTCGGCCCCGTGGCGGTCGTGGCACCGACCGCTGCTGCTGGCCTCGGCGGCGATGGCGCCGGCGGTGGTCCTGTCCGCGGTGGGCCTCGCCGTCGACGACCGCGTCCTGGTGGGCGCGCCGATCTGGCTGAAGCCGTTCAAGTTCTCGCTGTCCTTCGCGGCCTTCTGCCTCACCCTGTCCTGGATGGTGTCGTTCGTGCCCCGCCGCCGCCGTGTGGTCTGGTGGGCGGGGACGGTCGTCGCGGTGGGCAGCATCATCGAAATCGTGATCATCTCGGGGCAGACGATGCGGGGGAGGCGCAGCCACTTCAACTACGCCACCCCGCTCGACGAGGCGCTGTACAACGCGATGGGCATCACCGTCATCCTGCTGTGGCTGGCCACGCTCGTCCTCGCGGTGCTGCTGGTCCGCGCCCGGCTGGCCGACCGCGCCTCGGCCTGGGCGATGCGTTGCGGCATCGTACTGGCGCTGGCCGGCACCGCCGTCGGGTTCCTGATGGACCGGCCCGCGCCGGGGCAGGAGACGGGTGTCACCGACGTGGTCGGCGCGCACAGCATCGGCGTGCCGGACGGCGGTCCCTCGATGCCGGTGACGGGCTGGGCGACGACCGGCGGCGATCTGCGCATCCCCCACTTCTTCGGCATGCACGCGCTGCAGCTCCTGCCGCTGCTGGTGCTGGTGCTGGCCGTCCTCGCACCCCGCTTCGCGCGCCTCGCCGACGACCGGGTGCGGCTGCGGCTGGTGCTGCTCGCCTCGGGGGTGTACGCCGCCGTCTTCGCGCTGATCTTCTGGCAGGCGCTGCGCGGCCAGGCGCTGGTCGATCCGGACGGCGTGACGCTGGCCGCGGCCGGCCTCGTCCTGGCGGCCGCGGTGGCCGGTGCGTACGCCTGCCTGCGGTCCGCTCCCGTCGACCGGGAGGCGCCCGCGGCCGGGACGAGCAGCGCCGCGAAGGAGTTCACCCCCGTAAGGCCGTGACCGGGCGTTCTTCGCGCGGTCCCTGCCCGCCCCTCGCACGTGTGCGGCCCCGGAGCTCCAGGAGCTCCGGGGCCGAGTCGTCGTCGGGTCCGGGACCGGTGCCAGGTCGGGGATCAGAAGCCGTTGAAGAAGCCGTACAGCCGGCTGATCCGGCCGTCCTCCACCCACGCGACGTCGGCCCCGCTCACCACCGGGGCGCGGCCGGCGGGGCCGACCTGCCACGTGAAGTGCACGGCGTCGTGGTGGGCCAGCACGGCGTCGAAGGTGAAGAGCATTCCCCTGAAGTTCTGCTGGGCGCCGGCGATGTACGTGTCGATGGCGGCATGGCCGGCGGCGGCGACCACCGGATCGGTGTACGTGCCCTCCGGCGTGAAGACGTCCTCGACCCATGCCCGCCGACGTCGGCCGTCCGGCTCGTTCCACATCGTGATGTACTTCTCGACCAGTTCGGTGGCGGCCTTTTTGTCCATGGCTGCAGACTACAACACCGGAAGTGCCGGAGAACCGGTAACTCGACTTCTGCGTAAGGCAGTTGGAGAATTCCCGGGGAAAGCCGGACGGCTGCCTTCCCGACCCCGGAGGGTCGGGAAGGCAGCCGCATTCGGAGGGTTATTCGGGGCTCATTCCCGAACGGCCGCAGGGGTGGGGAAATAGCCCGCGCGGACGAAGAAGTCCACGTACGTGGCGAACAGTCCGCGGTCGACCGGCGGGCACGCGATGCCGGTGCCGCGCAGGGCCCGCTCGGTGTCCGAGACGTCGATCGGCGGGTACGTGGTCGTGCCGGACCCCGCGTTCATCCCCTCGAACGAGTCGAGCAGCGGGACCATGGCGTTCTTCCGGTCGGAGCGGACCCGCGCCGACCAGGAGTCCCAGTCCAGTTCGGGAAGGTCGTACCCGAAGGACCGCAGGTGCCCGACGAACTCCGTGAACGTCTGGTCCTGCCCGTTGTAGAGGTGGAAGGTGCCGTTCTCCGCGTCCTTCCGCGCCGAGAGGGACACGATCGCGGAGCTGACGTAGTCCACCGGGACCATGTGGAGGACGCCGGCGAGGCTCTCGGGCACGGCGCCGGTCTCCAGCAGGCCCTTCAGGCTCAGCCAGACGAAGTCCTTGGTCTGGCAGGCGCCGGTGACCCGGTCGCCGCAGACCACGTCCACCCGGTAGACCGACACCGGCAGCCCGCGGCTCCTGCCGAGCTCGATGACCTGCTCGGCCACCCACTTGCTCTGCAGGTACCCGTTGTGCAGCAGGTGCCCGGGGCCGGTCGGGTCCGCCACGCCCGCGGGCGCCGCGCCGGGGCCCGGTGCGGGGAACACGCCCGTGGTCGACACGTAGTGCACCGGAACGGTCCGGTGCGCCGCGGCCAGCCGCAGGATCTCGCGCGTCCCGCCCACGTTCCCCGGCGCGAGCGCGGTGTAGGGCCGCACCCAGCTGACCGTCGCGCCGGCGTGGTAGACGGCATCGACCCGGCGGGCGAGCCCGTCGAACTCGGCCTCGCCCAGGCCGAGGCGGGGGGCGGTGAGGTCGCCCACGACGACGCGGAGCCGGTCGGCGTCGATCTCGTCCCCCACCTCGTACCACGCCAGGCTGTCCGCCAGCCGGCGCGCCGCCTCCTCGTGGTCGGCGCCCCGCACCAGGCAGTGCACCGTGGCCCTGGTCGAACGCATCAGGTCCCGCAGCAGGAACGCGCCGAGGAACCCGGTGGCGCCGGTCAGCAGGACCTCCTCGGGATCCGTGGCCACCCGGCTGACCTCGGCGGCCGGCCGGACGTCCTCGTCCAGGTGGATCTCGGCGGCGAAGTCGACCCCGGCGGGTCCGGCCGCCCCGTCGGTCGCGGCGACCAGGAGAGCGCCCAGGTGCTCCGCGAGGGCGTGCGGGGTGGGGTGCTCGAAGACGAGCGACGGCGGCAGCCGCAGCCCCGTGGCCTCCGCGAGGCGGTTGCGCAGCTCCACCGAGGTGAGCGAGTCGAAGCCGAGCGCGGAGAACCGCCGGTGCGCGTCGACCGCACCCGGGGCGGAGTGGCCGAGGACCAGCGCCACCTCACGGTGGAGGAAGTCCGACACGGCCGCGCTCCGTTCGGCCGGCGACAGTCCCGCTAGCCGCTCGGGCCGCAGCTCGTCCTCGGCCGGGGAGTTCCCGGTCCCCCCGTCGGCGTGCCGGACCAGCCGGCGCAGCAGCAGCGGCGCCCGCCTGCCGTGGGACCGCAGCGCGGCCAGGTCGACCGGGGTGACCACCAGCGCGGGGCGGTCGGCGAGCAGGGCCCGGTCCATCAGCTCCGGTCCGCTCTCGTCGGTGATGGTGAGCAGGCCGGAGCGGGCGATGCGGTCGAGCTCGGCCCGGGTCAGGTGCCCGCTCATCCCGTCCTCGTGCGCCCACAGGCCCCAGGCCAGCGAGTGGGCCGGCAGCCCCTGCGCGGAGCGGTGGGCCGCCAGCGCGTCGAGGAAGGTGTTGGCCGCCGCGTAGTTGGCCTGGCCGGTGCCGCCGATGATCCCCGCGACGGACGAGAACAGCACGAAGGCGTCGAGTCCGCGGTCGAGGGTGAGCTCGTGCAGGTTCCACGCGGCGTGCACCTTGGGCCGCAGGACGCCGGCCAGCCGGTCCGGGGTGAGGTCCTGGATCATGCCGTCGTCGAGCACGCCGGCGGCGTGCACGACCGCGGTGAGCGGGTGCTCCGCCGGGACGGTGGCGAGGAGTGCGGCGAGCTCCTCCCGGTCGGCGAGGTCGCAGGCGGCGATCCGCACCTGCGCGCCCAGACCGGTGAGTTCCGCCGCCAGCTCGGCGGCGCCGGGCGCCTCGGGGCCGCGGCGGCTGACCAGCAGCAGCCGCTCCACCCCGTGCGCGCGGACCAGATGACGGGCGAAGAGCCCGCCGAGCGCCCCGGTGCCTCCGGTGATCAGCACCGTGCCGCCGGGCCGCCAGTGCCGCTCCGGCCGCGGCGTGCCCTCCGCCGGGACCGTGGTCAGGCCGGGTACGAGCACCTGACCGGAACGGACCGCGATCTGCGCCTGGCCGGACGCGAGGGCCGCAGGCACGGATGCCGCCGACGCGGGGTCCTCGTCCACGTCGATCAGCACGATCCGGTCGGGCGCCTCCGACTGGGCCGACCGCAGCAGCCCCCACAGCGGCGCCGAGACGAGATCCGTGAGGTCCTTGCCGCTCGGGTCGGTGGACACCGCCCCGCGGGTGAGGACGACGAGCGGGACGTCGGCGGTCCGTTCGTCCGCCAGCCACGCCTGGACCAGCGCGAGCCCCCGCTGTGCGGTGGCCTCGGCCTGCCGGGGTACGTCACCGCCCGGGGCCGACGCGAAGGGGACGAGCAGGGCGTCGAACCGGTCGGGCGCCTCCAGCGCGGCGAGCGCCTCGGCGAGGTCGTCGAAGGCGCCGTCGGCGGCCGGCTCCGGCAGGCCGGGGAGGCCGGGCAGGCCGGCGCCGGCCGGACGCAGGGTCGCCAGGACCGGCGGGGCGGCCGGCCCGGACGGGGGGAGAGCGGTCCAGCCGACGCCGAGCACCGCGTCCTGCGGCCCCGCCGGGGCGGTCCCCGACGGTGCCGGAGCGGTGTGCGTCAGCCAGTACCGCTCCCGCTGGAACGGGTACGTCGGCAGGTCCACCGGCCGCGCCCCGCTGCCGGCGAAGAACGCCGTCCAGCCGACGGGCACCCCGGCGGTCCAGAGTCCGCCCAGCGCGGCGACCACGTCGTGCGCCTCGTCCGGCCCCTTCCGCACGGCCGCCACGGGGGTGATCGCAGGGTGCTCGGCGACCAGCGCGGAGAGCACCGCGGCCGGTCCCAGTTCGAGGGTGGTGGTGACGTTCTGCTCGACGAGGGTGCGGACCGCGTCGTGGAAGCGGACCGGCTGCCGTACCTGGTCGACCCAGTACTGCGGCGACTGCAGCTGCTCCTCGGTGGCGAGCCGGCCGGTGAGGGTGGACACGATCGGCAGGGACGGTGCGTTCAGCGTGACCTTGCGCAGCACCCGGCCGAACTCTTCGAGCATCGGGTCCATGAGCGGCGAGTGGAAGGCGTGGCTGACCGTCAGCTCCTTGGTGCGGCGGCCCCAGGACCGTACCGTCGCGGCGATCTCCTCGACCGCCTCGCGCTCACCGGACACCACCGTCGCCACGGAGCCGTTGACCGCGGCGATCGCCGCGCCTCGGCTGGGGCGCAGCAGGCGGGTCACCTCGTCCTCGGCGGCCTGGAGTGCGACCATCGCGCCGCCCGCCGGCAGGGCCTGCATGAGTCCGCCCCGTGCGGCGACCACGGCCGCCGCGTCCGGCAGGGACAGCACTCCGGCCACGTGCGCGGCGGCCAGCTCGCCGATCGAGTGGCCGACGAGGAAGTCCGGGGTGATCCCCCAGGACTCGAACAGCCGGAAGAGGGCGACCTCCATCGCGAAGAGCGCCGGCTGGGCGTAGCCGGTCCCGGTCAGCCGGTCCCCGTCGTCGAGGACCTCGTGCAACGGCCGGTCCAGGTACGGGTCGAGTTCCGCGCACACCGCGTCGAACGCCTCCGCGTACGCCGGGAACTCCGCGTGCAGCGCCTTGCCCATGGCCGTCCGCTGGGCGCCCTGCCCGGTGAAGAGGAACCCGAGCCTGCCCGTCTCCGCCGCCGCCGACGCAGTACGGGCCCCGCCCTCGGCCAGCGGACGGAGCGCGGCGAGCAGCGACCCGGTGTCCGAACCGACCACCACCGCCCGGTGCGGCAGCGCCGCACGGGTCGTGGCCAGGGAGTGGGCCACGTCCGCCGGGGACGGCGCCGGACCGTCCTGGAGGAAGGAGACCAGGTCGCGGGCCCGCGCGGCCAGGGCCGACGGGCTCCTGGCCGACAGCGGCAGCGGCAGGAACGCGGGCGCCGCCCCCGGAGCGGGGGCCTGCTGCTCCGGGGCCTCCTGCTCCGCCGGGGCCTGTTCGATGATCACGTGGGCGTTCGTGCCGCTGACGCCGAACGAGGAGACCGCCGCCCGGCGCGGCCGGCCCGTCTCCGGCCAGGGACGCTCCTCGGTGAGCAGCTCGACCGCGCCCGCGGACCAGTCGACCAGCGGCGTCGGCTCGTCGACGTGCAGCGTCCGGGGGAGCGCTCCGTGCCGGATCGCCTGGACCATCTTGATCACGCCGCCGACGCCGGCCGCCGCGACCGAGTGGCCGATGTTGGACTTCAGCGAGCCCAGGTAGAGCGGGCGTTCCGCGGTGTGCGCGGCCCCGTAGGTGGCCAGCAGCGCCTGGGCCTCGATGGGGTCGCCGAGCCGGGTCCCCGTGCCGTGCGCCTCGACGGCGTCCACGTCGGCGGCGTCGAGCCGGGCGCCGGCGAGCGCGGTCCTGATCACCCGCTCCTGCGAGGGGCCGCTGGGGGCGGTGAGACCGTTGGAGGCACCGTCGGAGTTGACCGCCGACGAACGGAGCACGGCCAGCACCCGGTGCCCGTTGCGCCGGGCGTCGCTCAGCCGCTCCAGCAGGAGCAGCCCGACCCCCTCCGACCAGCTGGTGCCGTCGGCGGCTGCGGCGAAGGACTTGCACCGGCCGTCGGCGGCCAGGCCGCGCTGCCGGGAGAAGTCGACGAACCCGCCGGGGGTGCCGGCGATCATCACGCCGCCCGCCAGGGCGAGGGCGGACTCGCCGGCGCGCAGCGACTGCGCCGCGAGGTGCATGGCGACCAGGGACGACGAGCACGCCGTGTCCACGGTCATGGAGGGGCCCTCGAATCCGAAGGAGTACGAGAGCCGGCCCGACGCGACGCTGCCGAGCTTGCCCGTCAGCAGGTAACCCTCGAACTCCTCGGGCCCGCTCAGCCCCAGGTAGGACTGCTCCACGGCGCCGACGAACACGCCCACGTCGGAGCCCTTCAGGGCGGTCGGGTCGATCCTCGCCTGCTCGAAGGTCTCCCAGGCGGTCTCCAGGAGCACCCGCTGCTGCGGGTCCATCGAGAAGGCCTCGCGGGGCGAGATGCCGAAGAAGGCGGCGTCGAACTCGGCCGCTCCCTCCAGGAAGCCGCCCTCCCGCGTGTACGTCGTGCCCGAGACGTCCGGGTCGGGGTCGTAGAGCGCCTCGACGTCCCAGCCGCGGTCGTCGGGGAACTCGGTGATGCCGTCCCGGCCGTCCACGACGAGCCGCCACAGGTCGTCCGCCGAGCGCACCCCGCCCGGGTAGCGGCAGGCCATGCCCACGATCGCGATCGGCTCCGCCCGGCCGGACTCCAGTTCCGCGATGCGCTGCCGGGCCTTCTGCAGATCAGCGGTGACCCATTTCAGATATTCGGCGAGCTTGTTCTCATCCACCATGGGAAGGTCCACCTGTTCCGGAGGTCTGGGGGGAGTCAGTGCCGGCCACGGCCGAGCTCGTTGTCGATGAAGGCGAGCAGTTCGGCGGTCGACGCCGACGCGAGCGCGTCGGCCGGGTCCGCCTCGGTCTCCTCGCCGCGGTCCGCGGCGGCCTCCAGCCACCGTGACAGGAGGGTCTGCAGCCGGACGGTGATCTCCTCGCGGTCGGCGGCGGCGTCGCCGTCCTCCGCCGTGAGCGCCTCCTCCAGCTCGTCCAGGGCGGTGAGTGCGGTCGAGCGCGGTCCCGCCGCCTCGATCGGGCCGAGCAGGGCGAGCAGGTGGGCGGCCAGTTTCACGGGCGTGGGGTGGTCGAACACTGCCGTGGCCGGCAGCCGGAGACCGGTGGCGGTGTTCAGCCGGTTGCGCATCTCCACGGCCGTGAGCGAGTCGAAGCCCAGTTCCCGGAACGGCTGTTCGGGGTTGATCGCCGAGGGGTCGCCCAGACCGAGGACCGCGGCCACCCGGCCCCGTACCAGGCCGAGGACGAACTCGGCCCGCTCGGCGCCGGTCATCCCGGCCAGCCGCTCGGCCACCGGGACCTCCTCGGCGCCGGCCGCCGAAGGACGGCTGCGCGCCGGGACCAGCGCCCGCAGCAGCGCAGGGACGCGGTCGAGCTCGCGCAGCACGTCCAGGTCGAGCGGCGTGGCGGCCACCGCGGAGAGGGCCGTGCCGACGACGGCGTCGAAGAGCTCCGTCGCCTCCCACGCGTCGAGCGGGCGGAAGCCGTCCCGGGCGAGCCGCGCCCGGTCGATCGTGCCCAGGCCCGAGTTGATCCCGCCGTCGACGTCCCACAGCCCCCAGGCCAGCGAGGTGGCCGGCAGCCCCAGGGCGCGGCGGTGCTGGGCGAGGCCGTCGAGGAACGCGTTGGCGGCGGCGTAGTTGGCCTGGCCGGGGCCGCCGAAGAGCCCGACGGCCGACGAGAACATCACGAAGGCCGTGAGGTCCTCGCCACGGGTCAGCTCGTGCAGGTGCCGGGCGGCGTCGGCCTTCGGGAGCAGGACGGCGTCGAGCTGCCCCTCCGTCAGGTCCGTCAGCAGGCCGTTGTCCAGCACCCCGGCCGCGTGCACGACCCCGCGCAGCGGCCGCCCGGCGGGGATCTCCGCGAGCAGCGCGGCGAGGGCCTCCCGGTCGGAGACGTCGCACGCGGCGATGTCGACGGTGGTCGCGCCGAGCTCCTCGAGCTCGACCCGCAGGTCGTCGGCGCCCGCCGCCCGCGTGCCCGAGCGGCTCGCGAGCACGAGGTGCGTGACGCCGTGCTCGGTGACGAGGTGTCGGGCGACGGTGGCGCCGAGCGTGCCGGTGCCGCCGGTGATCAGGACCGTTCCCTCCGGATCCCACACCGGACCCTCCGGCGCCTTGCGCAGTGCGGAGGGCCGGATCCGGTTCAGCCGGGGGACCCAGGCGTGCCCGTCGCGGACCGCCACCTGCGGCTCGTCGGCGGAGAGCAGGGAGGACAGCAGGGCCGGGGGGACGGGTTCCGCGTCCGGGCCGGTGTCGGTGTCGGTGTCGACGAGCAGGATGCGGCCCGGCGCCTCCGACTGGGCGGACCGGACGAGCCCCCACAGCGCGGCGGCGTCCGGGTCGGCTGCCTCGGTGTCGGCGACGGCGACGGCGTTCCTCGTGACGACGACCAGGCGGACGCCGGCGAACCGGTCGTCGGCCAGCCACTCGCGCAGCAGAGCCGTCGTCCGCCGTACCCCCTCGTGCGGGGGCCCGGCCGGCCGGGAGGCGTTCTCCGATACCGGATCCGCGCCCCGGCCCGGGGAGGGCGGAACGGTGAGCGCCTCGAACGAGCCGCCGGAGGCGAGTGCCCGGCCGAAGGACGCGAGGTCCTCGAAGGCGGGGACCCCGTCCGTCCCGTCGGCGAGGTGCCCGAGCGTCGCCCGGGCCGGCGTGCCGGCGGACGACCGGATCTCGTCCGGTGCCCAGGTGAGCCGGTGGAGCGCGCCGAGCACGTGACCCGCTGCGTCGGTCTCGGAGCCAGGTCCGGTCGCGGGGCCCGCCGACGGCTCCAGCCAGTAGCGTTCGCGCTGGAAGGCGTAGGTCGGCAGCTCCACCGTGCCCGCACCGGACCCGGCGAAGAAGGCCCGCCAGTCGACCGGCACTCCCCGGGAGTGGAGCACGCCGACCGCGTGGACCAGGGTCTGCGGCTCCGGGTGCTTCCTGCGCAGGGCGGGGACCGCGAGCGTCTCCTCGTTCACGACGCCGGCCGCCGCCATCGCCGACAGCACGCCGTCGGGGCCCAGCTCCAGCATCGTGGTCACACCCTCCGCCTCGAGGGTGCGGACCGCGTCGAGGAAGCGCACGGGGTTGCGGATCTGCCTCACCCAGTACTCGGCCGAGGTCCAGCCCTCCCCGGACTCGATCCGGCCGGTCACCGTGGAGACGATCCCGAACTTCGGCGGGTGGAAGGTGAGTTCCTCCGCAATGCCCCGGAACTCGTCGAGCATCGGGTCCATCCGGTGCGAGTGCGAGGCGCGCAGGATCGGCAGGACCTTGACGGACCGGCCGCGCTCCTTCCAGATCGCCGCGACGGCGTGGACGGCGTCCTCGTCGCCCGAGAGCACCACCGCGCGCGGGCCGTTGACGGTGCCGATCACGGCCCGCCCCTCGGCGTCGAGGGTCTCGCGCACCTCCTCCTCGGTCGCCTCGACGGCGACCATGGCGCCGCCCTCCGGCAGGGAGCGCATCAGCCGGCCGCGGGCGGTCACCAGGAGCGCGGCGTCGGACAGCGACAGCACCCCCGCGAGGTGCGCGGCGATCAGCTCGCCGGTCGAGTGGCCGACCAGGTAGTCCGGGTGCACCCCCCACGTCTCCAGGAGGCGGAAGAGCGCCACACCGACGGCGAAGAGGGCCGCGAGGGTGTAGTCGATCTGGTCGAGCTCGTCGCCGGTGGCGATCACCTCGCGCAGCGGGCGGGGCAGGTGCTCGTCCAGCGCCGTGCAGACCTCGTCGAACGCGGCGGCGAACACCGGGAAGGTCTCGGCCAGTTCACGCGCCATGCCGACGCGCTGGGCGCCGCCGCCGGTGAACATGAAGGCGAGCTTGCCCTCGCCCTTGACCCCGAGGATGGGGCCGGCGCCCTCGTCCGTGAGCGAGGCGAGGCCGCGCGCCAGCTCGTCCCGGTCGGCCGCGAGCGCCACGGCACGGTACCGCAGCGCCGTACGGGTGGTGGCCAGCGAGTGGGACAGGTCGGTGAGGTCGAGCCCGGGCTGCTCGGCGAGGAACTCGGCGAGGCGCCCGGCCTGGGCGTTCAGGGCCTGCGGGGACCTGGCCGACAGCACGTACGGCAGCACCGGCGCGGGCGGCACGGGCGCCGGCCGCCCGGCGGGGGACGCCTGCGGCTCGGTGCCCTCCCGGCCCTCCTCCGCGGCCGGCGGCGGCGCCTGCTCGACGATGACGTGCGCGTTGGTCCCGCTGAATCCGAACGCGGAGACGGCGGCCCGGCGCGGCCGGTCCAGCTCCGGCCACTTGCGTGCCTCGGTGAGCAGGGCGAGGGCGTCCGCGTCCCAGTCGACGTGCCGCGTGGGCTCCTCGGCGTGCAGCGTCTTCGGCATGACGCCGTTCCGGATCGCCTGCACCATCTTGATGACACCGCCGACGCCGGCGGCGGCCTGGGTGTGGCCGATGTTGGACTTGAGGGAGCCCAGCCGCAGCGGCCGGCCGGCCGGCCGTTCCCGGCCGTAGGTGGCGAGCAGGGCGTTGGCCTCGATCGGGTCGCCGAGCGGTGTCCCGGTGCCGTGCGCCTCGACGATGTCGACGTCGGCGGCGGACAGGTCCGCGTCGGCGAGCGCCTGGCGGATCACGCGCTCCTGGGCGGGGCCGTTGGGGGCGCTGAGCCCGTTGCTGGCGCCGTCCTGGTTGATGGCCGAGCCGGATATGACGGCGAGTACCCGGTGCCCGTGGCGACGGGCGTCGGAGAGCCGCTCCACCAGCAGGAGGCCCGCACCCTCGGCCCAGCCGGTGCCGTCGGCGGAGGCCGCGAAGGACTTGCACCGCCCGTCGGCCGACAGGCCGCGCAGCCGGGAGAACTCGACGAACGCCTGCGGCGTGGACATCACGGTGACCCCGCCGACCAGGGCCATGTCGCACTCGCCCCGGCGCAGTGCCGAGGCCCCGAGGTGCAGGGCCACCAGCGAGGAGGAGCACGCCGTGTCGACGGTGACGGCGGGGCCCTCGAGGCCGAAGACATAGGCCAGCCGGCCCGATGCCACGCTGCCCGCGCTGCCGCTGTAGAGGTAGCCCTCGAACTCCTCCGGCGGCAGGTGGGGGCGTGCCCCGTAGTCGTGGTACATCGACCCGATGAACACGCCGGTCCGGCTGCCGCGCACCGACTCGGCGGCGATGCCGGCCCGTTCGAAGGCCTCCCACGCGGTCTCCAGCAGCAGCCGCTGCTGGGGATCGGTGGCCAGGGCCTCTCGCGGCGACATGCCGAAGAACTCCGGGTCGAACCGGTCCGCGTCGTGCAGGAACCCGCCCTGGTCGGTGTAGGACGTGCCGACCGTGGCGGGATCGGCGTGGTAGAGGCGGTCGAGCGGCCAGCCGCGGTGCTCGGGGAAGGGGGTCACCGCGTCCACGCCGTCGGCGACCAGTTGCCACAGCCGTTCCGGCGAGTCCACCCCTCCGGGGTAGCGGCACGCCATGCCGACGATGGCGATGGGTTCTCGCGCCTTCTCCTCGATCTCGCGCAGCCTCCTGCGACTGGCGTGGGCCTCGGCGACAGCGCGCTTGAGGTACTGGCGGAGCTGGTTCTCGTCAGTGCTCACGCGCCCTCAGCTCCCAGGATCGCCTCGGGGGAGGTGGCCGCCGACTCCTCTGCACCGTGCACGGTCGTCATTTCCTTTCCCGGAGAACTCTTTATGCAGCTCACAGTCTCCGCATTGTCGCCCGGTCATCACCGCAGCCCAGTAATCAGACGGTCCCTGCCGGAGGATTTGATTCCGGTGACTGCCTGCCGATGTGCCAGTGGGCGCCGGATTACAGACCCGTTACGACCCGCCGATACGGTTCCGAGCAAAGTGGACCCTCGCAGATTGGGATCGATTGAAAATGAGCCCGGAGTCAGAAGAGCGTGACCTCGCGGAGCCCTACATCGGTGGGCTGCTCGCCACTCTCGGACTGAGCGTCGACTACGTCAGGGCAGAAAAGGACACGCTCTTCCACCGAGACGAGACCGGGCGGGAGACGCCGGTGCTCGATCTGGTCGGCGGCTACGGCTCGACGATCCTCGGGCACAACAATCCCGAACTGGTCGCCTATGCGAAGGAGCTCCTCGACCGGGGCGTCCCGGTGCACGCCCAGTTCTCCAGGCACCCCTACGCGAACGACCTCGCGCTGAAGGTCGACGCCATCGTCAAGCGCGAGTTCGGCACGTCGGACGACTACTCCGCGATCTTCGCCAACAGTGGCGCCGAAGCGGTCGAGATCGCGATGAAGCACGCCGAACTCGACCGGGTCATGAAGCTGGCCGAGCTGCTCGCGGAGATCGACGAGAGCATCGAGCCGGCGCGTGCCGCCGTGGCCGGCGGTGCCGGGATCGCGGCCGACGGGCCCCGCGGGAGCCTCGGTACGGCCGCGGACCTTCCGGCCGGCGCCGGGCTCGACGAGGTGATCGCCGCCATCCGGCGGGTCAACGGCGAGCGGGCGGCGGCCGCACCGGTGTTCCTGGCCCCGGAGGGCTCGTTCCACGGAAAGCTGGTCGGCAGCGTCCAGCTCACCCACAACGCGGACTTCCGCACCCCGTTCGGCTCGCTGGCCGCGCAGTGCCGGTTCGTGCCGGTGCACGAACCGGACGCCCTGGCCAAGGCGTTCGAGGCGGAGCGCCGGACACTGTTCGGCCTCGCGGTGGACGGCGGCGCGGTGCACGTCGTCGAGCACGAGCTGCCGGCCGTCTGCGCGTTCGTCCTCGAACCCGTGCAGGGCGAGGCCGGCATCAGGCCCTTCGACCGGGACGTCGTGGAGCGCATCCGGCAGGCCTGCGCCGCGGTCGACTGCCCGATCATGGTCGACGAGGTGCAGAGCGGCATGGGCCGCACCGGCACCTTCTTCGCCGGTGCGCCGCTCGGCCTCCAGGGCGACTACTTCACGCTGGCCAAGAGCCTGGGCGGGGGGATCGCCAAGGCGGCCATGACCCTGGTGCGCACCTCCCGCTACCGCAAGGAGTTCGAGCTCGTCCACAGCTCGACCTTCGCGAAGGACGCCTTCTCCACCCTCATCGCCGGCCGGACGGTGGACCTGCTGGAGGCCGAGGACGGCGAGGTCTACCGCAGGGCCGCGGAGCGCGGCGGCCGGATCATGGAGATGCTGCGGCGGCTGCGGGACGAGTTCCCGGAGGTCGTCAAGGACGTGCGCGGCAGGGGCCTGATGATCGGCCTCGAGTTCCACGACCAGTCCGACTCCTCGTCGGCGCCCATCGCCGAGCCGGCCCGCGGGGGGCTGCTCGGCTACGCGCTCTCCGGCTATCTGCTGCACGCACAGGGCCTGCGGATCCTTCCGACCGCCAGCGCGACGAACACCCTGCGCCTCGAGCCGTCCGTGTACATCACCGACACCGAGATCGACCGGCTGGAATCCGGACTGCGCCGCCTGCTGGTGGTGCTTCGGGACCAGGACGGAGCAGCCCTGGTGCCCGCCGGTCCGGCCGGGAATTCCGCCGCCTAGCACTCCCGGGGAACGGCCGGTCCTTCCGGGTGCGGACAGACGCACCCGGAACCGCGCTGCGGCTGTCTGAATTCATCAAGGAAAGAGTCTCTTACATGACGACAAGGCATGACGGTTACGGGGACGGTCGCGACGAGCCGGTGGCGATCGTCGGAATGTCTTGCCGGTTGCCCGGAGCGACCGAGACAGCGGAATTCTGGGAGCTGTTGAGGGACAGCCGCAATGCGGTGACCGAGATTCCGAAGAATCGGCGGGAAGGGATATCGGGGTCCGTCGGATTCGACGGCGGAACCCGATTCGGTGCGTTCCTGGAGGCGGTCGGGGACTTCGACGCCGGATTCTTCGGGATCTCCGCGCGGGAAGCCGCCGCCATGGACCCGCAGCAGCGGCTGGTGCTGGAGCTGGCCTGGTCGGCCCTGGAGGACGCCGGGATCGTCCCCGCCGACCTCGCCGGTACGTCCGCCTCCGTGTTCGTCGGATCGCTGCGCGACGACTACGCCGGCCTGGTGCTGAGCCGCGGCGACGGCGCGATAACACAGCACACCAACACCGGCACCCACCGGGCGGTCATCGCCAACCGGGTCTCCTACGCCCTCGACCTGCGGGGGCCGAGCGTCGTGGTGGACACCGCGCAGTCGTCCTCGCTCGTCGCGGTCCACCTCGCGGCCCAGAGCGTGCGCTCGGGCGAGTCGCCCGTCGCCCTCGCGGCCGGCGTGAACCTCAACCTCCTCGCCGAGGGGGCCCTCGGAGCCAGGCGGTTCGGCGGCCTGTCGCCCGACGGCCACAGCTACGTCTTCGACGCCAGGGCCAACGGATACGTCCGGGGCGAGGGCGCCGTCGTCCTGGTCCTCAAGCCGCTGTCGGCGGCCCTCGCCGACGGCGACGACGTCTACGCGGTGATCCGCGGCAGCGCCGTCAACAACGACGGCGCCACGCCCGGCCTGACCGTGCCCAGCCCGCAGGCGCAGGAGCGCGTGATCCGGGCCGCGCTGCGGCGAGCCGACGTCGCTCCCGACCAGGTGCAGTACGTGGAACTGCACGGCACCGGCACCCCGGTCGGCGACCCCGTCGAGGCGGCCTCGCTGGGCGCCGTCTTCGCGGGGCGCGGGACGGACGCGGCCGCCGGCGGCGAGGACCCGCTGCTCGTGGGTTCGGTCAAGACCAACATCGGGCACCTTGAAGGCGCCGCCGGGATCACCGGCCTGCTCAAGACCGTGCTCGCCATCAGGAACCGGCGCCTCCCGGCGAGCCTGAACTTCGAGACGCCCAACCCGGACATCCCGCTCGACGCCCTCGGGCTGCGGGTCAACACGGCCCTCGCCGACTGGCCGCACCCGGAGCGCCCGCTGATCGCCGGTATCTCCTCGTTCGGCATGGGCGGCACGAACGCCCATGTGGTCCTGGCCGAACCGCCGGCCGCCGCCGTCGCGACTGCCGTCGTGACCGCCGACGCCGCCGCGCCCGCGGGCGCGACCGCCCCCGCGGACACCCGTCTCGTCCCCGTTCCCGTCTCGGGCCGGACCCCGGCCGCGCTGCGGGCCCACGCCGCCCTGCTGCGGGACACCGGGCACACCGCGCACGACCTCGGGTTCTCCCTGGCGACGACCCGGACGGCGTTCCGCCACCGGGCCGTCGTCCTCGCCTCCGACGCCGAGCAGCTGCGCAGCGGCCTCGACGCGCTGGCGAGCGGCAGGCCCGCGCCGCACGTGATCGTGGCGGCGGCCGCCGGCGAGCCCCCCGCCGCCGAGGCCGGCCGCGGGACCGACACCCCGGGCGGAGAGCTCGCCGACCTCGCGGCCGCGTTCGTGAACGGCGCGGACGTCGACTGGAGCGCGGCGTACGCGGACGTCCGCGCCGGCCGGGTGAGGCTGCCGGCCTACCCCTTCCAGCGCGAGCGGTACTGGACCGGCGAGCACCGGACCGCGGAGCCGGGCACCGGGAGCGCCGGCGCCGCGGCGGCCACGGACGCGGCCGCCCTGGTCAAGGCGGAGGTGGCGGCGGCGATCGGCGCCGCCGACGCGGACGGCGTCGAGCTGGACACCAACTTCCGCGACCTCGGGTTCTCGTCGCTGATGACCGTGGCGCTCATCGAACGCCTGTCCGTCGCGACCGGGCGGGCGCTCTCCAGCGGCCTGCTGTTCGACTACCCGACGCCGCAGGAGCTGATCGCCTACTTCACCGAGACCGGGATCGACCCGGTCGCCCGGCCGCTGAGCCCGTACACGGCCGGCGCGTCCCGGCGGGCCGACGCCCCCGCCGGCCGGGGCGAGGACGAGGACGCGGTCGCCATCGTCGGCATGGCCTGCCGCTTCCCCGGCGGCATCGAGACGCCCGAGGACCTGTGGCGCGTGGTCTGCGAACAGCGGGACGTGATCGGCCCGTTCCCGCACGACCGCGGCTGGACGCCCGGCGAGGGCTATTCCCGGGTCGGCGGATTCCTCACCGGCGCCGCCGAGTTCGACCCGGGGTTCTTCGGCATCTCGCCCCGCGAGGCGCTGGCCATGGACCCGCAGCAGCGGCTGCTCCTCCAGACCTCCTGGGAGGCCCTGGAGCGCGCCGGGATCGACCCGAAGTCGCTCCGGGGCAGCCGTACCGGCGTCTTCGTCGGCGGCACCGCCTCCGACTACGGTCCCCGGATGCACGAGGCGGGCGACGACGTCGCCGGCTACGTGCTGACCGGGACCGCGACCAGCGTGCTGTCGGGCCGGATCGCCTACCAGCTCGGGTTCGTGGGGCCGACGCTCACCGTGGACACGGCCTGCTCGTCCTCGCTCGTCGCCCTGCACCTGGCGATCCGCGCCCTGCGCGCCGGCGAGGCGTCGACGGCGCTCGCCGGCGGTGTGACCGTGATGGCCACCCCCGGCATGTTCGAGGAGTTCTCCCGGCAGCACGGCCTGGCCGCCGACGGGCGGTGCAAGCCCTTCTCGGACGAGGCCGACGGAACCGGATGGGCCGAGGGCGTGGGCATGCTGGTCCTCGAACGCCTGTCGGACGCCCGGCGGAACGGACACCCCGTCCTCGCCGTGATCCGGGGCAGCGCGATCAACTCCGACGGCTCCTCCAACGGGCTGACCGCGCCCAGCGGTCTGTCCCAGCAGCGGCTGATCACCACCGCGCTGGACGATGCCGGCCTGACCGGCGACGACGTGGACCTGCTGGAGGCGCACGGCACCGGCACCTCGCTCGGCGACCCGATCGAGGCCGAGGCGATCCTCGCCACGTACGGGCAGGACCGTGACACGCCGCTCCACCTCGGCTCGTTGAAGTCGAACATCGGCCACACCCAGGCGGCGGCCGGCGTCGCCGGCGTGATCAAGGTCGTGCAGGCCATGCGGCACGAGGTGCTGCCGCGCACGCTGCACGCCGAGGTCCCGACCACGCGCGTCGACTGGACCTCCGGGCGGGTCGAGCTGCTGACGCAGGCCAGGCCGTGGCAGCGGGCGGGCCGGCCGATGCGCGCCGCCGTCTCCGCGTTCGGCATCAGCGGCACGAACGCCCACGTCGTCCTCGAACAGGGGGAGCGGACCCCGACCGCGCTGGTCTTCACCGGCCAGGGTGCGCAGCGGGCCGGGATGGGCCGGGAACTGTACGAGGAGTCCCCGGTCTTCGCGCGGGTCCTCGACGAGGTGTGCGCCGCCTTCGACCCGCATCTGGACCGGCCCCTGAAGGAGCTGATGTTCGGCGCCGACCCGGAGCTGAACCAGACGCGCTACACCCAGCCGGCGCTGTTCGCCTTCGAGGTGGCGCTCGCCGAGGCGGCCGCCGAGGGCGGCCTGGTCGCCGACATGCTCGCCGGCCACTCCATCGGCGAGCTGGCGGCCGCGTACGTGGCCGGGGTGTTCTCCCTGGAGGACGCCGCCGAACTGGTCGCGGCCCGCGGCCGCCTGATGCAGCAGGCCCGCTCCGGCGGCGCGATGATCGCCGTGGAGGCCACCGAGGCCGAGATCACCGGGACCCTGGTCGACGGGGTCGTGGTGGCCGCGGTGAACGGGCCCGTGTCGGTGGTGATCGCCGGGGACGCCGAAGCCGCCGAGACCGTCGCCGCCGGATGGCACGAACGGGGGCGCAGGGTCACCCGGCTGACGGTCAGTCATGCCTTCCACTCCCCGCACATGGACGACGTGCTCGACGAGTTCCGCGCGGTGGCGGAGTCGATCGCCTACGCACCGCCGCGGATCCCGGTGATCTCCACCGTGACCGGGCGGCCGCTGCCCGCCGACGTCTCCGGGTACGCGGAGCACTGGGTCGGTCAGATCCGCGGCACCGTGCGGTTCCACGACGCCGTCACGGCCCTGCGCGCCGCCGGTGCCGCCGTGTTCGCCGAAGCAGGCCCGTCCGCCGCGCTGACCCCGCTCATCCGCTCCGCCGGCATCACCCGGGTCGTTCCGCTCGGCAGGTCCACCGGTGCCGAGCCGGACGTCCTCCGGTCGGGCCTGGACCGGGTCCGCGGCGTCGAGCCCACCCACCCCTTCCGCCGGGACCGGTACTGGCTGCCGCCGCGCCCGGTGCGCGGCACCGCGGGGCATCCGCTGCTCGACTCGGTGGTGGAGCTCGTCGACCGGGACGACGTGGTGCTGGCCGGCACCGTCTCGCTCGCGGAGCAGCCGTGGCTCTCCGGACACGTGATCGGCGACTCCGCGCTGCTGCCCGGGACCGCGTTCCTGGACCTGGCGCTGTTCGCGGGCGAACGCGTCGGCCTGCCCGAGGTCGTGGACCTGACGCTGGAGAGCCCGCTCGCCCTCCCGCCCACCGGCTCGGTCACCCTCCAGGTCACCGTGCACGAGCGGCGGTTGACCATCCACTCGCGCCGCGAGGGCGAGCAGGAGTGGACCCGGCACGCGTCCGGGCTGCTCCTGGACGCCGATCCCGGCCCCGCCCTCGGCTCCGCCGACCGGCTGGAGTGGCCGCCGGCCGGGGACCTCGTACCGGTCGACGACGCCTACGAGCGCCTCGCCGAGCGGGGCTACCACTACGACGGGCCGTTCCGCGGGCTGCGGACCGTGTACCGGGACGGGGACACCCTCTACGCGGAGGTACGGCTCCCGGACGGGCACCTCGGCGCGGAGACCGGGTTCCTGCTGCACCCGGCGCTGGCCGACGCCGTACTGCACCCGATCGTGCTGGGCCTCGTCGACGGCGGGGAGGGCATGCGCCTTCCGTTCGTCTGGAGCGGGGTACGGGCGCACCCGGGGGCCGTCGGCGGCACGGAGCTCCGGGCCCGCCTCACCCCCACCGGAGGCGACACCTACGAGCTCCTGCTCGCCGACGCCACGGGCGCTGCGGTGACGACCGTCGACGGACTGACCCTGCGGACGGCGGCCCCGAGCGACGCCGGCGCGCCCCCCATGTACGAGCTGGTGTGGCAGCGCAAGGACGCCGGAGCGGACGCGTCCGGCGACGACGCCCTCCTGCCCACCGTCGTCGAGGTCGCCCGGAGCGAGGATCCGGCGGCCGCCGTCACGCGAGCGCTGGGGAGCGTCCAGGAGTGGGCGGCCGGCGCGCACGAGCCGCACGAGCGACTCGTCCTGGTCACCCGGAACGCCGTGGCCGTCGCGGCGGGCGAAGCGGTCGCCGACCCGGCCGCCGCCTCGGTCTGGGGCCTGGTGCGCACCGCGCAGAGCGAGTACCCGGACCAGATCGTCGTGGTCGACGTCGACGGCAGCGCCGTCGGGCCGGACGCGGACGCCGCGCTCGACGCGGCGGTGCGGACGGGGGAGCCGCAGCTCGCCCTCCGGGACGGCGCCCTCCTGGTGCCCCGCCTGGCCAGGGCCGCCCGGCCCGCCGGCACCGATGCGGCCGGCACCGACCCGGCCGGCACCGATGCGCCCGACGCGGTCGAGCCCGGCCTCGGCTGGGACCCTGCCGGCACCGTGCTGATCACCGGCGGCACCGGCGGCCTCGGCGCGCTCATCGCCCGGCACCTCCACCACCGGCACGGCCTGCGGAACCTCCTGCTGGTCAGCCGCCGCGGCCCGGACGCCCCCGGCGCCGCCGAACTGCTGGCGGAGCTCGACGGCGTGCGCGTCGTCGCCCTGGACGTGACCGACCGCGAGGCGCTGGCCCGGCTGGTCGCCTCCGTACCGGACGACGCACCGCTGACCGCGGTCGTCCACACCGCCGGCGTCCTCGACGACGCCACGATCACCGCGCTCACCGAGGAGCGCGTCCGCACGGTCATGGCCGTCAAGGCGGACGCCGCACGCCACCTGCACGAGCTGACCGCGCACCTGCGGCTCGACGCCTTCGTCCTGTTCTCCTCCATCTCCGGTCTGCTCGGCACGGCCGGCCAGGCCAACTACGCCGCCGCCAACGCCTATCTGGACGCCCTGGCGGCGCACCGCCGGGCCGAGGGGCTGCCCGGGACGTCGCTGGCCTGGGGCCTGTGGCAGGAGGGCATGGGCCAGTCCCTCGGGGAGGCCGACCTCGGCCGCTGGACCAGGAGCGGCGTGGCACCGCTCACCGCCGGGCAGGGCCTCGCCCTGTTCGACCGGGCGGTGACCGGGGACGCGGCCCTGCCGGTCCCCGCCGCCCTGCGACCGTCCGGGATCACGGGCACCGGCCCGGTGCCGGCCGTGCTCGGCGGGCTGGTCAGGCGGCGCCGGAAGCCGGCGGCGACGGCACCCGCCGCGCGGACGGGCGAGGTCCTCACCGAGAAGCAGGCCAGGGACCTCGTCCGGGCGAACACCGCCGCCGTGCTCGGACTGCCGAACCCCGGCTCGCTCGACCTCAGCAAGGCGTTCCGCGAGCAGGGCTTCGACTCGCTGGCCGGCGTCGACCTGCGCAACCGGCTGAACGCCGCCACCGGACGCCGGCTGCCGGCCACCCTCGTCTTCGACCACCCCACGCCCGAGGCGCTGGCCGTCTTCCTCGCCGAGGACTCGGCCAAGGCCCCGGCCGGGCAGCGGCCCGGCGGTGCGCGGCGGGCCGCCAAGGCGAGGACCCGTACCGACGAACCCATCGCCATCGTCGGCATGGCCTGCCGCTACCCCGGCGGGGTCCGCTCGGCCGACGACCTGTGGCGGCTCGTCCTCGACGGACGGGACGCGATCTCCGAGTTCCCGACCAACCGGGGATGGGACCTCGACCGGCTCTACCACCCCGACCCGAACCACTCCGGCACCAGCTACACCCGGCACGGCGGGTTCCTGCACGACGCGGACCTCTTCGACGCGGCGTTCTTCGACATGTCACCGCGCGAGGCCCTGGCCACCGACCCGCAGCAGCGCCTCCTCCTCGAAACGGCCTGGGAGACGTTCGAGGACGCCGGCATCGATCCGACGGGCCTGCGCGGCAGCCGCACCGGCGTCTTCACCGGCGTCATGTACGACGACTACGCCTCGCGGCTCCCGGCCACCCCGCGGGAGGTCGAGGGCTTCCTGCTGGCGGGCAACACCTCCAGCGTGATCTCCGGACGCCTGGCGTACGTCTACGGTCTCGAAGGACCGGCGATCACGGTCGACACGGCCTGCTCGTCGTCGCTGGTCGCGCTCCACCTCGCCGCGAACGCGCTGCGCTCGGGCGAGGTCGACCTGGCCCTCGCGGGCGGCGTCACCGTGATGGCGGGACCGAGCACGTTCGTCGAGTTCTCCCGCCAGAACGGCCTCTCCGCGGACGGCCGCTGCAAGTCGTTCTCGGCCGGGGCCGACGGCACCGGCTGGTCGGAGGGCGTCGGCCTGCTCCTCGTGGAGCGGCTGGAGGACGCCCGCCGCAACGGGCACCAGGTCCTGGCCGTGCTCCGCGGTTCGGCGGTCAACTCCGACGGCGCCTCGAACGGCCTGACCGCCCCCAACGGCCCCTCCCAGGAGCGGGTCATCCGCTCCGCCCTCGCCGACGCCGGCCTGTCCGGCGCCGACGTCGACCTCATCGAGGCCCACGGCACCGGCACCCGGCTCGGCGACCCGATCGAGGCGCAGGCCCTGCTCGCCACCTACGGGCAGGAGCGCGAGGAACCGGCCCGCCTCGGCTCGCTGAAGTCGAACCTCGGACACGCCCAGGCGGCCGCCGGAGTCGGCGGCGTGATCAAGATGGTCCAGGCGCTGCGCCACGGCATCCAGCCGCGCACCCTGCACCTCGGCGAACCGTCACCGCACGTGGACTGGTCGGCCGGCGCCATCGAGCTGCTCGCCGAGGAGCGGGACTGGCCGGAGCTCGACCGGCCGCGCCGCGCCGCCGTCTCCGCCTTCGGTATCAGCGGCACCAACGCCCACGTGATCCTGGAACAGGGCGAGACGGCGCCGCGGCCCACCCGCACGCCGGCCGCCCTCCCCGCGTCCGGCGAGCCGTCGAGGGCCGCCTCGCCGACCCTGCCGCTGCTGTTGTCGGCCCGGAGCGAGGACGCCCTGCGGACCCGGGCCGCGGAGCTCCGCGCCCACCTCGACGCGAACCCGGACCTCGATCCGGCCGACGTCGCGGGCACCCTGGCCACCCGGCGCGCCCGGCTCGACCGGCGGGCCGTCGTGCTCGGCGCCGACCGGGACGCGCTGCTGCGCGGTCTCGACGCCGTCGCCGCGGGCACGTCCGGCGGCCCCGGCGCGGTGCGCGGCAACGGGACGGGCCGCGGCGCGACGGCCTTCCTCTTCACCGGACAGGGCGCGCAGCGCCCCGGCATGGGACGGGAGCTGTACGAGCGCTCCGCCGTCTACCGGGCCGCGTTCGACGAGGTGTGCGCGCACCTCGACCCGCTGCTCGGCCGGCCGCTGGCCGAGCTCGTGTTCGCCGAACCCGGCAGCCCGGAAGCGGCCTCCCTCGACCGGACCGCCTACACCCAGGCCGCGCTGTTCGCCGTGGAGGTGGCGCTCCACCGGTTCGCGGAGCACCACGGCATCACCCCGGACTACCTGCTCGGGCACTCGGTCGGCGAGGTGGCTGCGGCGCACGTGGCCGGCGTCTTCGACCTCACCGACGCCTGCCGCCTGGTCGTCGCACGCGGCGCCGCGATGCAGTCCGCCCGCGACGACGGCGCGATGGCGGCGCTGGAGGCCACCGAGGCGGAGGTGCTCGACTCGCTCGTGGCCGGCGCGTCCGTCGCCGCGGTGAACGGCCCGCGTGCCGTCGTGGTCTCCGGCGACGACACCGCCGTGGCCGCGATGGCCGAGCACTGGGCCGGCCGCGGCCGGCGCACCCGCCGGCTCACCGTCAGCCACGCCTTCCACTCGGCGCACATGGACGGGGTGCTGGCCGGCTTCCGGGAGGCCCTGGACACCGTCACGTTCCACGAGCCGCGGATACCGGTCGTCTCGAACGTGACCGGTGAGATCGCCACCGCGGAGCAGCTGACTTCACCGGACTACTGGGTGACCCACGTCCGCCGGGCCGTCCGCTTCCTCGACGGAGTGCGCACCCTGCGACGCGACGGCGTCACCGAGTTCGTCGAGCTCGGTCCGGACGCGGTGCTCACCGCGATGGTCTCCCAGGCGCTCGCCGAGGAGGAGACCGGTGCCGCCGACACCGGTGTCCGCGCGGCGCTGCTCCGCTCCGGCCGCGACGACGTGGAGACCGCCTTCGGCGCGCTCGCCGCCCTGCACGTGCGGGGCGTGGAGGTCGACTGGACGGCACTGGTCCCGGCGGGCGTCCACGTCCCGCTGCCCCGCTATCCCTTCCAGCACCGGCGGTACTGGCTGGAGAACCCGTCCTCGGCGCATCCGCTGCTGGGCACGGTGGTGGAGCTCGTCGACGGCGCGACCCTGCTGAGCGGCGAGATCGCCGCCACCGGATGGGCCGGCGACCACCGCGTCCGCGGCGACGTCGTCGTACCCGGCACGGCGCTGCTGGACATGGCCCTGTACGCCGGCGAGCGGCTGGACTGCCCGACCGTCGCCGAACTGACCCTCACCACACCCCTGGTCGTGCCGGAGGACGGCGCCGCCACGGTGCAGGTCCGGGTCGGGGCCGCCGACGCGACCGGCGGTCGCGCCGTCGTGATCCACTCCCGCCCCGCCGGCCCCGGGACCGGCGAGGAGACCGGGTGGACACAGCACGCCCACGGCACCGTCGTCCCCGAACGGCACCTGCCGGAGCCGGCGCCCGAACGGGCCGGCACCGAGGTCGACCTCGACGGCGTGTACCAGCGGCTGAGCGAGCACGGCTACGACTACGGCCCCGCCTTCCGCAACCTCCGGTCGGTGCACCTCGACGGCGACCACCGCCACGTCGAGGTGGAACTCCCGCAGCGGTACCGGACCGAGGCGGGCCGGTTCGGCGTGCACCCGGCCCTGCTCGACGCGGTTCTGCACGTCCTGCTCCCCGGCGTGGTCGACGCCGACGCCCAGCCGGTGCTGCCCTTCTCCTGGACCGGGGTCACCCGGCACGGGACCGGCGCCACGGCCCTGAGGGCCGCGGTCACGGTGAACGGCGGCACGGCGCGGCTGGCCGTCCACGACCAGGAGGGCGCGGCCGTGCTGACGGTGGAGGAACTGGCGCTGCTGCCCCTCGGGGGAAGCCACGTGCCCTCCGGGATGCACACCCTGGTCTGGCGGGAGGCCGCCGGAACCGGCGCGGCCGCCGAACCGGCCGTGCCGCACCACGTCGCCGCGGCGCTCTCCGCGGCGCAGGACGAGGAGCGGGACGTCGCGGCGGCGGCCAGGGCGGCGGTGCACTCCGTCCTCGGCGAGCTCAGGGAGATCCTGGCCGGAACGGACGAGCGCCGGCACGCCTTCGTGATCCGCCCCGATCTGTCGCACGCCGCGGTACGCGGACTCGTCCGCAGCGCCCAGTCGGAGAACCCCGGCAGGTTCCAGCTGATCGAGGCCGACGGATCGGCGACCGAGGGACGGCTCGAGGCCGCCCTGCGCTCCCCGGAGCCGGAGGTCGCGATCCGGGACGGCGCGACACTGCTGCCCCGGCTCGCCCGGCCGGCCGGTGCCGCGGCGACCGCCCCGGACGCCCCGGACGCCCCGGTCGACTGGAGCGCGGGCCCGGTGCTGATCACCGGCGCGACCGGAACCCTCGGATCGGTCCTGGCCCGCCACCTGGTCGTCCGGCACGGCGCGCGCAGCCTGGTGCTGGTCAGCCGCCGCGGCGAGGCCGCTCCCGGCGCCGCCGCGCTCCGCGAGGAGCTGGTCGGCCTCGGCGCCGACGTGAGCCTCGTGGCCGCCGACGTGAGCGACCGGCAGGCCCTGGAAGGGGTGTTCTCCGCGCACCGGCCGGCCGCGGTGGTGCACACCGCGGGCATCAACGCCGACGCCACCCTGACGGGCCTCACCACCGAGCAGCTCGACTCCGTCCTGCTGCCGAAGGTGGACGCGGCCTGGCACCTGCACGAGCTGGCCGGTGACCGGCCCCTGGTGCTGTACTCGTCGGTGGCGGGCCTGCTCGGCACCGCGGGCCAGGCCAACTACGCGGCGGGCAACACGTTCCTGGACGCCCTCAGCGAGCACCGCCGGGCCCTCGGCCTGCCGGCGGTCTCCCTCGCCTGGGGGCTGTGGGCCGAGAGCAGCGGCATCTCGGGGCAGCTGACCGAGGTCGACGTCCAGCGGCTCGCCCGCACGGGACTGCGTCCCCTGGACACCGCCGAGGCGCTCGCCCTGTTCGACGCCGCCCTCCCGCGGCTCACCGGCGCCGGCTCGCCCGTCCTGGCCCTGACCCGGTTCGACCGGTCGGCCCTGCGCGGCCGGGCGGACCTCCCCGGCGTGCTGCGCGATCTGGCCGGACCGGCCACGACCGCGACGCCCGCGCGGGTCGGCGCCCCCGCGGCACCGGGAGCCGACACCGCCCCGGCCCCGGAGCTCGACCGCGCCGGTCTCCAGGACGCCGTCCGCCGGCAGGTGGCCGCGGTCCTGGGGTACGACGGTCCGGGCGAGGTCGACGAGCAGCGCTCCTTCAGCGAACTCGGCTTCGACTCGCTCATGGCCGTTGAACTGCGCAACCAGCTCGGCACTGCGATCGGACGCAGGCTGTCCGCCACGGTCGTCTTCGACCACCCCACCCCGGCCGCGCTGGCCGCGCACCTGTGGAGCCTCGGCGCGGCCGAGGAGCAGTCCTCCCCCCGCGGCGCACGCGCCGGCGGGCGGCCGGAGACCGCTGCCGACGGCCATGACGAGCCGATCGCGATCGTCGGCATGGCCTGCCGGTACCCGGGCGGGGTCGCCTCGCCCCAGGACCTGTGGCAGCTGGTCGCCGACGGCCGTGACGCCACCTCGGAGTTCCCGGTGAACCGGGGCTGGCCCGCCGACCTGTACCACCCGGACCCGGACCACCCCGGCACCTCCACCACCCGCCGCGGCGGCTTCCTGCACGACGCCGACCTCTTCGACGCCGAGTTCTTCGGTCTGTCGCCCCGGGAGGCGTCGGCGCTCGACCCGCAGCAGCGGCAGCTCCTGGAGACGACCTGGGAGGCGGTGGAGCACGCCGGCCTGGAGCCGCAGACCCTGCGCGGCAGCCGGACCGGAGTCTTCGTCGGCGTCATGTACAGCGACTACGGATCGCGGCCGGACCTGCCCTCCGACGGCGTGCAGGGATACCTCTACAGCGGCAGCGCGGGCAGCATCGCCTCCGGCCGGCTCGCCTACACCTTCGGGTTCGAGGGGCCGACCCTCACCGTGGACACCGCCTGCTCGTCCTCGCTGGTCGCCGTCCACCTGGCCGCGAGCGCGCTGCGGCGCGGGGAGTGCGAGCTCGCGGTGGCGGGCGGCGCGACGGTGATGTCGACACCCACGGCCTTCGTGGAGTTCTCCCGGCTGCGCGGGCTGTCCGAGGACGGCCGGTGCAAGTCGTTCTCCGACGACGCCGACGGCACCGGCTGGTCCGAGGGTTCCGGCATGCTGGTGCTGGAGAAGCTGTCGGACGCCCGGCGCAACGGGCACCGGATCCTGGCCGTCCTGCGCGGCTCCGCGGTCAACTCCGACGGCGCCTCGAACGGACTCACCGCGCCGAACGGTCCCGCCCAGGAGCGGGTGATCCGGGCCGCGCTCGACTCCGCCGACCTCGGTCCGGCCGATGTCGACCTGGTGGAGGCGCACGGCACGGGGACCAGGCTCGGTGACCCGATCGAGGCCCACGCCGTCATGGCCGCCTACGGCCGCGACCGGGAGACGCCCGTGCTGATGGGCTCGCTGAAGTCGAACATCGGGCACGCCCAGGCGGCCGCGGGCGTCGGCGGGATCATCAAGGTCGTCCAGGCCATGCGGCACGGCATCGCCCCGGCCACGTTGCACGTGGGCACCCCGTCCCGGCACGTCGACTGGTCGCAGGGCAAGGTCGAACTGCTGGACCGGGCCCGCCCGTGGCCGCGCGGGGAGCGCCCCCGCCGGGCCGGCGTGTCCTCCTTCGGCTTCGGCGGCACCAACGCCCATGTGATCATCGAGGAGGCGGACGCCGTACCGGCTCCGGCCCCCGGGACCCCGGCCGGGACCGCGGTGCCCCCGCTTCCGTGGGTCCTCTCCGCCCGTACCCCGCAGGCGCTCACCGAGCAGGCGGAGCGGGTCGCCGCCCTGGCCACGGCGGACGAGTCCTTCACCCTGGCCACCCGTACCGCGCTGCCGTACCGCGCGGCGGCGACCAGCGCGGCCGCGCTCCGGAACGCGGTCCCGGTGCGGGCGGCGGGCGGCAGGCTCGCCTTCGCCTTCACCGGACAGGGCGCCCAGCGCGTCGGCATGGGGCTCGAACTGGGCACCGCCCACCCCGTCTTCGCGAGCGCGTTCGACGAGGTCTGCGCCCACTTCGGCGACGGACTCGGCGAGGCCGTCCGGGAGGCGATCGCCACCGGGAAGGACCTGGACGAGACCGGCACGGCGCAGCCCGCGCTGTTCGCCGTCGAGGTCGCGCTGTTCCGCCTGATGGAGTCCTGGGGAGTCCGGCCGGACCTGGTGCTCGGCCACTCCGTCGGCGAGCTGGCCGCCGCCCACGTCGCCGGGGTGCTCTCGCTGCCCGACGCGGCCAGGCTGGTCGCCGCCCGCGGCGGCCTCATGCAGGCCCTCCCGCGCGGCGGGGCGATGGTCGCCGTCGAGGCGAGCGCCACCGAGCTGGACGGGCGGGAACTGCCCGCCGGCGTGACGATCGCCGCCGTCAACGGCCCCGCCTCCCTCGTGCTGTCCGGCGCGGAGGAAGCGCTGCTCTCCTTCGTGGCGGAGGAGTTCACGGCCCGGGGACGGCGCACGAAGCGGCTCTCGGTCAGCCACGCCTTCCACTCGCCGCTCATGGAGCCGATGCTGGACGGCTTCCGGGCCGTCGCCCGGGAGCTCACCTACCGCGCCCCGGCGATACCCGCGCTGTCCACGGCCACCGGCGGGCAGGCCGCGCAGTGGACCGACCCGGAGTACTGGGTGAACCAGGTCCGGGCCACCGTCCGCTTCCACGACGCCGTGCTGACCGCGCGTGAGGAGGGCGTGCGCACGGTGCTCGAAGTGGGCCCCGACGCGGTGCTCACCGGCATGATCGCGGCCGGCTTCCCCGCCGACGAGGCCGACAACCCGGCCGGCGTGCCGCTGCTGCGGGCCGGCAAGCCCGAACCGGAGACCGTCGCGGCGGCCCTCGGCATCCTGTTCACCCGCGGTGTCGAGCCCGACTGGCGCGCCGTCTTCCCGGGTGCGGACCACGTCGACGTGCCGACCTACGCGTTCCAGCACAAGCGGTTCTGGCTCACCCCGTCCGGCCGGACCGACCTGTCCGGCGCCGGTCTGCGCTCCGCCCACCACCCCTTGCTGGGGGCCGCGGTCGACCTCGCCACGGGCGGGCCGGACGGCGGGGGCGTCACCGTGTCGACCGGCCGGCTCTCCCTCGCCGCCCACGGCTGGCTGGCCGGCCACCGGGTCCGGGACGCCGTGATCGTGCCCGGTACCGCCCTGGTCGAACTGGCCGCGACCGCGGGAGCGTTGGAGCAGTTCACCGTGGTCGAGCCGGTGGTCGTCCCGGAAACCGGTGCGCTCGCCCTCCAGATGGTGGTGGACGGCACCGAGATCACGCTCTTCTCCCGGAGCGAGGACGACGACAGCGGCGACCTGCCCTGGACCAGGCACGCCGTGGGCAGGCTCGACGCCCGCGCGCACCGGGCTCCGGCGCAGGCCGCGCCGTGGCCGGAGGGCCTGACGGAGATCGACCTCGACGGGATGTACGAGCGCGTCGCCGAGCACGGCTACGCGTACGGCCCCGCCTTCCAGGGGCTGCGGTCCCTGTGGCGCCGCGGCGAGGAGCTGTTCGCCGAGGTGGGCGCGGTACAGGACACGGAGGGCTTCGCCGTCCACCCGGCCCTGCTCGACGCGGTCCTGCACCCGCTGCTGCCCGGGGTCGCCGACGGCACCCGCCCGGCCGCGCTGCCGTTCGCGTGGTCCGGGGTGCGCATCCACGCGGGTGCCGCCACGTCCGACGGCACGGTTCTGCGGGCCCGGATCACCCCCACCGGCCCGGAGTCCGTGCGGCTTCTGGTCACCGACCGGGACGGACACGTCCTCGTCGAGGTGGACGAGCTCGTGCTGCGCCCGCTCACCGGCCTCCCGGCCGGCGTCCAGGCCGGCGCGAAGCTGGTGTTCACACCGGTCTGGCGCGGCCTCGACGCGCCGGCGGCAGCACCCGGTACGCCGGACGACGCCACCGCCTTCGAGGTGGTGCAGGTCGCGTCCGGTCCGGGTGACCTGCCGGAGCGCGCCCGGCGGGCCGTCCACCACACCCTCGGTGTGCTGCGGGACCGGCTGACGTCGCAGGACACCGGAAGGCTCGCCGTCGTGGTGGGCGCCGACCTGGCCCACGCCGGTGTCCGCGGACTGGTCCTCAGCGCGGCGACGGAACACCCCGGCCGGTTCCTGCTGGTGGACCGTCCGGACTGGGACGGCACCGGCGACGTCCGGGACGCCGTCGCGAAGGTGCTCGCCTCGGCCGGGGCCGGCCTCGGCGACGAGACGCAGCTGCGGATCGCCGACGGGGAGGTCCTGGTCCCGCGCCTGGTCCGGCACCGGCCGGCCGTCGACTCCGGACCCGGGGAGGACGGCGGGCGGAGCGCCGACGGCCGCTGGGGCCGGGGCCCCGTCATGATCACGGGCGCGAGCGGTGCGCTCGGCGCGGTGGTCGCCAGGCATCTGGTGGAGCGGCACGGCGTCCGGTCGCTGCTGCTGGTCAGCCGGAGCGGGACGGCCCCGCTGATCGAGGGCGCGGGAGAGGGCGTCGAGGTCGTCGCGGCGGCGTGCGACGCCACCGACCGCGAGGCGCTGGCCGCACTCGTGGACCGCCACCGCCCGGCCGCCTTCGTCCACGTCGCCGGCACGCTGTCCGACGGCACGCTCGACGGGCTCACCCCCGAGCAGGTCGACACCGTCCTCCGGCCCAAGATCGACGCCGCCTGGCACCTGCACGAATTGGCCGGGGAGAAGCCCCTGGTGCTGTTCTCGTCGATCGCCGGTCTGCTGGGCACGGCCGGACAGGCGAACTACGCGGCGGGCAACACCTTCCTGGACGCACTGGCGGAGCACCGCCGGGCGCTCGGTCTGCCTTCGGTCTCGCTGGCGTGGGGGCTGTGGGAGACCGGGATGGGCGGCGGGCTGTCCGACGCGGACCTGCGGCGGATCCGTGCGCTCGGGCTGCTGCCGATCGCGGAGCCGGAGGCGCTGGCCGCCTTCGACGCCGTGACCGCACGGCTCGCGACACCGGCGTCCGCCGGGACCGCGCAGGCGGTGTTCGCCGTGACCGGCGTCGACCGTACGGTCCTCGGCGCCGCGGCGAACCCGCCCGCGGTGCTGCGTGACCTCGCGCCCCGCACGGTACGGGTCCCGGCCGCGCCGGTCGGCGGCTCCGGGCCCGCCGGGGCGGCGCCCGGCGTCGCGTGGGAACAGCCGGGCGCGGTGCTCGACCTGGTCCGCCGCGAGGTGGCCGCGGCGCTCGGACACGAGGACGTGTCCGCGATCACGGCCGAGGCGTCCTTCACCGAGCTGGGCTTCGACTCGCTGACGGCGGTCGAGCTGCGCAACCGGCTGGCGGCGACCACCGGTGAACGGCTGCCGACCACGCTGGTGTTCGACCACCCGACCCCGGCCGCCCTGGCCGAGTACGTACGGGGTGTCCTGGCGGCCCGGCAGACCACACCGCTCCTCGACCGGCTGGAGACGCTGATCCGCGACGGGCGGCTCGAGTCGGAGGCGCTGGCACGGCTCCGCCGGATGCTCGGCGGGACCCCGGCCGAGGCGACGCCGGACGAGCGGTTCGAGGAGGATCTGGACGACGTGGACGACGAGGAGCTGTTCGCCCTGGTCGACCGGTTCGAGTGATCCCGCCCGGCACGGCCGGTGACCGGGTGGCGGGGGGGGGGGGGGGGGGGGGGGGGGGGGGGGGGGGGGGGGGGGGGGGGGGGGGGGGGGGGGTGGGGGGGGGGGGGGGGGGGGGGGGGGGGCGGAAAAGAGGGAAAGAGAGAAG